>JBGPDL010000042.1:0-24617 GCA_041482275.1 Gemmatimonadota bacterium | reverse complement strand
CGCGACATGGTGTTCCGCATGATGCTCACGTACCTCACGTGCTTCGTCATCTACATCCTGTACCCGGTGTACGGACCCGGCCTCACGCTGCCCCGCTACGCCGGCCCGCTCACGGACGGATTCTTCTTCCAGCTCGTCCGCACCACGCTCGGCGCGGGCGATTCGCCGGGATGTGCGTTTCCCAGCTCGCACGTCGCGGGAGCGATCACGATCGCGTACATCGGCTCCCGCTGGCTCCCTCGCTGGGTGTCGAGCCTCCTTTGGGCGGAAGCGATCGGCGTGCTCATCTCGACCGTCTACACCCAGAATCATTTTCCGATCGACGCCCTCTCGGGGCTCGGCCTGGGTCTGCTGCTGCAGGCGGGCGTCGCGCCGGCGTTGAGCCGGTGGCTCGGCGACGTGCAGCGGGTTCCAGCGCCGATCCTGCCCCGCTTCGCATTGGTGGAGGGCCGATGAGCGCCGTCACGCTGGTCACCGGTGCCACCGGGTTCATCGGCAGCTACCTGGTGCGACAACTGGTCGCCGCAGGCGTCACCACGCGCGTACTGGTGCGGCGTCCCGACTTGTTGTCACCCGAAGTGCGAGCCCGCGTGCAGGTGGTGGCAGGCGACGTGCGCGATCACGCCACGCTGGGCAGCGCGGTGCGGGGCGCCCATACCGTGCTGCACCTGGCCGCCTGCGCCCGTGCGTGGTCGCGCGATCCCACTGAGTTCACCGCCGTGAACGTCACCGCGGTGGAACAGTTGCTCGAGGCGGCCTATCGGCTGGACGTGGAGCGCCTCGTGCACGTGTCCACGATCCTGACGCTCCCGCCCTGTCGGCCCGCGCCGGTGGCGGGACTCGCGTGCGGCCCCACGCCGTACGAGCGGTCGAAGCGCGCGGGAGATGCGCTCGTCGCGTCATACGCCGCGGCGGGCCGGCACGCCGTGATCGTCCATCCTGCGCGCGTGTACGGTCCGGGGCCGTGCAACGACGCCAACGCCCTGACGCGGGTGGTGGCCCTGTACCTGCGCGGTCGGTTCCGCATCCGCTTGGACGACGGCGACGTGCTGGGCAGCTATGTCCACGCCGCCGACGTGGCGCAGGGCATCCGGCACGCGGCGCGCGCCGGGCGGCCGGGCGCTCACTACGTGCTGGGCGGCGAGAACCTGTCGTTCCGCGAGTTTCTCGCTCTCGTCGGTCAGGTCTCGGGCGTCGAGCGGCGCGTGGTGGCGCTGCCGCGGTTGGCGGCGCTCGCGGCCGGGTACCTCGGGCTTCTGTGGGGACGGGTGGGCGGCGCGGCGCCGATCACTCCGGGCTGGATCCGCGTTTTCCTCGAGGACCGGCCCGCCGACAGCGAGCCCGCGCGGCGCGAGCTCGGCTATGCTCCGCGGCCGGCCCGGACCGGCATTGCGGAAACCGTCGCCTGGCTGCGGGAGGGCCGCGCGTGGCAAGCCGCCGCCTGACATGGCAGTACCGGCGCCCTGAGGCGCTGCTCGGCGTGGCGACGCTCGCGCTCGTGTGCTTTTACTACTTCGCGCGCGCCGACGCGGTGGGCGTATACTCGCCGTCGCGCGGCTGGCATGCGCTCACGGCGGCCCCGCTTCCCCCGTCGCTCCACTTTGCGGCGTCCGTGATCTTGCTGGCCGTGCTTCCCGTCGCCGCGGCGCGCCGGCTCACGGGGCTCTCCCTCGGTGAGCTCGGGCTGGGGCTCGGCCGCTGGCGGGCGGGGCTCGCTTGGCTGGCCGCCGGCATGCCGCTCGCCGTGCTGGCGGGCCGCATCGCGGCGCTGTCCCCGGCGATCCGCTCGGTGTATCCCCTGGACGCCGCGCTCACGGCCGAGCCGCATGTCTTCGCCCGCTACGCCGCGCTGCAGTTTCTCTATTTCGGGTCGTGGGAAGTGCTGTTCCGCGGCGTCCTGCTCTTCGGGTTGCAGCGCACGCTCGGCGGCGCGTCCTCCAATCTCGTGCAGACGGCGTTGTCGGTGGCCGCGCATTTCGGTCGGGCGATCAACGAAACCGTTGCTGCGGCGCCCGCAGGTATCGTCTTCGGCGCGGTGGACCTGCGGCTCGGGTCGCTGTGGTATGTCGCGCTGCTGCACTGGCTTGTCGGCGTGAGCATGGATTGGTTCATCCTGACCACTTGACGGCGCATTGGGACGGGCACGCGTCTTGTCTGGATCACGCGCGTCCCGTTACAATTCGCCGCTGTGAAAGCCTCCTTTGCTCTGCCGCTCGCCCTGCTGCTCGCGCTCGGGGCGGGCGATGACCGCCGTCCGGCGCCGCCGGGCGACGTCGCGGGCGCCGGCATTTTCGTCGACGACCGCGCCGACGTCTTGGTGATCGACCTCGCGCCGGTGGACTTGCCCGCGCGGACACCGCACCACGCGATCGCGCAGCCGCCGGTCGCGACCCTCGACATCCCGGAGACGGGATCGATCTACGGATTTCGTGTTGAGATCGTGGACTCGGCCGGCACGAAGCTCCCGGACGAGTTGCTTCATCACTTCAATCTCATCGATCCCGATCACCGCGAGCTGTTTCTGCCGATCTCCCGCCGCCTGCTGGCGGCGGGACACGAGACGGGATCCATCCGTCTGCCGTGGCTCCTGTTCGGGCTGCCGCTCGAGCGCGGGAAGCACGTGGTCGCGAACGCGATGGTGGAGAATCTGACGGCAACCGCCTATCGCCAGGCCCGGGTGCGGCTGGTGATGAACTTCACGCCCGGCGGCCGGCCGTGGCCGCTGTTCCACGCGTCACCATGGCAGATAGACGTGGCCTTCCCGGTCGGAGACAAGTCGTTCACGCTGCCCGCCGGCCGCTCGAGCCGTTCGTACGAAGGCAGCCCCACGGTCGCGGGCAAGATCGTCGGCCTGGGCGGGCATATGCACGACTATGGGCGGTTGATCGAATTCGTGGACGTCACGACCGGGCAGTCCATCTACCGGACCGCGCCCGTCGCGGACGCCGGCGGGCACATCGAGTCGGTTCCGATCTCCATGCTGTACGGGTGGACGCGTCTTGGCGTCCACATCGTCCCCGATCACCGCTACCGCATCACCGTATCCTACGACAATCCCACCGGTGAGCCGATCCCGGACGGCGGTATGGGCGTGATCGGCGGCTTGTTCGTTCCCGACCGCGGGGTACATTGGCCCGCCGCCGATGCCAACGATTCACTCTACCACCAGGACTACCGCCATTACATGCGGCTCGCCGGCGGCCACGACATGATGGACATGGGAGGCAAGCCGATGTCCATGCCCATGAAGATGGGCGCGCACGAGCACGCCGCACACGTCCGCCCCTAAACCACCGACCGAGGTCGTGCTGTTCGACTTCGGCGGCACGCTGGACTCGGACGGCGTGCACTGGAGTCCGCGCTTTTACGCCGCCTATCGCGCGGCCGGCGGCACGCTCGATTTCGCGACGTTCGAACCGATCTTCAAGGGGTCGGATGAGGCGATGGCGCGCCTGCCCGACATTCGCACGCTCGGCTTTCGAGCCGTGATCGAAGCCCAAGCCCGCCTGCTGGTGACGCGGCTGCCCGACCACGTGGACGCTGCCGCCATCGCCCGGCGACTCCACGGCGAGGCCGTCGCCGTGGTGACCAGGAATCTGCCGGTGCTCGAGCGTCTCGCGCAGCGTTATCGGCTCGGGATCGTGTCCAACTTCACCGGGAACCTGCAGCCTTGTTTGGATGAGCTCGGCCTGGCGAGATTGTTCGACACCGTGAGCGACTCCGCGCTCGTCGGATCGAGCAAGCCCGACGCTCGGATCTTCACCCACACGCTGGCCGCGCTGGGGGTTTCGGCGGCGGGTGCCTGGATGGTGGGCGACAACTTCGAAGCGGACATCCGCGGCGCCGCCGTCCTCGGGATGCGCACGTGTTGGCTCGCGCCACCGGAGCGGGCCGCGCCCCCCGGGCTCCTGCCGACCGCCCGGATCCAACGCTTGCCGGAGATCGAAAGGGTGCTCGGCTGACGTGCACGGACTGATTCTGGCGGGTGGAGAGGGATCGCGGCTCGCCGCCGGCGGAATCCCCGTGCCCAAACCGCTCGTCGAGGTGGCTGGCCGGCCCCAGATTGTGGGGCTACTGGAGACGTTTGCCGGGTTGGGCTGCGCCAGCCTCACCTGCGCCGTGCGGGCCGATTTTCCCGGCGTGCAGCGCTTGCTTGACGGGAAGCGCTTCGGCCCTCCCCTTACGGTGGTGGCGTGTCGCACTCCCTCGTCGCTGCACACGCTGGTCGAGGGGCTGCAAGCGGTCCCACCCGGACCTGTGTTTTGCAGCATGGTCGATACGGTGATGCGGCCGGCGGATTGGCGGGCGGTGTACCAGGCGGCCGAGCGTCTCTTGACGGAGGGCGCCGACGTGGTGCTGGCGGTGACGCCGTACGTGGACGATGAGTCTCCTGTGTACGTGACCCGGGGCGGGGATGGGGACGTCCAGGCCGTGAGCGACGAGCCGCTCCAGCCCCCGTGCGTCACCGGCGGTGTCTACGGCTTGAGCGCCGGGGCCCGCCGCGCCGCCGCAGACGCCGTTTCCCGCGGCAGGCACAAGATGCGTGGCTTCCTCAAAGCAATGGTGGCGGACCGGCGGCGCGTGGCGGCTGTGGAAGTGCCACGCATCATCGACATCGATCGGCCATCGGATCTCCACACTGCGAACGCGTGGCTCGCCGCGCGCGAAAGGTAAGCCTTGGCGCAACTGGTCGCGATCTACCGCAGCCCATCGTACTCACCGCAGCAGCACCGCGTGAACGACACCGCCATCCTGGATGCGACGGTGGGGCGGCTCGAGGCCCAGGGCTGGCGGACGATCAAGACGACCGAGCTCGAGGTCGAGCACGGCCGGCTCCCGGCCGCGGAACTGTACCTGAACATGTGCCAGGGGTCGCTCGCGGCCGAGCAGCTGATGCCGCTCGAGTCCGACGGCATTGTGGTGGTGAACCGTCCTTCCAGCGCGCTCAACTGCCACCGCTACCGTCTGGTGAAGCGTCTGAGCGACAGCACACTGGCGTTTCCGCGCACGCTGATCCACGCGAGCTCCGCCCCGCTCCCGCCGGCCGAGCAGCTGCGGGCGCTCAGCCCGGATCACCAGAAGATCTGGATCAAGCGCGGCGACGTGCATGCCGAACGACCGGAGGACGTGCTCTCCACGTCGCTCGAGCACATGGCGGAGGCATTGCGCGCCTTCACGGGGCGCGGGATCCCCTGGGTGGCGTTGCAGGAGCACGTGCCCGGGCTGGTGGTGAAGTTCTACGGCGTGACCGACGGCCGGTTCTTCAACTGGTACGGCGCGGATGCCGGGTTCGCGGGGGAACGGCCCAAGATCGACGAGAACCGCCTCAAGGCGCTCGCCTTCGAGGCCGCGGCGATCCTCGGGCTCGAGGTGTTCGGGGGCGATGTGGCGTTTCCGGAGCCCGATCGTCCCGTCCTGATCGACATCAACGACTGGCCGAGTTTCGCGCCGTTCCGCGACGACGCGGCGCGGGCGATCGCGGCCTACATCACTCATCGCTTTGCGCATCGGAAACACTCGTGACGCACACCCTACGCAGCATCCAGCTTCCTGGTCCCAAGTCCAAGGCCCTGTTCGACGCGGAGGCACTGTTCCTGGCCCCGGGCACGCAGAGTGTGGCGCTGTTCAGCCAGCTCTCGATCGACCGCGGCGAGGGCGCGATCCTATACGACGTGGACGGCAACCGCTACGTCGACTTGCTGGCGGGCGTGGGCGTGGCGAGCATCGGGTACGCCCATCCCCGCTATGTCGCGGCGATGCAGCGGCAGATCGCCCGGGTGCACGTCGGCAGCTTCACCACCGAGCACCGGGCGGCGCTCGTGAAGTTGATCGCCGCGCTCACGCCGGGCGACCTGAATCGGACCCAGTTTTACTCGAGCGGCGCGGAAGCGGTCGAGGCGGCGCTGCGACTCGCCAAGTCGCGCACCGGCCACACCGAAGCCATCGGGTTCTGGGGCGGGTTTCACGGGAAGACGGGCGGCGTCCTGCCGCTGCTCGGATCGAGCTTCAAGCACGCGCTCGGTCCGCTCATGCCAGGCGCGTATCTCTCGCCGTACGCGTCGTGCGCGCGCTGCGCCTTCGACAAGACGTTCCCGTCCTGCGAGTGGCACTGCGTGGACTTTCTCCGCAAGAAGATCGAGCTCGAGACGACGAAGGACGTGGCGGCGATCATCGTCGAGCCGATCCAGGGCACCGCGGGAAACGTGGTGCCGCCGCCGGGCTACCTGAAGCTGCTGCGGGAGCTGGCCGACGAGCTGGGTGCGCTCCTGATCTGCGACGAGATGATCACGGGGTTCGGGCGCACGGGCAAGATGTTCGCCATCGAGCACGAAGCAGTGCTGCCGGACATTCTCACGGTGGGGAAGGGCTTCGGGGGCGGTTTCCCGATGAGCGGGGTCATTGCCCGCGAGCAGATCGCGTTTTCGCAGCCCTGGGCCAATCCCAGCGGCAGCTCGTCGTCCTACGGCGGTAACCCGCTCGCCGCGGCGGCGGCCCGCGCCACGATCGAGACGATCATCGAGGATGATCTCGTGGAGCACGCGCGGCGCCTCGGCGCCACGATGCTGGCGGAGATGCAGCGCTGGGAATCGGAGTTGGCGATCGTGTCGGACGTGCGCGGGCGCGGGCTCTTGCTGGGCATGGATCTCGTGGTACCGGGGACGCGCCGCCTGCTCGACAAGAAGACGGCGCGCGGGATTTTCGACACTTTGCTCTCCCGGGGCGTGCTCGCCATGATCTACAATCCCGAGGTCCGCATCAATCCGCCGCTCGTCATCGACGAGGAGCAGGCGATGGGGGCCCTCGCCATCATGAAGGACGTACTCGGTGAAGCCGCAGAACGACTTGTTGCATAAGGGGCGCGCCGTCGAGGAGTGGGCGGACCTCCACTTCTTCCGGCCCATCGGCATCCGGATCGCGCGGGCGCTGCAAGGGACCGGAATCTCCGCGGATCAGGTCACGCTGTGGTCGCTCGTGATCGGGCTCGTGGCCGGCCACCTGTTCGCGTATCGGGATCCTTGGACAAACCTCATCGGGTTCGTGCTGTTCATCGTTTCGGACATCTTCGATTCGGCGGACGGCCAGCTCGCGCGGCTGCGCGGCACCTCCACGCGCCTCGGTCGCACGCTCGACGGCATGAGCGACAGCCTGCGGTTCATGAATCTCTACTTTCACCTCATCTACCGGCTCATTCAGTCGGGGTTCTGGTGGCCGGGGGCTTTTCTCCTGGGCATGGCGGCGGGGCTGGCCCACACGTACCAGAGTGCCGCGGTGGACTTCGTGCGGAACGCGTTTCTCTCGATCGGCGTGGGCAACAAGGGAGAGTTGGACCTGCCGGAGGACCTCGAACGGCCGCGGGCGGGAACGCTGCTGGAGCGGTTCGGTGCGCGGGTGTACCGCGACTACGTGGTGCGACAGGTGCAGCTGTTTCCGCGGTCGGCGCGGCTCGTCCGCCTGCTGCGGCTCCGGGGCGTGACGGACGGGTTCCGGGCCGAGTACCGTGCGCGCCAGGAGGGCGTACTGCCGCTGTACACCTGGCTCGGCCAGAACATCCGCTTCGTGCTGCTTGCGTGTGCGGGGGTCGCGGCGCACGTGTCTGCCTTCCTGTGGCTCGAGGCCGTGTGGATGAGCGTACTGCTGCTCGTCCTGCTCTGGATTCACGAGTGGAACGCCACGGCCCTGAGCGAGCTGGTCGATGCTGAGCGCGATGCCTACGCCCGCGTCAGTTGAGCCGAAGCGGTACCGCGGCGCCGTCATCGGGGCGGGCGGCATCGCGCGGCAGTCCCATCTGCCCGCCCTGCGCGGGGCCGCCGGCCTCCGCCGCCGCGTCGACATCGTGGCGCTGGTGGACAACGCGACGGGCCTTTCGCCCGTAGACGCGATCCCGCTCCTCTCCGGCAGGGAGCAGCTGCGCGAGCTCGCCCCCCTCGACTTCATCGACATCTGCACGCCGACCGCTTCCCACCTGGAGCTCACCCTGTGGGGGCTTGAGCAGGGGTATCACGTCATCTGCGAGAAGCCCGTGGCGCTGAGCCGGGCCGAGGCGGATCGCATCGCCGCGGCGGCACGCCTGAGCGGGCGTATCGTCTTGCCGTGCCACCAATACCGGTTCAACCCGGTGTGGAGACGCGTGAAGGAGTGGCTGGCGGCTGGTGCCATCGGCGATTGGCATCTGGCGGAGTTCGCGGTCTACCGGCCCGCCGCCGACCCGGGTCGCGGCGCGGCGGGCACGCCGTGGCGTGGCACCAGCGCCGCGGGCCGGGGCGGAGTCCTGCTCGACCACGGCACCCACTTCGTGTATCAGCTGCTCGACATCGCCGGCCTGCCGAGCGCCGTGAGCGCCTGGACCGGGCGGTTGCGGCACACGGCCTACGACGTGGAAGACACCGCGTCGCTGCGCCTCGAGTACCCGGGCCGTCTCGTGACCATGTTCTTCACGTGGGCCGCGCGGGGGCGCGAGAATCGCCTGCGCTTCGTCGGCGATGAGGGCTCAATCGACTGGACCGGTGCGGAACTGCGCCTCGAGCGGGCGGGCGTCGTCGAGCGACACGATGTCTCGGCCGAGCTCGAGAAGACGGCGTACCACCGCTGGTTCGCGGGTCTGTTCGAGTCCTTCGTGGCCGCGCTCGACCGCGGCGAGCCGGGAGCGGCGGCGCGGCCTTTCCTGGAGGATATCGGGCGCGTCGCGAGCGTGGTCGAGCAGGCGTACGCCGCGGCGCGGAGCGGAGCCACCGTCCCGATCCCCGGCGGCGCGTGAGCCGCAGGCTCCAGCTGCTGCTGTTCGTCGCGGGCGCGGCGGTGTTCGCTTATTTGGTGGCGCGCATCGGCGTGGACAAGCTGCTCGCCGACGCGCTGCGTACCGGCTGGCTGTTCGTGCCGATTTTCCTCCTGTACGGCGTGGTGTACCTGTGCAACGCGTGGGCGTGGTGGCTGACCATGGCCGACGAGCCGAGCCACCCGCCGTTCTGGCGGTCCTACGCGATCATCGTCGCCGGCTTCTCGCTCAACTACATGACACCGATGGTGAACGTGGGCGGGGAGCCGTTCAAGATCGCCGCCGTCGCGCCGTGGCTGGGCCTGCAGCGGGCGGCCGGCTCGGTCGTCATCTACCAGATGCTCCACACGCTGGGAATGCTGCTCAGTTTCCTGACGGCCGTCGCGCTGGGTTTCGCGTTGCTCCCGCGCAATCCGGCGATCGTCGCGAGTCTGGCGCTCGGGTTCGTGGTGCTGGCCGCGCTGGTTCTGCTCCTGTTGACGGGTCACCGGCACGGGGGACTCGAGCGACTGCTCGACCTCATGCACCGGATCCCGCTCCTGAACCGCGTGGCGCGCCGCCTCGAGCCCAGGCGGGCCACGCTGGCGCAGATGGATGAGCAGATCACCGATTTCTATCGTCGGCGGCCGCGGCGGTTCTTCCAGGCTCTCGCGTTGGAGTACCTCAGCCGGTCCATCTTCATGATCGAGTACGTGCTGATCGCGATGGGGGCGGGCCTGAATATGACGTTTGCCCAAGCGTACGTCATCGGCGGTCTTACCTCGCTCGTCCAGAACGTCATCTTCGTCGTGCCGTTCGAGGTCGGGACCAAGGAGGGCTCGCTGTACCTCGTGTTTCAGCTCCTCGGGCTCGATCCGGCCCTGGGCGTGTACACCGCTATCGTGAGCCGGCTGCGGGATCTCGCCTGGATCGGGGGAGGGCTCGCTCTGGTGTGGTTTTCGGGTCGGCGAGCGCCACAGCGCGCGGCGGCTCCGTGACGATCGTCACGCACTTTCTCGCGACGAGGCTGGGCGTCGAGGCGATGGGCCTCGAGGGGCGGGACCTGGTGCTCGCCTACGCGTTCGGCATGGGCGTCGACGTCGACCATGCGGTGAAGGCGCCGTTCTATCTCAAGGCGGTCGGTCTGCGAGACAAGCGTGGCTACTACTGGCGGTCTTCGCTGCAGGAGCCGGTCGCGCTGCTCTGGATCGTGCCGCTCTGTGTGTTTCTCGGCAGCGTGGTGCCGATCGTGTTCTTCGCGATCCACGTGGCGATGGATTACAGCGTCCGTTTCGAAAAGATGCCGTTTTACCCGTACACGCCGCTCGTCACGCGCGGGTGGTTGACGCGGATCCCCGACAAGGTGAAGGAGGGCGTCCTCTTCACCGCGCTGCTGGTCGCGAACGTTGTGCTGTACTGGGTCCAGCATCATGTATGACTTCGCCCCGGCCATCGGCCGCGCTCTCGACCGGGCGATCCGGCCCGTGCTGCGCTTCTGCCATATCACGCTCGGATTGTCGCCGGCACAGGTGACGTGGGCGGCGCTCGTCGCGAGCCTCGCGGCCGGCGTGGCGATCGCGACCGGCCGATTGGGCTGGGGGCTCGGGTTGATGGCGTTCGGGCAGGTACTCGACGGCGTCGACGGCGGCATCGCACGGCGGTACGGCCTCGCGTCGGAGGCGGGACGGCGGCTCGACACGGTGGTGGATCGTCTGTCTGAGGCTGCGATCTTCGCCGGTTGTGGCTGGGCCGGGCTGGTGCCCTGGCCGCTGGTGTTGCTCGCTGTCGCGGCAATCCTGCTCATGACGAGCATCTCGGACCGTTCGAAGCTCGACCCGGGGGTGAAACGCTTCGCGCTCTACTTCGGCCTCTGGCTTCCGTATCCGCTCGTTTTCACGGTGATCTTTTTCGTCAATCTCGCGGCCTACGTCGTCGGACTCCTCGTCATCGATTGCCGGTTCCAGGGTCGGATGGACGCACTCGGGGGAGACCTCGACACCGTCGCGTCGCGCGCGGCGCGGCTCGAGGCCTAAGCGGGGCCGGTCTCCAGCTCCCGCTCGGCGACGGGCGCCGGCGCAGCGGCGGGCGCCGCACCGTAGATGTACTGCGAGGCGAGCACGGCGGCCGCCACGACGAGCCCCGCCACCGCATCCACCGCGTAGTGGAACTGGCCGTACACGACCGACAGCACCAACCCCAGCGTGAGCGGCGCGAGCACCAGGCCGAGGGCCCGCCAGTAGCGCAGCGCGCAGACCGCGGCGACGACGGCCGCCGCGACGTGCGAAGACGGAAACGCGGCCCCCCAGGAGTCCCCGCGGTCGAGCAACCATTGCGCGGCGCGCGCCGGCCAGACGCTCGTGGCCGCGTTATGTGCCGCGTCGAAGGCGTAGCGCGGTCCCGCCACGGGGAAGAAGAGGAACACGACGTAGCAGATGTAGAACGTGACCATCACCGCGAAGATGGTGCGGCGTGCCGCGTCGCGCCGGCCGCTCGCCCACAGGCCCAGCGGGGAGGCGTACAGGATGGCGTAATAGGCGAGATAGCAGCCGTGCAGCAGCCAGGAGGCCGCGACGTTCGGCATCTCGCGGATCCAGCGATAGGAGACCTGCGAGCCGAAGACCCACAGCTCGAGGCGCTGGATGATCTGGTCGTGCTGGTAGCCCAGGTCGACGTTCAGCACGCCGACTTCCGCGTACAGTCCGCCGAGCAGCAGCATCGGGTACCAGTCTCCCACGAAGCGGCCGAGGGGGCCGGCCCGGCGGGCGAGGGGTGCGAGCAATACGAGCACCACGAGCAGTGCGTGTGCCGTGAGCAGGGAATCCCAGCCCGCGTGGTCGCCGCCCGAGAACGCGAGCACGGCGGCGGTCGCGACGGCCGTGTAGAGCAGGGTGACAGTGTCCACCGCGTTGAGCCGCTCCAACACGCTCACCCGCCACGTGGTCCAGGATGATCTCGAATCGCTCACAGCCAACCCACCTGGCGATACCAGTGTGCGGTTCGCCGCAATCCCGTCTCCAAGTCGGTCTCCGCCCGCCATCCCGTATCGCGCATCAGCGCGTCGGGGCGGCAGGTCCACGCCGGCGCGAGGAACTCCGCCGCTTTGTCGCCCGACAGCAGCGTCGCCCGGCCGATGAGGTGAGCGAGGGAGCCGATCGTCCACAACAGCCCCCGGACGAGCGGAGCCGGCAGCGGCACGATACGCGGCGCGCGCCCCACGGCGCGGCCTACCGCCCGCACCAGCTCCCGGCTGGTGGTCACCGCGGGGTGCGCGGCATAGTATACGCGGTTCGCCGCGACGGGCGACGTCGCGGCCGCGACGACCGCGGCCGCGAGATCCCCCGCGTAGATGACCGATAGCTCCTGCGATCCGTCACCGAACACGGGCGCCACTCCCGTGCGAGCCACCTTGAAGACCTTCAGCACCTCGTGGTCCCACTCGCCGTACACCATGGGCGGCCGCACGATCGTCCAGGAGATCGCCATCCCGCGCACCAGCACTTCGGCGGCGAGCTTGCTCTGGCCGTAGGGGGTCACGGGTGCGGGGGGACGGGTCTCGTCGATCGGCTGGCCCGGGACCGTCGGTCCGCCCGCCGCGAGTGACGAGACGAGCACGAACCGCGCCGGTCGCTCGAGCGCCGCCGCTTCGAGCAGGCTGGCGGTGCCGTCTCGGTTCGCGCGCATGAAGTCGTCCAGATCGCGCGCGCTGATGCGCCCCGCCGCGTGGTAGATCACCTCGGCGCCGGCGCACCCCTCGCGCAGCGCGGCAGCGTCGTCCAGGTCGCCCCGGATCAGACGCACGTCGGTCCAGCCGAGCGCCTGTGCCTTGCCGGGGCTCCGCACCAGGCAGGTCACGGTGTCGCCGCGCGCGCGCAGCGCTTGCACGAGATGCGCGCCGACGAATCCCGTGCCGCCGGTGACGAACGCCTTCACAGCGGCTTGTCGTAGATCCGGTAGGTCTTGTAGGGGCGGAAGCCGAGCTGCATGGCGGCGTTGACCATCGGGGTGTTGTCCTCGAGGATCCAGCCGCCCTCGCCCCAGGGGGGGCCGTACACCGCGGCCTTGGTCCAGATCCAGTGGTACATCAGGGCGTCCACGCCAATCATCCGATATTCCTTCAGGACGCCCAGCAGCGGGATGCGCCAGCGATTGATGCGCCGCGCGTACCATAGGATCTTGGGGATGCCCCAGATCCGGCCGGACGGGTTGTGCTTGAGGGCGACGTTCAGGTCCGGCAGCGCGACCGCGAATCCGATCACCTGGCCTTGCCGCTCCGCGAAGCAGACCAGGTCGGGGACGACGATCGGCTTCAGCTGCTTCGCGAGGTGGTCGATCTCCGCTTCGGTCAGCGGAACGAACCCCCAGTTCCGCTCCCACGCCTGGTTGTACAACGCCTTCACCAGCTCCACGTCTTGCTTGAAGCGCTTCATGTTGAGCGGGCGCAGCGTGATCCCTTTGCGCTCGGCGATCACCTTGGCGGCGCGCGTGAGGCGTTCCGGCATCCGGGCGCGGGCGCTTTCGAAGGCCAGCAGGTCCTTCGCCTTAGTGAACCCGTACGCCTGGTGCAGCGCGACGTAGTAGGTCGGGGTGTACGGCATCATGATGGTGGGAGGGGTGTCGAACCCCTCGACCAGCAGCCCGCACTCGTCGTTGATCGACGGGTTCATCGGCCCGCGCATCACCCGGAACCCCTTGTCGGCGAGCCAGCGCCCGGCTACATCGAATAACGCGTTGGCGACCGACTGCTCGTTCACGGCCTCGAAGAATCCGTAGAACCCGATGCGATCGCCGTGCTCCCGGGTATGGGCGTCGTTCTTGATCGCCGCGATGCGGCCCACCGTCCGGCCGTCGCGGACGGCGAGGAAGTACTGCGCTTCGGCATGTTGGAAGAACGGGTTCTTGCCGGGCGTGAGCAGCGTGCGCACGTCCATCCGGAGCTGCGGGACCCAGATCGGGTCGCCGCGGTAGTGGTCGTAGGGAAAGCCGATGAACCGCTCCAGACCGCGCCCGTTGGTGACGGGCACGATCTGAGCAGCGCTCAGATGACCCCCAGCTCTTTGCCGAGCCGGGCGAACACCTCCAACGCATGGTCGATCTGCTGCGACGTGTGAGTCGCCATCAGGCTGGTGCGGAGCCGGCACTGCGACGGCGGGACCGCCGGCGGGACCACGGGGTTCGTGAACACGCCGGCGTCGAACAGCTTGCGCCAGAACAGAAAGGTCTTCTCGAGCGGGCCGATGAGCACCGGCACGATCGGCGTCTCGGTCGGGCCGATGTCGAAGCCGATGGAGCGCAACCCCTGCTGCAGGCGGCGCGTGTTCGTCCACAGGCACTCGCGCCGTTCGGGCTCGCGCTGCAGGACGTGAAGCGCGGCGAGCACCCCGGCCGTGTTGGAGGGCGGGAGCGCGGCTGTGAAGATCAGCGGCCGCGAGTGGTGCTTGAGGAAATGAATCACGCTCTCCGAGCCCGCCGCGAAGCCGCCGATCGACGCCAGCGACTTGGAGAACGTCCCGACGATGATGTCCACCTCGTCGGTGAGACCGAAGTGCGCAGCCGTGCCGTCGCCCCGGGGGCCGAGCACGCCGACCGCGTGCGCGTCGTCGATGGCGAGCGCAGCGCCATGCTTCTGCGCGACCTTGAGCAGGTTCGGCACGTCGGCGACGTCTCCCTCCATCGAGTAGACGCCGTCCACGATGATCATGATCCCGGTGCCCGGGGGTACCTGCTGCAGCTTGCGCTCGAGGTTCCCAAGGTCCCCGTGCGCGAAGCGCACGGTCTCACCGTAGGACAGCTTGGCGCCGTCCACGATCGAGGCGTGGTCGAGCTTGTCGAGGAACACGAAGTCGCCCCGGCCCACGAGTCCCGAGATTAGGCCGAGGTTCGCCTGGTAGCCGGTCGAGAAAACGAGACACGCTTCCTTGCCGAAGAACTCCGCCAGCTCGCGCTCCAGCTGCTCGTGCAGATCCAGCGTGCCGTTCAGGAGCCGGCTGCCCGTGCAGCCCGACCCGTAGCGCTCCAGCGCCTGCGTCGCCGCCGCGAGCACTTCCGGATGATGCGTGAGCCCCAAGTAGTTGTTGGAGCCCATCATGATCCGCTCTTTGCCTTCGATGACCACGACGGTGTCTTCGGACTGTGAGATCGGCCGGAAATACGGGTACAGGCCAGCAGCCTGCATCTCCCGGGCCTTGGTGAAGCTCTTGCACTTGTCGAACAACGCGACGTGCTGCAGGGTCTCGGTGGTCACGGGGCCCCCGGGGCGGTGATGGGAAAACGCAGACTACAGGTTAGTGGCGACGACCTAAAACCGCAAGGCCACAAGAGATGCGCACGTCCGAGCGGGCACAGCTGCGGCTGCGTAAGTTGAAGGCCGCCCGTTCCGAATGAGACCCCGGATGCGCCGGTTGGCCGTAGCGTTCGTGCTGTTGGCCGTCGCCCGACCGGCGGCGACGCAGAGCCCGTACCGTGTCAGCTGGCGGGACGCGGCGACGGTCGGCGTTGCCGCGGCGGTGGCGGTGATTCCTGAAGCCGCGGGGTTGCCGCACGGAGCGCCGCCCTGCGCACCGTGCGATCCCGGGTCGCTACCCGGTATCGATCGCGCGGCGCTGCACGCGTTCTCCTCATCCGCCAGCACGGCGAGCAGCGTCCTGCTCGCGGGTGTGGTTGGGCTCTCCGGGATCGCTTCGCTCGACGGGGCGACGCCCGCCCAGGTGCGCGGCCATGCCGCGGTGTTCGCCAACTCGCTGGCGGGGACGCTCGCCGTGACGGAGTGGCTCAAGATCCTGGTGCACCGCAGCCGACCCGTCCTCTACACCGCCGCCGCACCCGCCGCGGCCTCGAATCCCGATAACCGGCGCTCGTTTCCGTCCGGGCATGTTTCGGTCGCGTTTGCGGCGGTGACCTCGTACCTCGTCATGGCCCGACGCGAGCGGTTGCCGCACCGCACCCGCAATGCCGTGCTGCTGTATGCGGGCGCCCTCGGCGTCGCCGCGCTGCGCGTGTCCGCCGGGAGGCATTTTCCCACCGACGTCGCGGGTGGGGCGGCCCTCGGCACTGGCGTCGGCTGGCTGGTGGCGCGGCTGCATCCGACGGTCCCGTAGTCGGCCCGTGGAACCGGCGAGGCCCGTGAGCCAGCTCCCCCGCGTCATGCGGCTTCGCGACGTGGTGCTCTTCAATATCACCGCGATCGTGGGCCTGCGGTGGCTCACGACCGCCTCAAGCCAGTTCGGGCTCGCGGCCTTGGGGCTGTGGCTTGTCGCGATGGTGATCTTCTTCCTGCCATCGGCGGTGGCGGTGCGCGAGCTTACCGATATCGATCCCCGCGGCGGCGGGATCTATCGCTGGGTGCGGCGCGCCTTCGGCCCGGTGCACGGCTTCGTCGCCGGGTGGGGCTATTGGGTGAACAATCTGTTCTACTTCCCGTCGCTCCTTGTCGCCACCGCCGCCATCGCCGCCTACGCGGCCGGCCCGCGCTTCGTGCACCTGGGCGAGGACAACCTGTTCATCGCGGCGCTGTCGCTTGCCGGCCTCTGGTTCGCGGTCGGCATGAACGTGGTCGGCCTGCGCGTCGGAAAGCACCTGCAGAATCTGGGCGGCTACGGGACCTGGATCCCGGCGCTGTTGTTCGTGCTGCTCGCCGTGTGGGCGGTGGCGACGCGGGGCAGCGCGACGCACGTCACGGCGCGCGGCCTGTTGCCGGCGACGCTCGATCTTCAGTCCGTCAATTTGTTCGCCACTATGACGTTCGCCTTCGCCGGGCTCGAGCTCGCGCCTACATTGGGCGACGAGATTCACGATCCGGCCCGCACGCTGCGGCGGGGCATTGCGCTTTCGGGCTTCGCGATCGTGGCCATGTACGTGCTCGGTACCGCAGCGATGCTCGTGGCACTCCCGCAGGAGACCGTGAGCATCACGAACGGCGTGCCGCAGGCAACGGCGGCGCTGGTCGAGCGCCTCGGCGCGCGCTGGCTCGCGCCTGCGGCGGCCATCGTCGCGATTCTGCTGGTGCTCGGCAACCTGGGTGGTGTGGGGGCGTGGCTGGCCGGCTCGGCGCGACTGCCGTACGTCGCGGGCGTGGACGGCGCCCTGCCGCCGGCCTTCGGGCGGATCCACCCGCGCTGGCAGACCCCGTACGTCGGGTTGCTTACGCAGGGCGTGATCGCCACCGGCTTCGTGATCGCGAGCCTGGTGGGCTCGACGGTGAAGAACGCCTATCTCGTGCTCACCCAGACGACGCTGATCCTGTTTTTCATCCCCTACCTGTACCTGTTTCTCGCGTACCTGCGGCTGCGCCGCGTGCGCACGGCAGGCACGGCCCTCGTGGGAGCGGTCGGATTCGCGGCGGTGCTGCTTTCCATCCTGCTGGGCTTCGTCCCGCCGGCCGATGAAGCGCACCCGGGGCTGTACGAGGCCAAAGTTGTGGGCGGGGTGATCGGTTTCATGGGGTTGGGGGTATTGCTGGCGCGACGCGGTGTGAGGCGGGCCACAGCTACCAGGGCTCCGACGGCCTAGGCTAGATTGCCGCTGCGCCTTTCTCCGCTCTCGACTCGAGGGTTTTCGTGATGCTGCGCTGTCGGTCGCTGGTCGTCGTGCACCTGTTGGTGAGCCTAGCCGCCGTCCCCGCATCGGCGCAGCAGGGCCCCCCGCGCGTGCGACGCGAGATCCCCGGGTTCGATTTCCGCAAGGACGGCGTGTGGCGGCGCCAGGCGCGAGCGGTGCGACGGCGGCGCGCCCTGCTCCTGAGTCAGGGGGCCTTCACGGCGCTCAATGCCCCGCTCGCGGCGGGGGTGCCGCTCCCCTCCGGGCCGGCGGTGACCGGGGTGCTCGAGGTCCCCGCCATTCTCTTCACGTTCAAGAACACCGGTACCTTCCCGTTCCCGGCCTTGCAGTACGACCAGGTGCTGTTCGGCACGGTGCCGCCATTCGGCCGACCCTACACGTATCGCACCTACTACCAGCAGCTGTCGAACAATTTGTTCGACATCGCGGGCGCGACGTACGGGCCGGCGCTGCTCGACAGCAACGAGGTCTACTACGTCGGCGGGGTGAGTAGCGCGTGCCAAACACAGAACCCGTACAACTCGACCAACTGCAGCGGGCTGTTCAGCGACCCCGCCATCGCCCGCATGCAGGCGGGACTGGCCGAAGCGCTCACCAAGCTCGACGCTTCCGTCGACTTCAGCCAGTATGCGGACACGAGCGGCTTCGTGCCGCTGGTCGTATTCCTCCAGCCCGCGTTGGGCGGGGAATGCGGTCCGCGCCGCGCGCCCGAGAACCACCTCTGGTCGCACCGCTATTACCTGCTGACAACGTTCGTGACGAACGACCCGGACGCGAGTCATCCCGGCCAGCGCGTGAAGATCAGCGACTACGTCCTCGAGCCGGGGGTCGGGGGTGAGTCCTCGTGTGACGTGACGCAAATCATGCCCATCGGCACGGTGGCACACGAAACCGGCCACGGGTTCGGCTTGCCCGACCTGTACGACACGGGCGGGAACAGCGAGGGGGTAGGGGAATACAGCCTCATGGGGAGTGGCAACTACACTTCGTCCTTCAGCCCTTCGCGGATGGAGGCGTGGTCGTTGAACGAACTCGGGTGGGTGACGCTGGTGCCCGCGGGTACGAGCGGCGCCTACAGCTTCGACGCCGCGCCGAGGTCGGACACCGCGTTTCTGGTCCGCCCCACCGGATCGAATCCGCGGGGCGAATACTTCCTGCTCGAGAATCGTCAGGCCGTGCAATCTGACAGCGCCTTGATCCGCATCCACTGTCTGAATGTGAGCGGCGTGTCGATGCCGCCGTGCGGCGGCGGGTTGCTGGCGTGGCACGTCGATTCCGCGCAAGTGGTCAACGGGGGAGTCTTCAACCTGGTGAACAGCGGCCCGATTCACGGTGTCGAGCTCCTCCAGGCCGACGGCCTTGGGAACCTCGACTTAGACCCGTCGAGCAATGCCTCCAACCGGGGAGACGGCGGCGATCCGTATCCCGGCCTCGCGGGCAACACGGCGCTCGGCTCCACCACGCGCCCGAACGATCTGCTGAACACCGGTGGGTGCCCTGGCGTGCGGGTGGACTCGATCACACAAGTCGCGCCGAACGGCGCGATGCGGTTCGTGCTGAGCGTCGGCAACGCAGACTCGATCGCGATCACGACGCCTGCGCCGCTCGCCGCGGGGCTGTGGGGATATTTCTACCGCGCCACCCTCGGCGCCGTGTGCGGCACTGGCTCCTTGGCCTGGGCCGTGGACTCCGGGGCTCCGCCCCCGGGGCTCACACTCACGAGCGCAGGGCTGTTGAGCGGAGCGCCGAGAGACACCGGGGCGTATGCGTTTCGTGCGGTCGTGACGGCGGGCGCGAGCACCGCGCGGCGCGTGTTCACGCTGCGCGTGCGCGAGCCGGTCCTCACTGTGCAGCAGGTGCTGAACCTGGCGTTCCAGGGGCCGACCGCGCTGTTCGACGATCAGCATAACTACCTCGATGTGCAGGGTAACGCTAACGGCACCTTTGACCTGGGAGACGCGCTGCGCTGGCTCGAGCGCACGGGGAACGTTGCCGCGACCCCGTCGGTGCTCCCGGCGTTGAAGCGGGGAGGCAAGCCGTGAAGCGGCTCGGAGCGCTCCTCGGGCTCGTGCTGGCGCTGGCGGCCAGCTATTGCAGCGACGGGCCGACCGGTCCGGCCGGTAGCACGTTCCGAGTCTCGCTGGCGGGTGTGGGCGCAAACGACCGCGCGATCTTGTTGGAAGTGGCAGGCACGGATACGAGCGCGCACATCGACACCGTGGAGGCGGTCGCGGGGTCGCCGTACCAGGTGTTCGCCCGGCGCCAGACCCGTACCCGGTGGCGCGTCATCGTCGCGGGCCCGATCGCGAACGGCACGCTCATCCAGCTCGGCGTGCCGGCAAAGATAGACAGCACTCTCTACACCGGCACGGTCCTCGACGTCGCGGACGCGGCGTTTGCGAACCCCGCACCCGGCGCGCGGGCACTCACGGTGTCGCCGTAGCGGCACGCCGTACAAACAGCGCCCCAGGGCCCTCCGCGAAGGGCCCCGCGTCGTTTCCCCGCCGGGAGTGGATGATGGCAAGTGTGTCGCTCCCCCGGCGGCTCGCCACGACGGTGATCGCCAAGGCCGCCACGCGCGCCGGCGGAATGGTGATCGTTACGCGCCCGCTGTCGCCGACCTCGGCGGTGACCGAACCGAAGGCAGTTGGTCGCACGCCCATATCGCCTGCGAACCAGCGACCGACCCGTCCGTGCGCCGTCCGGCCCGCGGCGGAGTCGAGCTCGAGCGTCACCTGAAGCCCTGCGTTGAGCGTCGGGCGTCCGGAAGGGATGGGACGCGGTGGCGCAACGTACGCCCATCGGCCGAGCAGCTGCGCAGCCGGCCGCGAGCCGGACGATTGAGCGGCTGGAGGAGCTGCTCGGTGGCGGACGCGGTCGACGGGCGGCGTGGCTCCTGCTTCGGGAGCCGCACATTCACCGGCCCGACTGACGAACGCCGGCGTCCCGTCGGCGAGACGGAGCGAGAGGAGTCCCTCGCGTCCAGCCCCCATCGCCCAGCGCGCAAATGCCATCGCAGCCGGGTGCGCCGCAGTCCGGCGCACCAGGTACAGCGTGTACGGATTGGTGAGCGCCGTGTCCGCCGCGAACAGGACGCGCGAGGCCAGACCGGTGAGCTTGGCGTACGTGGGTAGATCGGCGAGCGCGTAGGCGCGCCGCTCGTCGGCCAAGTGCAGCGTCGCGGTCTGATCGGCTCCGGACTCGAGGTACCAGTGCGGCCCGGGCGTGACGCCCGCCAGGAGCCACAGCGCGAGCTCCTTCACGTGGGTGCCCGACGAGTCGCCGCGCGACACGAACGGCCCGCCCGCGTCCGCGATGCGGCGGAAGGCATCCGTGGCAGTCGCGGCGGCGGCGACGCGCGCGGGATCCGCCGCGGGCCCGACGACGGCGAAGCGGCTGGCGGCGAGCGGGCAGCGGAGCAGCGCGTGGCCCGGCGCGACGAGCAACCGCTCTTCAAGCGGCGGCGCGTGGGTGATCACGACGTCCAAGTCACCGTTCGCCGCGGCGCGCAGGATCTGTCCCGACGCCGCGATGGCGGTCGCGAGCCGCGGACCGGTCCAGAGCGACTCGAGCACGGCCAGCGCGCCCGACTGCTGCACCGTGTAGGTGGTGCCGAGGCGCAGGGGGGGAGGGGAGTCGCGGTGGCAAGCGACGAACAGGAAGCAGAGCAGCGTCAGTGCTCGCACGTCTGCAATCTGGTTCAGCCACGCCAGGAAAAGCAAAGGCGAGACGCTCAGGCGCATAGGGGAGAACTCGCTATGTTATTTGTCATTGTTGAGGGGGCGGTAGCTCAGCTGGGAGAGCACCTGGTTTGCAACCAGGGGGTCGTGGGTTCGAATCCCATCCGCTCCATTCAACCGCCCACTCCATGGCACCCGCCGACTGGCTTCCGTTCCTCGCCGAGCTCGCCGACCGCGCCGATGCGCTGTCGCTGCGCTGGTTTCGTACCTCGGAATTGCGCGTCCAGCAGAAACCGGACTCGAGCCCGGTGACGGAAGCCGACCGGGCGATCGAGGCGATGGCTCGCGCCCTGGCGCGCGAGCGGCACCCCGAGCTCGGCGTGCTGGGGGAAGAGGAGGGGGAGGTCGGCGCCGCCGGGGCCCGCCTGGTCATCGATCCGATCGACGGCACGCGAAACTTCGTACGCGGGATTCCCGTGTTCGCAACCCTGCTCGCCATCGAGATCTCCGGCGAAGTCGTGGCCGGCATCGTGAGCGCGCCCGCGTTGCGGGCGCGCTGGCGCGCGGCTCGGGGGGTGGGAGCGTTCCGCGACGACCGCCGACTCCAGGTGTCGCGCATCCGCTCACTCGCGGACTCCCTGGCGCTGCACGGCAACCTCGGGTCCCAGGAAGGCGGCCCGCCGCCCGGGATCTCCCGCCTCCTCGCCCGGGTCGGGCGCACGCGGGGTTTCGGGGACTTCTACCAGCACATGCTGGTGGCCGAAGGGGCCGGGGAGATCGCCATCGACCCGGTCATGCATCCGTGGGACATCGCGGCGCTTCAGGTGATCGTCGAGGAAGCGGGGGGCCGAGCCACCGGGCTCGGTGGCGAGCGCTCGATCTATGCGACGAGCCTCGTGACCTCCAACGGATCGTTCCACCAGGCGATATTGGAGATCCTCACACCCTCGACGCGGGACGAACCGGTGGCGCATGACTGAAGCGTTCTCTCGGTGATCGCCGATCCGTCGGATCGTGAAGATCCGCTCGACGACGAGGACTTCCCCCTCGGCGACGGGACGGCCGAGACGGAGATTGTCGTGATCTGCCCGCACTGCGGCGAGGCCAACGAGCTGGGCCTCGACCCGGGTGGCGGTCCGCTTCAGGAGTACGTCGAAGACTGCCAGGTGTGCTGCCGGCCCTGGCGGGTGACGGTGCGCTACGACGCCGCCGGCAGCGCCGACGTGTTCACCGAGCCGCTCGAGGACTGAAACGCCGGCCGGACGGCCGCCGTAGGGCGCCCCGATCCTTCCGGGGCGGGACCGCCATGACCGTCGGGCTGCGCTGGTGCGTCGTCGGAGTGCTGCTCTGTCCCCGGGCGGTGTGCGGGCAGGACAGCGCCGCCGCCGGCCATTTCCACATCGGTCTCACCATTCATGACGTCGGCGTGAGCGTCGGGAACGCACCCCGCGTCACCGGCATTCGTATCAATGTGCAGGACGCGGCGCTGGAGCGAGTCACCGGGCTCAATCTGACGTTGTGGAAACCACGCGAGCCTTTCACCGGCACGGTCAACGGAGTCCAGGCCGGCGTCCTTCCGGGCTCGGCGGTCGTGAACGGAATTGCCATCGGCATCGCCGGCGTCGTGACCGAGCGGCGCGCGCGCTGGCTCACGATTGGCGGCCTGGGCGCCGTGTCGAACGGCGACATCCAGGGCATCGTCATCGGCGGCCTGGGCGCGGTCGCGAACCGCGATATCGTGGGAATCGCCGTGGCCGGCCTCGGGACCGTCGCGGACGGCAGCGTCACGGGCATCGCCGTCGGCGGCCTCGGCATGGTGGCGAACCGCGACGTCGTGGGCCTGGCCGTCGCGGGGCTCGGCACCGTCACCGACCGTAACCTGACCGGTGTCGGCATCGCGGGACTCGGGCTCGTCGCGAACGGCGCGCTGCGCGGGATCGGCGTGGGCGGCCTCGCCACGGTGGCCGACGGTTCGATCACGGGCGTGGGGATCGGCGGTTTGGCCGTGGTCACCGACGGCCGACTCACGGGCTTCGGGCTGGGGGGGCTGGCGGTCGTCGCGGACCGGGAAATCCGCGGCATCACGCTCGCCGGGTACGGCGTGTACAGCCACCGGGTCGCCGGGCTCAACGTGGCGGGCGGGTACTTGCGGACCGACGAGCTCGCCGGGTTATCGGTCAGCGCCTACAACCGGGTGCGGGGACCCCAGCGAGGCTTGACGATCGGGTTGTACAACTCGGCGTACGAGCTGCACGGTGTCCAGATCGGCGTGGTCAACCGGGCGAAGAACAACCGGGCTCCGTTCAAGATCCTTCCGATTCTCAACGTGCATCTCTAAACGACGAGGGGGTCGGAACATTTGTCCCGACCCCTCGTGCCTGTTCACCGCTGTGCGTCTGTGCGTCTAGCCTTTGCCCTTCCTATTTCCTGGCGGCCTCGTATCGCTTCGCTACCTCCGGCCAGTTGACCACGTTCCACCACGCCGCCACATAGTCCGGGCGCCGGTTCTGGTACTTGAGGTAGTAGGCGTGCTCCCAGACGTCGAGCCCGAGCACGGGGATCTTGCCGTCCATGAGCGGGCTGTCCTGGTTCGCGGTGCTGAACACCTCGAGCTTGCCACCGGCGACGGCGAGCCACGCCCAACCGCTGCCGAAACGGGTCGCGGCGGCGCCCGCCAGCTGCTCCTTGAACTTGGCGAAGTCGCCGAACGCTTTCTTGATCCCGTCGCCGAGAGTGCCGCCCGGCTCGCCGCCGCCGCCCTTGCCCGCGGGCGCCATGATGGTCCAGAACAGCGAGTGATTGTGATGGCCGCCCGCGTTGTTGCGCACCGCGGTACGGATATCCTCGGGAACGCCGTTGATACCGCGCAGCAGCTCCTCGAGGGTTTTCTTGTGCAGCTCGGGATGCTTGTCGAGCGCGGCGTTCAGGTTGTTGACGTACGCCTGGTGATGCTTCCCGTGATGAATCTGCATCGTCTGGGTATCGATGTGGGGCTCGAGCGCCCCGAAATCGTACGGCAGCGACGGCAGGGTATGCGCCATGGTCCGCTCCTTCGCGGGGTGATCGGTCCGTTCGCTAGAGCCGCTCCGCCATGCGTTGCGGTGCGGTCGGCCGCGGGTAAGATGCATGGCTTGCGAGCCGATTTCAAACCCGCACGCGGCGGGTTGCCGGCCGACTCTCGCGCGATGACATTGTGTAGTGTCGTAACACTCGGAGCATGCCTTGTGTTCCGAGCCCCCGTGTACACTCGAGGAGACTGCGTGGCGACCGAGACCGCCCTCACCTCTGGGCCCGCGTGCCGGCGCCGCCGCGCCCGACTTCACCCTGCCGTCCACGGCGGGGACCGACGTCACCCTGTCGGCCCATCGCGGGCGGACCCACGTGCTGCTCGCCTTCTTTCCGCTCGCGTTCACCAGCACCTGCACGGCGGAGAACCGCGCGTTCAATGAGGACTACGACCAATTCACTCGCGCCGGGGTCACGTTGTTGCCGATCAGCGTGGATTCGGTCCCGACCTTGAAAGAGTACAAGGCGAAGTACGCGATGCAGCAGGATCTGCTGAGCGACTTCCGGCGCGACGTGAGTCGCGCCTACGGCGTCTTGCTCGAGGATCGGTTCTTTTCGAAGCGCGG
>JBGPDL010000041.1:0-25305 GCA_041482275.1 Gemmatimonadota bacterium | reverse complement strand
GGGGGGGCCGGGAGTCCGGTGGGACGGAGGGATCGAGGCGGGCAACGAGGTGACGCTCCACTACGACCCGCTCATCGCCAAGCTGATTGTGTGGGGGGAGACGCGCCAGGTCGCGCTCGAGCGCATGCGGCGCGCGCTGCGCGAGCTGGTCATCGTGGGAATCCCTTCGTCCCAGGCGTTCCACCTGCGCGTCATGGACGACCCAGAGTTCCAGCGTGGCGATGTCGACGTCGGCTACCTCGAGCGTGCGGGGGCGCGTCTTCTGGCGGGCGGCGTCCGGCCCGAGCTCGCGCGGCCGCTGGCCGTGGTGGCCGCGCTGCTCGCGGAAGAGCATCGGGCGACCGCCATGCCCCAGCAGCCGACGGCCCGGCCGCCGGAGCGCCCGACCGCCTGGGTGATCGCGGCTCGACGGGAGGCCGTGGGCGGATGAGCGACGTCGTGGCCATCACCGCCATCGCGGCGGGTGGAGAAGGCGTGGGGCGGCTCGCAGACGGCCGTGCCGTTTTCGTGGCCCGCACCGCGCCGGGCGAGCGGGTGCGACTGCACGCGGGAGTGAAGCTGCACAAGAACTTCGCCCGGGGCGAGGTGGCCGAGATCGTGGCGCCCGGCGCGGGTCGCGTCGCGGCGCCGTGCCCGCACTACGTCCAGGACCGCTGCGGCGGTTGCCAATTGCAGCATGTCGCCTACGACGGGCAGCTTGCGGCCAAACGCACGATCGTGGGCGACGCCCTGCGACGCATCGCCAAGCTGGACCTGGGCGACCCCGACATCGTCGAGGCGGTGGAGGAGTGGCGGTATCGCGCCAAGATCACCATGGCCGTGGCGCGGGCCGGCGCACGGGCGGGCAGCAAGACCGTGGGCCTCCATCCCTACGATCGACCGGGTTCGGTGTTCGCGTTACTCGACTGTCACATCACCGACTTCCGGCTCATGGCGCTGTGGCGGGAGCTCAAGCAGCGGCTCGACCTGCTGCCCCCGCGCCTCACGCGACTCACGCTGCGGCTCGACCGCGAAGGTCGCCGGCACGTGATCGCCGAGTCCGGAGGAGAACCGTGGCTCGACGCGGCACGACTGCGAGCGGCGCTCCCCGAGGGGGGCGGGGAGGTGATCTGTTGGTGGCAGCCGGTGGACGGCGCGGCCCGCGTCGTGGCGGGCCCGGCGACGGGGTTCCCCGCGACCGCGTTCGAGCTGGTGAACCCGGAGATGAGTGCGATCGCCCGCGCTTGGGCGGTGGACCAGTTGGGCGATGTGCGGGGGGCCGTGGTGTGGGACCTGTACGGGGGCATCGGGGACACGGCCGCGCTGCTCGCCGGACGCGGAGCGCAGGTCGTGAGCGTCGACGCGGACGAGAAGGCCATCGACTGGGCCCGCCGTCGCACCACGCCGGGTCCGGTACGGTTCATCGCCGGGAAGGCCGAGGACGTGCTCCCCACTCTGCCCGAACCCAGCGCCGTCGTGGCGAATCCGCCGCGCGCTGGGCTGCACTGGGATCTCACACTGCGGCTCACCAGCCAGCCGGTGGCGCGGCTGATCTATTTGTCCTGCGACCCGGCGACGCTGGCTCGCGACCTGCACCGCTTGAGCGCGACCTACCGCGTCACGGCGGTACGGGCGTTCGACCTGTTTCCCCAAACCGCACACGTCGAGACGGTGGCCGTGCTGGAGGCGGCGTGAAGTATTACGTCCTCATCGGCAGCACGACCCACGAGGTTGAGGTGGAAGGAAGCCGAGTGGTCGTCGGGGGGGTGGCGCATGAGGCTCACCTGGCCGCGGTGCCGGGGACGCCGCTCTATCATCTGCTGCTGGGCGGAGAGTCGTGGACCGTGGCGGCGCAGCCGCTCGAGGGTTTGGGCCGCTGGGCGCTGGGGGTGGTGGGCGAGCGGGTGGAGCTGGAGGTGGTGGACGAGCGGACGCAGCAGATCCAGAGGCTCACCGGAACGCGGTCGCATGTCGCGGAAGGCGGGACGGTACGCGCCCCGATGCCCGGGCTGGTGGTGCGCGTGGCGGTCGCCGCGGGACAGCGGGTGGAAGCGGGCGCGGGGCTCGTCGTGGTGGAGGCGATGAAGATGGAGAACGAGTTGCGGGCGCCGCGGCCGGGCGTGGTACGGACGGTGCACGTGGCGGTGGGGGAGGCGGTCGAAAAAGGCGCCCCGCTCGTCACCCTGGCGAGCCCGGAACCCTCGGGTTGACGGGCGCTTACGCCCCGGGTATAGTTCCCGGCTGCGGCAAAAACCGGACTCCACGACAAGGGTGGCGATGAAGACGTTCAGCTTGCGAAAAGAGGATGTGACGCGCCGCTGGTTCGTGGTGGACGCCGCCGGGCAGCCGCTCGGCCGGCTCGCGAGCCGCGTGGCACAGGTGCTGCGCGGTAAGCACAAGCCCACCTTTACGCCGCACGTGAACGGCGGCGATTGTGTCGTGGTCGTGAATGCGGCGAAGGTAAAGCTCACCGGGCGGAAGCTCGAGCAGAAGCGCTACTTCCGCCACACCGGCTACATGGGCCACGAGCGGTTCGCGGCGGTAAAAGACGTGCTGCAATCGCATCCGGAGCGCGTGATCGAGAAAGCGGTATGGGGGATGCTCCCGAAGACCACGTTGTCCCGGCAGAAGGTGAAGCAGATGCTGAAGGTGTACGCCGGTCCCGAGCATCCGCACGCCGCGCAGCAGCCCGAGCCGTTCCCCCTCACGGAGGCTTCGTGAGCTCGGCGGTGACGCCGGAGCTCCGCTGGCACGCGGTCGGTCGCCGCAAGGTGGGGGTCGCGCGCGTCTATCTCACGCCGGGCTCGGGCAAGTGGAACATCAACGGGCGCACGCTGGGCGATTACTTCCCCCGGCCGTCGCTCGTGTCGCACATCCAGCAGCCGTTCACCGCCACGGACACGCTCGGGGCCTTCGATGTACGGGCGCTGGTGCGGGGCGGCGGGGTGACGGGACAGGCGGGGGCGCTGCGGTTGGGGATCGCGCGCGCGCTGTGCCTCGCGGACGATCGGCACCGCAAGAAGCTGCGGGAGCAGGGCCTGTTGACGCGCGACCGGCGCGCGGTCGAGCGCAAAAAGCCGGGCCGCGCGGGAGCGCGGAAGCGGTTCCAGTTCAGTAAGCGGTAGCCGTCATCCGTTCTCCGTCATCCGGTACTACGGAAAACGGACGACGGAGAACGGACGACGAGACCACACGTCGCCCGATCCGGTGCTGGGTCCCCCCGCGGGGTGGCATCGGAGATGACGGCGGCGGCGGACGAAAACCCACGAGAGGGCGTGCATGGTGCAGCCTCAGTTGCAGGATCTGCTGGAAGCGGGCGTCCATTTCGGCCATCAGACGCGCCGCTGGAATCCCAAGATGCGCCGGTTCATCTTCGCCGAGCGGTCGGGGATTTACATCATCGACCTCCAGAAGACGCTCCGGCAGATCGAAGCCGCGCAGGAGCTGCTCCGCGGCGTGGTGCTGAAGGGCGAAGGCGTCCTGTTTGTGTGCACCAAGAAACAGCTCAAGAACATCCTCCAGGCGGAGGCGCAGCGCTGTGGGGCGTTCTACGTCACCGAGCGCTGGTTGGGCGGCACGCTCACCAACTTCCAGACGATCAAGAAGCAGATCAAGCGCTTGAAGGAGCTGGAGCAGGGCACCGCCGAAGGCGAGTTCGAGAACTACACGAAGAAAGAGCAGCTGCTGTTCGACCGCGAGCGGGCCAAGCTCGACAAGTACCTGTCGGGCATCAAGAACATGGCCCGGCTGCCCGGGGCGCTGTTCATCGTGGACTCGAAGAAGGAGCGGATCGCGGTCGCCGAGGCGAACAAGCTCGGCATCCCGGTGGTGGCGATCGTGGACACGAACGCGGATCCGGAGCTGATCACCGTCCCGATCCCCGGCAACGACGATGCGATCCGGGCGGTCTCGCTCATCACCGCGGCCATCTCGGACGTGATCTTGGAAGCGCGGCACCAGATACCGCTGCGGGAGCCGGCCGAGGAAGGCGAAGGGGTGACGTACTCGACCGAAACCGGCGTCGAGGCCGAAGCGGATGGAGACAAGAAGAAGAAGCCAGCGCGGCGCAAGCGCCGGGCCAAGCCGGAAGCGATCGCGGCGCGACTCAAGACGGATGACGCGCCGGCCCCCGCGCCGGCGGAATCGAGCGGCGCGAGCGAGGGCTAGCACGCCGGGCGTCCCTCGTCCGGCTGGACCAACCGACCGCCGCCCTCGGAGCCCCACGGCGCGAGGGCGGCGTTTTCATGAGGAGTAAGGAGCGTGAGGACTGTGAAAGAGATTCCGACCAAGCTCGTGGCCGAGCTGCGCGCCCGCACCGGCGCGGGCATGATGGACTGCAAGAAAGCCCTGGAGGAGACGGGCGGCGACCTGGAAAAGGCGGTCGACGTGCTGCGCACCAAGGGCGCCGCCAAGGCCGACAAGCGGGCCGGTCGCGAAGCGTCCGAGGGCGTGATCGGGTCCTACATCCACCACGACGGAACGATCGGGGTGCTGGTCGAGCTCAACTGCGAGACGGACTTCGTGGCCCGGACGGAGGACTTCAAGGTGCTCGCCAAGGAGGTCGCCGTGCACGTGGCGGCCGCGAAGCCCCTGGCGGTGCGCGTCGAAGATCTTTCGGCCGACGTGGTGCAGCGCGAACGGCAGGTGTACCAGGCGCAGGTCGCCGAGCAGAAGAAGCCCGAGAACATCCGCGCCAAGATCGTGGAGGGCATGCTCAAGAAGTTCTACGAGGAGAACGTGTTGCTCGAGCAGAAATTCGTGAAGGACGACAAGCGCACCGTCGGCGACCTGGTCAAGGAGGTAGCAGCCAAGACCGGTGAGCACGTTTCGGTGCGGCGCTTCGTCCGCTTCGAGCTCGGCGGCAACTAGGGTGGCGACCGCTCCCCGCCCGCGCCTCGCGTACCCGCGTGCCTTGCTCAAGATCTCGGGCGAAGCGTTCGCGGGGGCGCGCGGCGCGGGCGGGGGGATCGACTTCGCCTTGATCGACCACCTCGGGGACGAGCTCAAGGGCGTCGCCGGGATGGGGGTGCAGCTGGGCCTGGTGGTGGGCGGCGGCAACATCGTGCGCGGCACCGCCGCGAGCGAGCAGGGCATGGACCGCGTCTCCGCCGACTACATGGGGATGCTCGCCACCGTGATCAACGCGCTCGCCTTGCAGGACATCCTCGAGAAAAAGGGCGTCGACACCCGCGTGATGACGGCGATCCGCATGGAGGAGCTCGCCGAGCCCTACATCCGGCGCCGCGCCGTGCGGCATCTCGAGAAGGGGCGCACGGTCATCTTCGCGGGCGGGACGGGAAACCCGTACTTTTCCACGGACACCGCGGCCGTGCTCCGGGCGCTCGAGATCGAGGCGAAGGTGCTGCTCAAGGCTACCAATGTGGACGGCGTCTACACCGCCGATCCCAAGAAGGACCCCAAGGCGACGTTCCTCCCGGACCTGTCATTCCGGGACGCGCTGGTCAACGGCTACGCCGTGATGGACGCGAATGCCTTCGGCTTGTGCAAGGAGAACCAGCTCCCCATCGTCGTGTTCAACATCAACCAGCCCGGCGCCACGGCCAGGGTCCTGGCCGGCGAACGCGTCGGCACGATCGTGCAATGACCACCCCGACCCTCACGGATCATGTCAAGCAGGCGAAACAGGCGATGGACAAGGCGGTGGAGGCCGTGAAGCGCGAGTTCTCCACCGTCCGCACGGGCAAGGCCACGACGTCGCTGCTCGACCTGGTGCGCGTCGAGGCCTACGGCAGCGAGGTGCCGTTGAACCAGGTGGCGAGTGTGGCGGCTCCCGAGCCCAAGCTCCTGACCATCCAGCCGTGGGACAAGTCCGTCCTGAAGGCGATCGAGAAGGCGATCCTCGCGTCGGACCTGGGGCTCACACCTTCGAACGACGGCAACGTCATCCGCATCCCGGTGCCGCCGCTCAACGAAGAGCGCCGCCGCGAGCTCGTGAAGGTGATCCACAAGTTCGCGGAGGAAGGTCGCGTGGCGGTGCGCCACGCCCGCACCGAGGCGATCAGCCGCATCAAGAAGACCGAGCACGTGTCCGAGGATGAGAAGAAGCACGCGGAAAAGGACATTCAGAAGCTGCACGACGACCACCTGCGGCTGGTGGACGACGCGGTCAAGAGCAAGGAAGCGGAGATCATGGAGGTCTGAGATGGCGGACGACCTGCTCGCGCAGATCCGGGTCGGCGGGGGCGTCCCCCGTCACGTCGCCGTCATCATGGACGGCAACGGGCGCTGGGCGCGCGAGCGGGGCCTGCCCCGGCCGCTGGGACACCGGGCCGGGATGAAAGCGGTGCGCGAGGTGGTGGCAGGGGCGATCGCGGCGGGGGTGGAGGTGCTCACGCTGTTCGCGTTCTCGGAGGAGAACTGGCAGCGCCCCGTGACCGAGATCTCCGCGCTGATGCAGCTGCTCGAGGAGTTCATCGCGCGGGAAGTGACGGAGCTCCGCGACCAGGGGGTCGCGGTGCACGTCCTGGGCGACCGCACCCGACTGGTGCCGGGCGCGCGCGCCGCCGTAGAGCGGATCGAGCGGGAAACGAGCGCGGGCGCCAGGCTGGCGCTCAACCTGTGCATCTCCTATTCGTCGCGCGCCGAGCTGGCCCGCGCGGCGCGGCTGCTCGCCGAAGACGTCCTGAAGGGTGTGAAGCAGCTCGAAGACATCGACGAGGAAGCGGTCCGGGAGCGGCTCTACACGGCGCCGTGGCGCGACCCCGACCTTCTGATCCGCACATCGGGCGAATATCGGCTTTCCAACTTCTTGCTGTGGCAGCTCGCGTACACCGAGCTCTACATTACGCCGGTGTTGTGGCCCGACGTGACGCGCCTTGACCTGTTCCAGGCCATCCTCGACTACCAGCGGCGCGACCGACGGTTCGGCAAGGTCACGGCGTGATGTCGCGCAACCTGGTCGTGCGCATCGCGGTCGCGGTCCCGGCTATCGCTGGGGCGGTGGTCGTGCTGTGGGTGGGAGGGTGGCCCCTCGCTACGGTACTGGCGATCCTGGGCATGCTCGGCACTCGCGAGGTGTACGACTTCGCCAAGCGCCAGGGCATCGAGCCGCTGGAATGGGTCGGCTTCATCGCCGCCGCGGCGTGCCCGCTCGCCACCTATTGGGTCAAGGGTTATGCCGACTGGGAGCCCGTCGTGTACGCGGGCGCGGTGTGGCTGCTCGTGGTGCTGGGCGTGGCGGCCGCGCGCGGCCCGACGCGGCGCCCGCTCACGGCCGTCGCGGTCACCGTGTTCGGTGGCCTGTACGCCTCGGCGCTCCTGTCGTTCATCATCGCGATCCGCCATGGCCCCCACGCGGACGCCCACCCGCGGGGCTCCGTCGCGCTCGCACTCTTGCCGCTCGTCATCACGTGGGTGGGCGACACGTGCGCGATGGCGGCGGGCAAGCTCGTCGGCGGTCCGAAGCTCGCGCCCGTGCTGTCGCCCCACAAGACCTGGGCCGGAGCCATCGGCGGTACCGGGGGCGCCGTCGTCGCCGCGCTCGCGTTCGGGCCGCTCGTTCTCGATCGGGTGGCGTTCGGCCTTCCGCAATGGCAGTTGATCGTCGTGGGGTTCGTGACGGCCCTCGCTGCCCAGGTGGGCGACGTGAGCGAGTCGCTCTTCAAACGGGAAGCCGGCGTCAAAGACTCCTCATCCCTCCTTCCGGGGCACGGGGGCGTGCTCGACCGCCTCGACTCCCTGTATTTTGTCCTCCCCGTCGCGGCAGGACTGTTCCGGCTGTTCGGGTTGGCATGAGCCGCGGCGTCGCCATCCTCGGATCCACCGGGTCGATCGGCCGTGCAGCTCTGCAGGTCCTGGCGCGCCAGCGCGAACGGTTCCACGTGGCGGCACTCACGGCCCATTCCAACGTCGACTTGCTCCGTCAGCAGGCAAACGAGTTGCACCCGTCGTACATCGGCATCGTGAACGGGACGGGGGACGGGGGACGTGGGACGGGTCGAGGCGTGGAGTGCTTGGTCGAGGCCGCGACCCGTCCCGACGTTGACATCGTCGTAAACGGGATCGTGGGCGCGGCGGGACTCGAGGCGACGCTGGCGGCGCTCGCCGCCGGGAAGCGCGTGGCCCTCGCCAACAAGGAAACGCTGGTGATGGCGGGCGAGCTCGTGACCCGGGCCGCACGCGAGGGCGGCGGCGAGATCGTGCCGGTGGATTCCGAGCACAGCGCAGTGCTGCAGTGTATCACGGGGCGGCAATCGGGCGAGCTCGCCCGGCTCATCCTCACCGCGTCCGGCGGGCCGTTCCGCACCTGGAGCCCGGCCCGCGTGGCTGACGCCACCGTGGACGAGGCGCTGCGCCATCCGACCTGGAAGATGGGGAAGAAGATCACCGTCGATTCCGCGACGCTCGTCAACAAGGCTCTCGAGGTGATCGAGGCGCATTTCCTGTTCGGGCTGCCGTACGAGGCGGTGGACGTCGTGGTGCACCCGCAGTCGGTGGTGCACGCGTTCGTCGAATTCGTGGACGGCTCGGTACTGGCACAGGTGGGCTTTCCGACGATGGAGCTGCCGATCCTCTACGCGCTGACGCACCCCGCCCGCGTGCCCGACGCGGGGACCCGGCGCTTCGATCCGGTGGCTGCGGGGGACCTCACGTTCGAGCCGGTGCACCCCGAGCTGTACCCCGCCTACGGCCTGGGCCGCGCCGCGGCCACCGCCGGGGGCACGGCGCCGACGGCCTTCAATGCGGCCAACGAAGTGGCCGTAGAGCTGTTTCTCCAGGGCCAGATCCGGTTCGGGCGCATTGCCGAGACCATCGCGCGGGTGCTCGAGACGCACCGCGCAGGCCCCGCGCAGTCGCTCGAGGCGGTGCTCGCCGCCGATGCCGAGGCGCGCCGGCTGGCGCGGGAGGCCGCGTGCTCCTGACCGTCGGGGCCGTCGTCGTCGTTCTCGGCGTGCTGATCTTCGTGCACGAGATGGGCCATTTCCTCGCGGCCAAGGCCGTGGGGATCCAGGTGCTGCGGTTCTCGCTCGGGTTCGGCCGCCCGGTGTTGAGCTGGCGCCGCGGGGAGACGGAGTACTGGATCTCGTGGCTGCCGCTCGGCGGCTACGTGAAGATGGCCGGACTGGAAGACGAAGGGATCGCCGGTGGCCTGGAAGGCGGCAAGGCCGACGTGCCGGTCGATCCGGCGCGCGCGTTCGACCGTCAGCCGGTGTGGAAGCGGACCATCGTCATCCTGGCGGGCGTGACCATGAACGTCGTGTTCGCCTTCTGCGTGTACGCGGGCATCGCGGCGACGGTCGGCTCGCCGGAGCTCGCCAGCACCGAGATCGACTCGGTCACGGCGCGCGCACTGCCGCCGGGGACCGAGGCGCTCGCGAGCCTCAAGTTCGGCGATCGCATCGTGCGCGTGAACGGAGACACCGTGCGGTCGTGGAATGCCCTGCTCAACCACCTGTTGACGGGGCCGACGTATCTCCGGGTCGAGGTGGCGGGCCGGGATGCGCCGCTCCGCGTGCGGCTCCCGGACGGCGGCCTCGCCACCCGGCAAGCGGTGGCGCAGGCGCTGGTACGCTTCGACCCCCCACGGCTCGGCATCCTCGAGCCCGGGCGTCCCGCCATCCGCGCGGGACTGAAGCCGGGCGACTTGCTCCTCAAGGCCAACGGCGACACGCTGCGCTCGTGGACCGACGTGCTCCACGCCGTGTGGGCGAGCCCCGGGAAAGCACTGCAATTCGACGTGCTGCGCGACGGAACGCGGCTGCAGGTCACCGTGGTGCCCGAGGTGAAGACCGAGACCGACACGGCGTCCCCTCGCCCCCGGCTGTACGGCGCGATCGGCGCGGGACAGGATCCCCCGACTATCCACGTGCGCGAGCCGCTCGGGAGGGCGCTCGTGTCCGGATTCCAGGAGACCTGGGCTCGCGCCCTGGTCGTGGTGGGGTTCCTCCGGGGACTCGTGTTGCGCGAGACGTCGGTGCGTGACGTGGGGGGAATCCTCACCGTGGGTCAGATCTCGGGCCAGGTGGCCCGGCTCGGCCTCGACTGGTTCCTCACGTTCCTGGCGTTCTTCTCGGTCAACCTGGCGATCTTGAATCTGCTGCCGATCCCGATCCTCGACGGCGGGCAGCTGATGTTCCTGATCGCCGAAGCGGTGCGCCGTAGGCCGCTGTCGCTCAAGCTCCGCACGCTGCTCACCCAAGTGGGCTTCGTGCTGCTGCTCGCCATCATGATCCTCGCCTTGACGAACGATGCCCTCCGGATCCTCCCTCGTTAAGGACGCGCTCGCGAGCTACGTCGCGGGGCGCGTGAAGGCGGAGCGGCTCGTCATCGCGGTCGCCGCCGCGTACTATGGCGGGGACGGGGGACGGGGGACGGCGGCCGCGTTGCGGCCGCTGATCGACGTGATCGATCGTGCGTCGCCGGGGATCGTCGAGCTCGGGACGGCCCAGAGTGGGGCCGGATTCGCAATCCGGCTGGTGGAGCGGCCGTTTCCGAAGCAATACGAAGCCGAGCTCAGGCGGGCGGCAGAATTGTACCTCGTGGGGGCGACGGGAAGGGGGATGATGGACGGGGGGCGGGTGACGCCGGGCTCTGAACCCGGACTACTCGCGCGACTCGTCGCTGCCGTGCGCCGCCTGTTCACCGCGTCAGCCTGACCACCACCGCCGCCAGCGCTCCAGCAACCCCGCCGGCGGCTTTCCGTCCACCTCGAGGAGATCGGCGAGCAGCGCGGTCGCATCCCGGTAGCGATCATCGGGATGCTTCGCGAGGCATTTCATCACGACGCGCTCGAACCGCTTGGACAGGTGGGGCCGCTTCCGGCGGAGCGAGGGTGGGCGTCGCTCCACGTGCATCCGCGCCAGCTCGAACCAATCGCTCGAGGCGAACGGCACCTCGCCCGTCGCCGCCTTGTACAGGGTCACGCCCAGGGCGTAGAAGTCCAAGCGCTGGTCGAGCGGCCGTCCCTGGGCCTGCTCGGGGGAGAGGTACTGCGGCGTCCCGATAGTCATGTTCACGCCGGTCGAGGCGACGTAGCCCGACACGGCCCGCGCGATGCCGAAATCCGAGAGCACGGCGCCGCCGTCGGAGCGGATCAGGATGTTGTCGGGCTTCAAGTCGCGGTGGATGACGCCCTGGCGATGGGCGAATTCCAGTCCCCGCGTCACCTCGGCGGCGATGCGCACGATCTCCGCCTCGGGGAGCGGGCCCTCGCGGGCGAGGCGCGCGGCGAGGGAGTCGGCGCACAGGTCCATCGCGAAGTACACGTAGTTTCCGGAGCGCGCTACGAAGCGGATGCGAATGATGTTCGGGTGCTGGAGCTTCGCGGCCGTCTCGGCCTCGTTCCGGAACCGGCTCTCGAACTGGGGGTCGCCGGCGTAGCGCGGCATCAGGACCTTGACGGCCACCGGCGTGCCGTCCGCTTCGCGGCCCGCGAAGACCCACGCGAAGCCCCCCTGGCCGAGCAGACGCTCGAGCTGAAAGGGGCCGACGGAGCGGCCGACCAAGTCGGTGGGCGCGTGGGTCATAAGGGCTTTACAAACAAATGCCGGGGGTCTAAGTTACTGCGCTCTCAACAATTAGGGAACTGGATCAGATGTACGACAAGACGACGCCGGTCCGGAAGTACGGGCGGCACGAGGGAGACACGGGGTCCACCCCGGTCCAGATCGCGCTGCTCACCGAGCGGATCAACAGCCTCACCGATCACTTCCGGGTGCACGCCAAGGACTTCCACGGGCAACGCGGGCTGCTCAAGATGGTGTCGCAGCGCCGCCGCCTGCTCGAGTACCTGAAGCGCGCCGACCTGGAGCGGTATCGGCAGCTCATCGACGAGCTGGGTCTCCGCCATTAACAGCGCTGGCGTCGCGTTGGGCGCCCCGGAAGAGCACCGGGGCGCCTCGCGTATTTCTTCGTGCTCTAGACAGGCAATCTGGTGAAACACGTCGAACGAGAATTTGCGGGACGCGCCCTGAAGCTCGAGGCGGGTCGGCTGGCCAAGCAGGCCGCCGGCTCCTGCCTCGTCCAGTTCGGGGAGACGGTCGTCCTCGCCACGGTGACGGTGTCGGACAACGTCTCGACTCTCCCGTTCTTCCCCCTCACCGTCGAATACCGCGAGAAGAGCTACGCCGCCGGCAAGATTCCCGGCGGCTTTTTGAAGCGCGAAGGTCGGCCTTCCGACGAGGAGGTCCTCTCGGCGCGGGTCACCGACCGTTCGGTCCGCCCGCTCTTCCCCGAGGGCTTCAAGAATGAAGTGCAGGTCTTCATCTACGTCCTCTCGGCGGACCAGGAGAACGACGCCGACGTGCTGGGCGTGACCGCGGCTTCGGCAGCCCTTACGATGTCCAAGGTGCCGTGGAACGGTCCGATCGCTGCGGTGCGCGTCGGGCGCGTCGAGGGAGCGTGGATTCTCAATCCCACGTTTCAGCAGCTCGAGTTCTCCGACGTGGACATGGTCGTATCGGGCTCGGCGGATTCGATCGTGATGGTGGAGGGTGGGGCGCTCGAGCTCACAGAGCCGGAGATCGTGAAGGGGCTCGAGGTCGCCCACAAGGGCATCCGCGAGTTGCTGGAGGCGGCGCAAGAGCTCGTCGCCGAGATGCGCCAGCCCAAGATGGAGTGGACCAAGGTGGAGCCGCCGGCGGGGCTCGTGAGCCGCGTGAAGGAGCTGGCGGAAGCCCGGGTCTCCGAGGCGCTGAACCTGCCCGAGAAGTCCGAGCGGACGCAGGCGCTGGCCGCGCTCAAGGCGACCATTCACGAGCAGCTCGCGGCCGAGTTTCCCGAGAACGTGAAGGACGTCGCCAGCACCATCGAGGAGATTGAGTATCGCACCATGCGGGAGCAGGTGCTGACGCACAGCGAGCGGGTGGACGGCCGGGACCTGGACACGGTGCGCCCGATCAGCTGCGAGGTCGGGGTGCTGCCCCGCACCCACGGCTCGGCGCTGTTCACGCGCGGCCAGACGCAGGCGCTGGTGTCGGTGACCCTCGGCACGACGCGGGACGAGCAGCGCATCGACTCGATCGACGTGGCGCAAGAGACCACCAAGTCGTTCATGCTGCACTACAACTTCCCGCCGTTCTCGACCGGCGAAGTGAAGCCGATCCGCGGGACCTCACGGCGTGAGGTAGGACACGGGGCGCTCGCCGAGCGGGCGCTGCAGGCGCTGCTCCCGCCGTACGAGCAGTTCCCCTACACCCTCCGCATCGTGTCCGACATCCTCGAGTCGAACGGCTCGTCGTCCATGGCCACGGTGTGCGGCGGGTCGCTGGCGCTGTTCGACGCCGGCGTGCCGATGACGGCCGCGTGCGCGGGCGTTGCGATGGGCCTGATCAAGGAAGGGAAGCGGGTGGCGGTGCTCACCGACATTCTGGGCACCGAGGATCACCTGGGCGACATGGACTTCAAGGTCGCGGGAACGCGCCAGGGCGTCACGTCGATTCAGATGGATATCAAGATCGAGGGGCTCGACTTCAAGATCGTCAGCGAGGCGCTGGAAAAGGCCAAGAAGGCCCGGCTCCACATCCTCGATCACATGGACCAGGCGATTCCGCGGCCCCGCTCGCAGCTCTCCAAGTATGCGCCGCGCATCATCACCATTCAGATCCGGCCGGACAAGATCGGCGACCTGATCGGCCCCAAGGGGAAGACCATCCGGGCCATCCAGGAGCAGACCGGCGCCGAAATCAACGTGGACGACAACGGCCTGGTGACGATCTCCGCGGTGGGCGAAGGCGGCGAGCGAGCCCGCGACATGGTTGCAGGCCTGGTGCAGGAACCCGAGGTTGGCAAGATCTACGAAGGCGTGGTGAAGAGCACGACCGCCTTCGGAGCGTTCATCGAGATCCTGCCGGGTGTCGAGGGGCTGCTCCACATCTCCGAGCTGCAGCACGGCCGCACCGAGCGCACGGAGGACGTGGTGAAGAAGGGCGACCACGTGCGGGTGAAGCTGCTCGAGGTAGATGAGCGCGGCCGCATGCGCCTGTCCCGGAAGGCCCTGCTCGACAAGCCGGAGGCGACGCCGGCGCGTTCGCACTGATGGAGACGGTCCGGCTCGACCGGGAGATCTCCCAGACCACCGCGCCGAGCGGAGTCGTCGTGCTGTCCGAGCGGGTCCCGAGCGTCCGCTCGGCCGCGGTGGGGATCTGGGTGCGCAGCGCCAGCGCAGACGAGCCGCGTCCCAAGATGGGCGTGTCCCACCTGCTCGAGCACATGGTGTTCAAGGGCACCGAGCGCCGCACCGCGCAGCAGATCGCGTTGGCGCTCGAGTCCCGCGGCGGCTCGCTCGACGCCTACACCTCCCGCGACACCACGGCGTTCCAGGCCCGCGTGCTCGACCGCGATTTGCCGCAGGCGCTCGACGTCCTCACCGACCTGGTGCGCAACCCCGTGCTCCGCAGCAGCGATCTCGAGCTCGAGCGCAACGTGGTACTCGAGGAGATCAACACCGTCGAAGACACGCCCGACGACCAGGTGTTCGACCTCTCCCACCAGACGCTGTGGCCCGCCCACGCCTACGGCTATTCGATCCTGGGCACGCGTGATACCGTTGGGGCGCTCTCGACTGACGACTTGAAGCAGCTGCACGCCCGGGCGTACTTCCCGGCGAACTGTGTGATCGCCGCGGCCGGCAACCTTGAGCACGAGCGGCTGCTGGAGCTGTTGGGCGAGCAAGGGTGGTTTGATCGGGATGGCGTACGGGCGCGGAGGGAGGAGGCCCCGGCCATCCCGCCCGCGGTTTCGCCCGCGGTGCGCGGCGCCGAGGCACGCCACACCAAGGACACTGCCCAGACGCACATTGTGTTCGCCACGGACACCGTGGCGTACGCCGACCGCCGCAAGTACCCCCTGCTGGTGCTGGCGAACGTGTTCGGGGGCGGGATGTCGAGCCGGTTGTTTCAGCGCATCCGCGAGGAGCTGGGTCTGGCGTACGGGATCTATGCGTTCACGACCTTCTATCGCCAGGTGGGGGTCGCGGGCGTGTACGTCGGCACGCAGCCGAGGACGGCCGCCCAGGCGGAGGCGGCGATCCGCGAGGAGTTCGCCAAGCTCGCCCGCGAGGGACTGGATCGGGAAGCGCTCGCTGAAGCGAAGCAGCAGACCCAGGGGCAGCTGATGCTCGCCCTGGAGAGTCCTTCCGCCCGGATGTATCGTTTGGCCGCCTTCCCGGTGCACGGCGAGCCGTACCAGAGCTTGGACCAGGTGCTCGCGACGATCGCCGGCCTCACCCAGGACGAGGTCGCGAGCGTGGCGGCCGAGTTCTTCGCGCCCGAGCGGCAGACGGTGGTCTGGCTCGGGCCCAAGGAGTAGGCATGATCGTCGGGGTGCCGAAAGAGATCAAGACGGCGGAGCACCGCGTGGCGCTGGTGCCGGCGGGAGCGGAATCGTTGCGCAGCGACGGGCATACGGTCCTGGTGGAACAGGGCGCCGGGGCGGGATCCGGCTTTCCGGACGACGCCTACCGCGCCGCGGGCGCGACGCTCGTCCCCACGGCGGCGGACGTGTGGGCCAAAGCCGACATGGTGGTCAAGGTGAAGGAGCCGATCGAGGCCGAGTGGCCGTGCATGCGCAGGGGCCAGGTGGTCTTCACCTACTTCCATTTCGCCGCGTCCGAGCCGCTCACCCGCGCCGTGATCAAGTCCGGCATCGTGGCGATCGCGTACGAGACCGTGCAGCTTGGCTCGGGCGAGCTGCCGCTGCTCACGCCGATGAGCGAAGTGGCGGGGCGGATGGCGGTGCAGGAGGGTGCGAAGTACCTGGAGAAGGTGTACGGCGGGAGCGGCATCCTGCTGGGCGGTGTGCCTGGCGTGCTCCCCGGCGAGGTGCTGATCATCGGGGGTGGCGTGGTGGGCGCCCACGCGGCGAAGCTGGCGGCGGGCCTGGGCGCGCGCGTCACGTTGCTCGACCTGTCGCTCGACCGCCTGCGCTACCTCGCCGATGTGCTCCCCGCGAATGTCGACCTGGTGTACTCCAACCGTCACAATCTGCTCGAGCAGCTGCGCCGGGCGGATCTGGTGATCGGGGCGGTGCTGCTGCCGGGGGCCAAGGCGCCGAGGCTGGTGCGGCGCGAGGACCTGAAGCTCATGAAGCCGGGCTCGGTCATCGTGGACGTGGCGGTGGACCAGGGCGGGTGCATCGAGACCAGCCAGCCCACCACGCACGAGAATCCCGTCTATGTGGTGGACGGCATCATTCACTACGCGGTCGCCAACATGCCGGGCGGGGTGCCGCGCACATCTACACTCGGGCTCACCAACGCGACCTTCCCGTACGCCAAGCGCTTGGCGCGGAACGGCTGGCAGAAGGCTTGTCAGGATGACCCGGCCTTGTTCCTCGGTCTCAACGTGATCGAGGGCAAGGTGGTGTATCCGGCGGTCGCCGAGGCGTTCGGCCTTCCCTCCGTGGATCCCAAGACGCTCGTGTGACGCGGGCCGTGGTGCAGGTGCGCCGGCTGCCGCATCACGACGGGTTGCCGCTGCCGGCGCGGCAGACGGCGGGGGCGGCTGGGTATGACGTCGCCAGCGCCGAACCCGACTTCACGCTGCAGCCGCTCGAGCGCCGGCTGGTTCGCACCGGGCTCGCGCTCGCGATCCCGCCGGGGTTCGAGGCTCAGGTCCGGCCCCGCTCCGGGTTGGCCGTGAAGCACGGGCTTTCCCTTCCGAACACGCCTGCCACCGTCGACTCCGACTATCGCGGCGAGTTGATGGTCGCGATGATCAACCTCGGCACCGAGCCCGTGGCGGTGCTGCGGGGGATGCGTATCGCGCAGCTCGTGTTTCAGCGGGTGGAGACGGTGGAGCTCGTGGAAGTGGAAGAGCTGCCAGAGAGCGAGCGTGGCGCGGGAGGGTTCGGGAGCACGGGGCGGTGAAGCGGGAGGTGGAGCTTATGGCGGCGAACGGTGCCGAAGAACGCGTGCTCGTGTCATACCTGACTCTGCGGCGAGTCGTGGGTGCCCTTGGTGTCGTACTCCCCATTCTCTTGGCGTTGTGGGGCTTTGCCCTCTGTGACTGCGTTCACGTCCAACCTTCGATCAGCGACTACTATCGCCTGAGGACGCGTGACGTCTTTGTAGGCATTCTGTTCACGATTGGCTGGTTCTTGTTCGCCTACAGAGGCTATGAGCGCAAGGACGATGTCGCTGGCAATCTCGCCTGCCTTTTCGCACTCGGTGTGGCGCTCTTCCCGAGCAGCGGCACACAATGGGAGAGGGTCGTACACTTCGGCTCTGCGTTCGCGCTGTTCCTCGTACTGTCCTACTTCTCGTTGTTCTTGTTTACCAAGTCCGGCGGCACCCCAACGCCCGAGAAGAAGATTCGCAACCGCATCTACACCGCCTGCGGTGTGAGCATGCTGGTGTGCATCGCGCTGATCGGATTGTACTACTGGCGCTTGAAGGACACGGCCATCGCCGTACTGAAGCCCGTTTTCTGGCTCGAGTCCTCAGCGCTATGGGCGTTCGGCTTCTCCTGGTTCATCAAGGGCGAGACGCTCTGGAAGGATGCCGGGACCTAACAGGCGCTTGAAGCTGATGGCCGCGCGCAAGGAAGGGAGAACCTCGCCTCGGCGGAGCTGCTGCGGTCCGGCGCAGCTCCTTGCGCCCACGACCATTTCGCCCGCACCTTACCGCTGTCCGTTCGCCGGCATTGCACCCGATCGAACCTTGATCGTGGGAATGCTCTTAAGCACCCGCTGGCACGTGCGTTGGTCTCAGTCGTTGCCCCCGTCATCCCGGAGGCTCTTATGCCGTATGTGTTCCTAGCCGGTCGTGTTCTCTACGGTGGGTTCTTCCTGTTTGCTGGGATCGACCACTTTCGTCACGTGGGAATGATGACACCCTATGCAGGAGCCAAAGGGATTCCGGCCCCGCGCCTGGGCGTACTCGGCTCCGGCTTGCTCGTCGTCCTGGGCGGCCTGAGCGTTCTCCTGGGAGTCCGCCCCACGTGGGGAGTCGTGTTGCTGACAGTCTTCCTCTTGCCCACATCGTTCCTGATGCACAACTACTGGGCGGCCACCGATCCCTCGGTCCGCCAACTCGATCTGATCAACTTCAAGAAGAACATGGCGCTGCTTGGTGCAGCCTGGATGTTGCTGCTCATTCCACAGCCGTGGCCATTGAGCCTGGGGTGGTGAAGACCGCCGGCATGCACCTCCTGGTGGACGCACCGAGGTGGAGCGTGTCATCCATCGACTGACAAGAGAGTCATCCATTGGCTGACAGCAGAAGGCGGCACCGATCAGGGCGAATCATCACGCTGCCGGGCCGGGGCCGCCGCGCGTGGCAAGTTCCGATCTCTTCCCTAGATTTGTCTCCATGACCAAGAAGAGTGCGTGAATGACGCCGGGGTCGGCGGCTGCGACGGACGCGGCGCGGCGCCTCTGGGCGCGCGCCGCCGGCGACACCAGCGCGCCCGAGGAGATCGCCGCGGCTGCGGAGGGCATGTGTACCCAGCTTCGCGTGGGGCTCGGGCGCTGGATCGGAGCCGACGGTTATGGCGTGCTCCTCACTCGAGCACTAGGACTGGCGCGGGCGGAGCACCCGGCGCTCGGCGACCTGTCGTGCGTCGGAGGAGACGAGTCGATCACGACGGCGGCGGTGCGGGCGCATGGGGCCACCGAGGTGACAGCCGGCTTGGTGGCGTTGGTGGGCGCGGTGATCGAGTTGCTGGGACGCATCATTGGAGCAGAGATGGCCATGCGTTTGGTGGAGAAGATCGCCATACCGAGCCCGCGCGGAGCCGTGAGCACCGAGGCCGAAGGAGGCCGCGATGGTTAGGAATCCTTCTCCCAAGCACGCGCCGCCCGAACCTCCTGCGCTGGAGCTGCTGGACACCGGGGTGCCCGGGCTGAACGATGTCTTGGGCGGAGGTCTACCAGCGCTCTCGTTGAACCTGATCGCCGGCGGTCCCGGCTCGGGAAAGACGACGCTGACGATGCAGCTCCTGTTCGCCAACGCGACCGCCGCGCGGCCCGGCCTGTTCATCACGCTCCTCGGCGAGCCGACGTTGAAGATGCTGCGCTACCAGCAGCTGTTCGACTTCTTCGATCCGGGTCGGGTCGGCTCGGAGGTGCACCTTCTGAATCTCAGCGAGGAGGCGCTAAGCGGAGACCTGGACGGGGTGCTGATGCGGATCATCGCGGAGATCGATCGCGTGCATCCCGCCGTCGTCGTCGTCGATTCGTTCCGGTCGCTCACACGCGCGCATCTGGCGGATGCCCAGGTCGGCCGGCTCGAGCATTTCGCGCAGCGCCTGGCGCTGCACCTGACGACGTGGGAGATCACCTCGTTCCTCATCGGGGAATACAGTGAGCAAGAGCTCCGGGATCCGATCTTCACCGTCGCGGACGGCATCGTGTGGCTGTCCCAGGAGGTGAACCGGAACTCAATTGTCCGGAGGCTCCAGATCGTGAAGGCGCGCGGCATGCCATCGATGCCCGGACTGCACACCATGCGGATGACCAGCGCAGGCGTGCAGGTGTTCCCGCGCATTCCCGAGCTCCCCGACGACATCCACCCGCGCGGAAACGTGCGGCTGTCGACCGGGGTCGCAGGTCTGGACGAGATGATGGGCGGCGGCGTGCCGGTGGGGGACTCCCTGGTCCTCGCGGGCCCGACCGGTACGGGCAAGACGACGTTCGCGCTGAAGTTCGTCGCGGCCGGTCTCAGTGCGGGCGAGGCCGCGGTGATCGCGATCTTCGAGGAGCATCCGGACGTGTACCTGCAACGGGCCAAGAGCATCGATGTGGACCTGCGCGAAGCGATACGGGAGGGCAGGCTGCGCATCATCTATCTCCGGCCTCTCGACCTCTCGGTCGACGAGACGCTAGACGAGATCCGGACAGCGGTCCAGCAGATCGGCGCGACGCGCGTCGTCATCGATTCGATCTCGGGGTTCGAGATGGCGCTCGCCCCGGCCTTCCGCGACGATTTCCGTGAGTCGCTCTACCGGCTCATCGGCGCCCTCACCGGGCTCGGCGTCACCATGTTCTCGACCGTCGAGGTGGTGGAGGGGCACAGCACCGCCGGGCTCCAGCTCACCGGGTATCAGGTCTCGTTCCTGACCGACGACATCCTGAGCCAGCGCTATATCGAGGTCGAGGGCAAGCTCCGCAAAGCGCTGGTGGTAGTGAAGATGCGGGGCAGCACCCATAGCCATGAGTTCCGGACCTACGAGATCTCGGGCACCGGCGTGCAGCTGGGCGAGTCGCTCCGGGACTACGACGGCATCATCACCGGCATGCCCACGCGCCAGCTGCGAATCCCGCCCGCACGCTATCCCGGGTTGACGGAGCAGGAGGTGCTCGTGCTCGAGATGGTGATCCGGGAAGCGATGTCGCCCGCCGAGGTCGCGAAGCACACCGGGCTGCCTCCGGGCGTCGTCGAGGTCATCCTCGAGCGTCTGGTCCAGCTCCGCCATGTGCACCGTAAGGGCGCCCGCTACGAGGCCGAGGCGCGTGCGAGCGATCGCTAACCGGAAAGCGACGTGACCGGACCCGAGGGGCGGCGACAAAGCTGGGAGCGCGACGAGCGCTATCAGCAACTCGTCGAGCTGGCGCCGGACGGGATCCTGGTGCACGACGGCGCGCGGATCGTCCTCGCCAACGCGGCTGCCGCCCGGCTCGCGGGCGCGACCAATCGGATGCAGCTCGTCGGTCAGCCCATCGACGCCTTCCTCAACCCGCCCTACCTCAAGGCGGTCCAGATCCAGCTCACGGATGACATCAGCCCGGCCGAGATCACAGCGCCAGTGCGGGACACCTTCCGCCGGCTCGACGGGTCCGAGGTCGAGGTCGAGGTGCGAGCGGTCGCGTTCATGGACCATGGTCTCCCCTGCGCACACCTCGTCATTCGGGACATCACCGAGCGCCTCGCGGTGGAGCAGGCGGTGCGGCAGGCGCAGGAGCACCTCCAGCAGGCACAGCGGATGGAATCGGTGGGCGCACTCGCGGGTGGCGTGGCCCACGAGGTCAACAACATGATGCAGGTGGTCGTGGGGTCCAGCGATTTCCTGGTCCGGGACTCGCGCCTGCCGGAGGAGTGTCTCGCAGACGTGCGGGAGATCATACGAGCGGCCGAACGCGCCGCGGCGGTCACCGGGCAACTCCTCGCCTTCAGCCGCCGCGCCGTCCATCGACCACAGGCCGTGGACCTCGGCGCCGCCGTGCGCGAGGCCGAGCAGGTGGTTCGCCGACTGTTGGGCGAGGGTCGGCGGCTGGTCGTGGTGGCGGACGCCGTACCTCAGGTGTGGGTGGACCCGGGGCAGCTCCAGCAGGTGGTCATCAATCTGGCCCTGAACGCACGCGACGCGATGCCGGCCGGTGGCACTCTCACGATCTCCACGGCGGAGACCGAGCTCCCGGGCGGCACCGCTGCGGCGGGTGGCGTGGCAATTCCGGCGGGCCGGTACGCCGCCCTCGTCGTGCGCGATACCGGCGCCGGCATGGACGCCGCAATCCAGGCGAAGATCTTCGAGCCGTTCTTTACCACGAAGCCACTCGGCCAGGGAACGGGGCTCGGCCTCGCCGCCGCCCTTGGCGTCTTGACGCAGAACCAGGGCTACATCTCGGTGGCGAGCGTGCCCGGGCAGGGCGCGACGTTCACGGTGTACCTACCCGTCGTCCCGGCCGCCGACATGGTCGAGCGTCGCCGGGACCCGCGACGCGTTGACGCGGACGCAACACAAGCCGGCGCGACCGTCCTCGTGGTCGATGACGAGCCTGCCGTGCGGGCAATCGCCGCACGGATTCTGGAACGCGGCGGCTTCCGCGTTTTGCAAGCGGCGGATGGAGCCGATGCGCTCAAGCTGATTGACCGGCATGGACCCCCGCAGCTCGTGCTCACCGACCTGATGATGCCGGGCATGGGCGGAGCCGAGTTGCTGCGACGCCTGAGAGAACTTTGGCCGGAGCTCCCGATCATGTTCATGTCCGGCTACTCGGCCGAGGAGCTCGACCGCCAGGGCGCGGTCAGCCCCAAGGGAGATCTGATCCAGAAGCCGTTTACACCCGATGCTCTGTTGGCCGGTGTGGCCGCGGCGCTCTCGCCGGTAGATGCACGCGGACCAGCGATCGAGTGAGCCGGAAGCCAGTCTCAGCATGAGCGGCGACGCACCGTCATCCGGAGATCGCGTCGCCGCTGACCTGCGCGGCTTCGGGCCGCTTGGCATCTTCGCGACGCTCGTCATCGTCGTCGTAGGCAACTATCCCATTGCGCCGCTCGGTGCCCTGCTGGTGCTCGGGTGGGTGCGCTGGTCGCGCACACCGTGGCGCGAGATCGGCTACGTCCGGCCGAAGAGCTGGATCCGAGACCTGGCCGTCGGCATCGCGCTTGGAATCGCCTTCAAATTCCTGATGAAGGCGATCGTCATGCCGATCTTCGGTGCCCCCCCGATCAATCCGGCGTTTCATTACCTCGCCGGAAACCGCGCCGCCCTCCCAGGAGCCCTGTACGCGATGATCGTTGGCGCGGGCTTCGGGGAAGAGACCGTGTTCCGAGGCTATCTGTTCGAGCGCTTCGGCAAGCTGTTCGGACCCGCGGCGTGGGCCAAGACACTGACGGTGCTGGTCACCTCTACATGGTTTGCACTGGCGCACTATTCGCTGCTAGGGCTCCCCGGCGTCGAACAGGCGACGGTCACGGGGCTCGTGTTCGGCTCGATCTTCGCCTACACGGGAGAGATTTGGCTGCTGATGTTCGCGCACGCCGCGTTCGACCTGACGGCACTCGGGATCATCTACTGGAATCTGGAATCCGCCGTGGCCCACCTCATCTTCAAGTGACCACTGAAAGGACCGGCACCGTGATCTTCGGTATTGGGACCTTCGCCCACGTCCACGTCGTGTTGAGTCTGGTAGGGATCGGCTCCGGACTCGTCGTCCTGTTCGGGCTGCTCGCCGCCAAGCGATTCGAGGGCTGGAACGAGCTGTTTCTCGCGACCACGGTCGCGACCTCTGTGACCGGGTTCGGCTTTCCATTCGTGCGCCTGCTGCCGTCGCATAAGGTCGGCATCCTCTCGCTGATCGTACTGGCGGTGGCGATCTTCGCGCGCTACCGCCGTCACCTCGCCGGGCCGTGGCGTCGCATCTACGCGATCGGGGCTGTGGTCGCCCTGTACCTCAATGTCTTCGTCCTCATCGTACAGCTCTTCCGAAAAATACCGAGCCTACTGGTGAGCGCGCCGACGCAGACCGAGCCCCCGTTCGTGCTCACGCAGCTCGCCGTTCTGGCGCTATTCGTTGTGCTGGGCATTCTCGCCGCGGTCAGGTTCCGCGCCGAGCCGGTCACGGGCTAAGCCAAGCATGCTGCTCCGCAGCAGGGGAGACTCCCCCGGCATCGATCCGGACACCGCCACGGAGGCGGATATGCAAGCGCTGGTGATGGCCGGCCGGAAGATCGACGCGATCAAAGTGTATCGCCGGTTGCACGGGGTCGATCTGAAAGCGGCCAAGGAAGCGATCGACCGTGCCGCCGCCGAGCTGCCCCCTCAGTCCGGGAGCTGAAACAACGATTCGACCGACGTCCCAACGGCTCGAGCGAGGCGCAGCGCCAACACCGTTGACGGAATGAACACGCCATTCTCGACCGTATTGATGGTCTTTCGCGACACCCCAACCATCGTAGCCAATTCCGCCTGAGTCAGATTCCGACGCGCCCGCTCGTCGCGCAGCCGATTGTTCAGGCTTTCATGCATCGCAGTGCGCGCGATACTCCAGATACGAAAAAGTGAGGAGCGCCACGACGATGCTGGACGTCACGACGATGTAGGCCGCCGTGCGAGCCGTGAAACTCTCGACGCTCGGCCAGAGGTAGAGTCCCATTGCCGCGGTCATCGCGACCCAATAGCCCGCGACGACCGCGGTCTGGTAGTTGCTGCGCGACACCTCGTCGTTCACGAGAGCGCGAATTCCCCGGTGGTTCAGAAGGCCACCCCACGTTGCCAACCCCAGGAGCAGGACGACGGCATTGATGGCCCACATGGCCCGGGGAGTCAGGCGATGCGCCGTGTCGGGCCCGGCCCCGAAAAACGGGTGAGCTATGAGCTGGACCGCGAGGAATACGAGCGCGGCAGCGGCCACCACAATCGCGCGCTTACGGGAATCTTGATCGGCGATTTCTACTGGCGTCCTGGACTGCATTGCTGACTCTCCGGTATTCCGGGGATTATTCGCTTCCTGACGGGCGAGAAGTAACCTTTAGGTGACATTTCGTCAAGCGGTCCCTGCCGGGATTTGTCGAAGGCCGCACGCGCCGCGCACGATCGGCGGGCGGGGGTTGCTAAGAGCGACTTGCTTGACACTCCCAAACGGGGCTCCTAACCTTGCCCCACCTCACCACCGCGGCATTCGGTCACGAGGGCGCTAGCGACAATTGAGAGACGACTGCGAACCAAAGCTCAGGAGAGCGAGCACCATGACCGACAGGCCACGACGCCGGGTTCGATTCGTCAAAGCCGAGCTCGAACGGCTTCCTAACGGCCATAGCCGCGCGTTTGTCGAGCTGATGCGCGACTCGGGCGAGATCTACGTGGGAGCGGCCGAGGGTGGCAGCTCGGAATCCGAGACGCTGCACTCGATCGCGATCGCCACCGCCGATGCAGTTCACCAGGTGATGGGTGGTATCGAGGACACGCTGGTGATCAAGGGCATGGTCATTCTGAAGAGTTTCGGGAAGAGCGCCGTCGTGGTCTCCGTGTCGGTCCGCTACGAGAGCGAGAACGGAGACTTGCAGGGGTTCTGCATCAGCCGAGGCGACCCCAGCCGCGCCGCCGCGCTGGCGGTCCTGAACGGGACCAACCGTTTTCTCGGCCTCGGGTAGAGCGGGCCGGCCCGCGGCGTGAAGCCGCGGACCCCTAAAGCTTCATCCGCCGCACGAACTCCTCGAACCGCGGATCGGACCGCACCACGTCGAGGATGGGCTCCAGCCTGAGATACGCCATCCACCCGCGCCGATCCTGGTAGGTCCGCTCGAGCCACCGGAACGTGGCATCGACATCGGCGAGCCCCGCCGTCAGAATGCAGAACGCCACCGGTGACACGTAGCGCTCGCGGGCGCGGATCTCCAGCTCGCGCAGGATTCCTTCCGCCTCCTCGCGCCGCCCGGTGCGGGCGAGCACGTACCCCACACCGGCGGCCGCGTAGGCCAGCTCGCTCGAGAGTGTCATCGCTTCACGGAAGGCGCGCTCCGCTTCGGCCCACTCGCCCTGCTGCGCGAGGATCAGGCCCAACACCCGGTGGTTTTCCTCCTGCGTGGGATTCATCGCGATCGTACGGCGGACATGGTAGAGCGCCGGCTCGTAGCCGCGCGTGTAGTAGTGAATCCACGCGAGACTGCGGCGGATCGAGGTGGACGACGGGTCCAGATCGATCGCGGCC
>JBGPDL010000040.1:0-26391 GCA_041482275.1 Gemmatimonadota bacterium | reverse complement strand
TCCGCCGGGATCAGCGCCACGGCGGCGAGGAGCAGGAGACTGCCGAGCAGCTTCCGCATATCGAACCCTCCGAAGAAGAGTCACCGTTGCCAAGACACCAATCAGCCGCGTCACGCCGGGTCGACCCGGTCTGCCACGACGCGGACCTCGTCCCCCACGACCTGGAGGAACCCGCCCGCCACCTGCAACCGAGTCGCCGAGCCGCCCTGCCGGACTGTGAGCGCACCGCTGCCGAGTAACGTGAGAAACGGCGCGTGGCGCGGCAGGATGCCCACCTGGCCATCGTACGCTGGCGCGACCACCGCGTCGGCGGCCCCATCGAATACGGCCCGCTCCGGGGAAACCACCGTGACGTGCATCACTCAAGTGGTGGCCAGGCGTTTTGCCTGCTCGAGGACCTCTTCGATCCCGCCGACCATGTAGAACGCCTGCTCGGGCAAGTGATCGAATTCTCCGGCCACGACGCGCTCGAACGAGCTGATCGTGTCCTCCAATTTGACGTACTTGCCCTCGAGACCCGTGAATTGCGTGGCCACGAAGAACGGCTGAGACAGGAAGCGCTGCACCCGCCGGGCGCGCGCCACCAACTGCTTGTCCTCTTCCGACAGCTCGTCCATCCCGAGAATCGCGATGATGTCCTGGAGGTCCTTGTAGCGCTGGAGGATGCGCTGCACCTCGACGGCGACCTTGTAGTGCCGCTCCCCCAGGTACTGCGCGTCCTGCAGCCGGGACGACGACGCCAAGGGGTCCATTGCCGGGTAGATGCCGAGCTCGAAAATCTGGCGCGACAGCACGACGGTGGCGTCCAGGTGCGAGAAGGCGGTCGCGGGCGCGGGGTCGGTGAGGTCGTCGGCCGGCACGTAGATCGCCTGCACCGACGTGATCGAACCCTTCTTGGTGGACGTGATGCGCTCCTGCAGCTCGCCCATCTCGGTCGCGAGCGTCGGCTGATAGCCCACCGCCGAGGGCATGCGGCCCAGCAGCGCCGAGACCTCCGACCCCGCCTGCGTGAACCGGAAGATGTTGTCGATGAACACCAGCACGTCCTGCCCCTCGACGTCGCGGAAGTACTCCGCCACCGTGAGCCCCGACAGGCCGACGCGCAGTCGCGCACCGGGCGGCTCGTTCATCTGGCCGTAGATCAGCGAGCAGGACTTGAGGACGCCGCTTTCCTTCATCTCGAGGTAGAGGTCGTTCCCCTCGCGTGTGCGCTCCCCCACCCCGCAGAACACCGACCGGCCGCCGTGGCCCATCGCCACGTTGTGGATCAGCTCCATGATGATCACGGTCTTGCCCACGCCCGCGCCGCCGAACAGGCCGATCTTGCCGCCTTTCACGAACGGGGCGATCAGGTCGATCACCTTGATGCCGGTCTCGAACACTTCCGTCTTGGGCTCGAGATCGACGAACTTCGGCGTCTCCCGGTGGATGGGCCAACGCTCGGCGTCGGGCGGGATCGGCTCGCCTTCGTCCACCGGCTCGCCCAGCACGTTGAGGATCCGGCCGAGCGACGCCTGTCCGACGGGCACCGTGATGGCCTGGCCCGTGTCCACGGCGTCCATGCCGCGCACCACGCCGTCGGTCGAGGTCATCGCCACCGCGCGCACCTGGTTCCGCCCGATGTGCTGTTGCACCTCCGCGGTCAGGCGGATCGGCGGGGAGCCGTTTCCAGGGTGCTCAATGAGCAGCGCGTTGTACAGCTCCGGCAGCCGCTCCGGCTCGAACTCCACGTCGAGCACGGGTCCGATCACCTGGACCACCTTGCCGATGTTGTGCACGGCCTCGGCGGCGGGCTTCTTGGGAGCTTCCTTGGTTCGAGTCGCCATGTGCCTCTCGTTATCCGTTTTTCCGACTAGCCCTTCAGCGCTTCCGCCCCGCCCACGATCTCCGCCAGCTCCTGGGTGATCTGCGCCTGGCGCGCCCGGTTGTAAGTGCGCCGCAGCAGGTCGAGGATCTCCCCCGCATTGTCGGTCGCATTCTTCATCGCCGTGCGCTGCGCGCCGAGGAACGCGGCGGTGGTTTCCACCAGTGCCCGGTACACCTGGTTCCGGACATACAGCGGGAGCAGCTGTTCGAGAATCGCCTCCGCCGAGGGCTTGAGGATGTAGTTGACCGCGTGACCGCCCGCCCGCCCGACCACCGCGGGCGGCGTCACCGGGAGGATTGTGAGCGTTGTGGGGGTGGTTGAGACGGCGCTCTTGAACTGCGCGAACACCACCTCCACCGCATCCACCGCCCCCGACTCGAACTGCGCCATGAGCGGCCCCACCACCTCGGCGGCGTGCTCCACCCGCGGCTTGTCGCCGATGTCGGTGCGCTGCGAGGCCACCGGCCGCTTCGCGAACTTGAAGTAGGTGATGCCCTTCTTGCCGATCAGGTGCAGGTCGACGACGGCGCCTTCGCCGTCCAGCTGCTCGATGCGACGCCGCGCTTCGCGGATCAGGTTGGCGTTGAACGCGCCGCACAACCCGCGGTTCGACGTGATGATGACGAGCGCCACCCGGCGTTTGCGACCCCCACCGGTCGGCTGGCGCAGCAGCGGAAACCGCTCCGCCAGCTCGGGCGCGTAGAGATCGCCGATCACCCCGGCGAGCGCCGCCGCGTACGGCCGGGCGGCGACCACCCGGTCCTGTGCCCGCTTGAGCTTCGACGTGGCCACGAGCTCCATCGTCTTCGTGATCTTGCGCGTGCTCTGGACGGACTTGATCCGCCGGCGCAGCTCGCGGGGCTTCGCCATCAGCGCGCGGCGATCTGCTTGTACGCGCCGATGGCGGCGCGCAGCCGGGCCGAGAGATCGTCCCCGAGCACCTTCCGCGTGCGGATCTCCTCGCCCACGTCCCGATGCTCCGCGGCCATGTAGTCGCGGAACCCCTGCTCCCACGCCCGGATCGCCTCCACCGGGACGTCGTCGAGAAAGCCGTTCGTCACCGCGAAAATGATCATGACCTGCTGCTCGACGGGCATCGGCTGGTACTGCGGTTGCTTCAGCACCTCCACCACCCGCTCGCCGCGGGCCAGCTGCTTCTGCGTCGCCTGATCGAGCTCCGAGCCGAACTGCGCGAACGCCTCCAGCTCGCGGTACTGCGCCAGATCGAGCCGCAACCGTCCCGCCACCTGCTTCATCGCCTTGATCTGCGCGTTGCCCCCCACCCGCGACACCGAGATGCCCGGGTTGATCGCCGGCCGCACGTTCGAATAGAACATGTCCGTCTCGAGGAAGATCTGGCCGTCGGTGATCGAAATGACGTTGGTGGGGATGTACGCCGAGATGTCGCCCGCCTGGGTTTCGATGATGGGGAGCGCTGTGAGCGAGCCGCCGCCCATCTCGCTCGAGAGCTTGGCCGCGCGCTCGAGCAGCCGGCTGTGCAGGTAAAACACATCGCCCGGGAAGGCTTCGCGGCCGGGGGGGCGGCGCAACACGAGCGACAGCTGGCGGTAGGCCGCGGCCTGCTTCGACAGGTCATCGAAGATGCACAGCGTGGCCTTTTTCTCGTCGTACATGAAATACTCGGCCATCGCGCAGCCCGAGAACGGCGCGATGTACTGCATCGGGGCGGGCTCGGAGGCGGAGGCCACGACCACGATCGTATAGTCCATCGCGCCGTGCTCCTTCAACCGCTCCACCACCGCGGCGACCGTGGAGTTCTTCTGGCCGATCGCCACGTACACGCAGATCACGCCCTCGCCCTTCTGGTTGATGATCGTGTCGACCGCAATGGCCGTCTTACCCGTCCCGCGGTCGCCGATGATCAGCTCGCGCTGGCCGCGGCCGATCGGGATCATCGAGTCGATCGCCTTGATGCCCGTCTGCAGCGGCTCCCGCACCGGCTGCCGCTTGATGATGCCGGGCGCTACGATGTCGACCTTGCGGGTTTCGGTCCCGGCGATGCGACCGAGACCATCCACCGGGCGCCCCAGTGCATCCACCACCCGCCCCACCAGCGCCGGACCTACCGGTACCTCAAGCACGCGGGCCGTGCGGCGCACTTCGTCTCCCTCGCGGAGCACGAGGTAATTGCCGAAGATCACGGCGCCGATGTTGTCCTCTTCCAGGTTCAGGGCCTGGCCGGTCACCTTCTCCCCCGTCTGCGAGGAGGTGAACTCGAGCATCTCCCCCGCCATGGCGGAGGTCAGGCCGTAGATCCGGGCGATGCCGTCCTTCACCTCCAGCACCGTGCCGACTTCGCGGACGTCGATGTCAGCGAGGTTGGCCGCCTGGATTTCCCTGAGGAGGATGTCTTTGAGCTCGCCGGGTTTCAGGATGGAATCGGTCGCCATAGGATGCCGGTTAGGAGTTTGTGAAAATTATCACAAGAATGCGGAATTGGGAATGCGGAACGGACCGCCCAACCGTCGACCCGGACGGCAGGCGCCGGAGATCGAACCCGCCCTGCATGTGCGCCATCCGGCTTCCGCGTTGATTTACGGTCTCGACCGCGTCCTTCCTCTCATGAATCGCGCCAGCACCCCGCGCGGACCCACAGCCCGCAGCTCCTGCGGCGTCGTGCCCGCCACCCGCCGGGCCGCGCTCGCGAGGTGGCTGGGCGAGGCATAGCCCAGGATCTTCACCACCGCGCGCACGGTGTAGCCGGGATTGCCGAGCAGGTCAGCGGCGCATGCCGTCCGGGCGAGGTCGATCACGCGCTTCAGATTGGGTGCGCCGCCGGCGGCGAACTCCCGCGACAGGTGCTCCCGCGTGACCCGCAGCGCCGCCGCCACCTGGCCGGTCTGGGTGGGGTGGCCAACCCGCCTGAGCACTTCTTCCCAGGCGGCGAGCTGGAGCCGGTCTGTGAGGCGCAGCAGCTTGGGCGCATCCACCAGAGCGGCGCGCCGCGCCACCTGCGCCGTGCGCGCCGCCACCCACTCCCCCACCACCGCATTGTCCACACCTTCCACCAACACGCCCGCGAACCCCGCCGCAAGACAGGCGGCGAGCAGCGGTCCGTCGTCAGGACGCATCGGCGAGAGCACGAACATCGGGATCCGCGGGAAGCGTGCCGGCAGGGCAAGGGCCGCCGCGGGGGCAGCCTTCACGTCCAGCACCACCGCATCGACCAGCCGCTGGTGCAGCAACCGCTCGACGGCGGCGACGGTACGGCACAAGCGCACGCTGCCCGCGTCGCGGGGGTAGCCCCGTTTCACCGCGCGCCGGGGTTCCGCCCGGGGGTGGAACACGGGGACGACCGCGGTCATCCGGACTCCGCCAGGTCCAGTCGGTCGTTCACGTGCGCCAGCGCCTGCACCATCGCGGTCGCCTGCTCGAGCACCGCGCCCGCGTTGTCGTAGGAGATCGTGCGTCGCGCCTCGTCCGGGGGATGCCACGCGCAGTCGGTGATCCCCTCGTTCGTCTGGGGCACGGGCTCGCCACGCTTCGACTCGAAAAGAAAGAAGTGGCAGTACTTGTGGATGGTCTTGCCGCGGAAGCGGAAGTACCAGTCGATCACGCGGATAGGGCCGTGCAGCACCAGCTCGTGCAGCCCCGTTTCCTCGGTCACTTCGCGCCGCGCGGCGTCGGCCGGGGGCTCACCGACCTCGAGGTGACCCTTGGGAAACCCCCAGTTGCGGTACGAGTCGCGGATCAGCAGAAAGCGCGGCTCGCCCTCCGGGCCGCGCCGGAACACCACGCCGCCGGCCGAGGTCTCCCGCTGAGCCCGCCGCTGCCGCCGTGCCATCGCGCAATCTCAGAAGACGCTGAACGAAAAGTACTTCCGGGGGTTCGCCTGGATGTCCGACATGAGCTGCCGCAGCTGAATCATGGTGAGCGTGGTCTCGCGGTACAGCGTCGAATCCGACACCAGCAGGCCCAGCGTCCCGCTGCGGTTCGCGATGCGCGACATCACGCTGTCGGCCGAGACGAGCACCCGCACCAGGCTCTCCTGGTTCTTGTGAGCGGCGTCGAGCAGCTCGCGAAAGTCCTGGGACGCGGATTTGAGGTTGGTGCTGGTCGCGGCGGAGTTGTTGAGGATGCTCGCCAGCTGGCCCTGATTCGTGGCCGAGTCCACCCGGCCGAGGGTGGTCTGCAGGTTGGTGGCCGCCTTGGCGAGCACGTCCGAGCCCTGGCGCAGGTTCGAGCCCACGGCGCCGAGCACGTCCGCCTGCTCGTTGGTGACCTTCACGAGCCGGTCCGCCACCTGGCCGAAGTCCTTGATGGAGCGGCGCAGCTCGATCACGGCGTTGGAATCGAACGCCGTCTGGATGCGGTTCGAGACGGTGGCGATGTCGGTGGCGATGCGGCTCGCCTGCGCGGTGAGCTGGCCGATGTCGGGGAGGGTGGCGCCCGGCCACTTCCCGCTTCCGGAGGCCTGCGCCTCGGCGATCGCTTGCCTGATGTTGGGATCGTTGGGGAGCTGGTCGAGCGACACGAGCGAGGCGGCCCATTCACCGAACAGCGACGCCGACGCGGCGATCACGGCCGGCTTCGGTGGAGGCTGCGTGCCGGCGTAGATCTTCAGGTCGGCTTCCACCCAGTTCCCGGTCGCGAGGCGAATTGCCTCGACCCGGCCCACCCGCACGCCGCGCAGCACGACGGGGTCGCCGACGCCCAGGCCACCTACCGTGCGGAACCGGGCCGTGTACACGGCCTCGGTCCGGCCGAGGTGGGCGCCCGACAGCCACAGCCCCCCGCCCACCACGACGGCGAGCGCGGCGATAACCACCATCCCGACGGCGAATTCGTTCTCGCGCTTCACCCGGGGCGTCCCTCGATGAACTGGCGTACCACCGGATCCTCCGTTTCCTGAATCTGCGCTACCGTGCCCACCTGGCGGATCTTGCCCTCGTACAACATGGCGATGCGGTCGCCGACCGTGTAGGCGCTCCGCATGTCGTGCGTCACGACCAGGCCGGTCACCCCCAGGTGCTCGCGGGTCCGCACCATGAGCTGGTCGATCACGGCTGCGGTCACCGGATCGAGCCCAGTGGTCGGCTCGTCGTACAGGATGTAGCGCGGCTGCAGGGCGATGGCGCGCGCGATCCCCACCCTCTTGCGCATGCCCCCCGACAGCTCCGCCGGGTAGGTATCCTCCGCCCCGGTCAGATCGACGAGCGCCAGGGCCTCGCGCACCCGCGCCGAAATTTCGTCGCTGGTCAGATCCCGGCGTCTGAGCCCCAGCGCGACGTTGTCGAACACGGTCATCGAATCGAACAGCGCGGCGAACTGGAACACGAAGCCGATCTCCCGCCGCAGCGCCGTGAGGCCAACGCGATCGAGCGCCGACACAGCCCGACCGTCAACGATGACGTCCCCGGCATCGGGCTGCAACAGCCCGACCACGTGCTTCAGGGCGACGCTCTTGCCCGTGCCCGAGTAGCCGATGATGACCACGGTCTCGCGATCCTCCACCGTGAGCGTGAGCCCGGCGAGCACCGGTTTGGGACCGAAGCCCTTGTGGAGATCCTCGAACCGGATCATCGCAGCAGCACCAGCGCCCAGAAGGCATCGAGCACCAGCAGCAACACCGCCGAGTATACCACCGCGCGGGTGGTGCTCAGACCGACGCCCTCCGCGCCCCCGCTCGTGCCCAGCCCGACCACGCACCCCACCAGCGTGATCGTGAAGCCGAACGTGGCGCTCTTGAACAGGCCGAACCACGTGTCCTTGAAGCGGTAGAACAGCTTCAAGCCCTTCAAGAACTCGTGGGTGGACAGGTCGAGCAGCACCAGGCTCGCGATGCAGCCCGTGACCACCCCGGTCAGCATCGCGAGCGCCACGATGACCGGGAACATGGTCGTCCCCGCGAGCACGCGCGGGAGCACCAGAAAGCTGTGCGGATCGTAGGCGAGGGTCTCGAGCGCGTCCACCTGCTCGGTGACCTTCATGGTCCCGAGCTCCGCCGCCATGCTCGCGCCCACGCGCCCCGCCAGGGCCAGCCCGACGAGCACGGGGCCGAGCTCCAGCATCATCGTCTTGCCGACGAGCGTCCCGACGAAGTACAGCGGGACGGTGCCGGTGAACGTGTACGAGGCCTGCAGGGCGAGCACGACGCCCGTGAACGCCGCGATGAACAGCGTCACCGGAAGGGAATCGACGCCGACGCGCCGCATCTGGAACAGCGTCAGCCGCCCCCACACCGCGACGTCGGGAACGGCCCGCGCCAAGTCCCGCATGAAATGGCCGAAGCGGCCGACGGCCTTGACGGCGTCGACAGTCCTTCGGCCGAGTCGTTCGATCACGCCGCTAAACTAGTGCGGCAGGTGGTGAGACGCCAAGGAAGCACCTGCGGTGCCGAGGCGCGTAGCCGATATGAGCGGCGAGGGGCCAGCAGTGCGTCACTGACCCCTCGAACCGAGAATCACGCGCCTGCGCGCTGACGGTCACGCTGCGAAACTCGCGAGCGCCTTCCCCACGTCGCCGTCCCGCAGCCGTTTGAGCGCCCGGTCCCGCAGCTGGCGCACGCGCTCGCGCGTCACGCCGAGCATGCCGCCGATCTCCTCGAGCGTGTGTTCGCGGCCGCCGTCCAGCCCGAAATACAGCCGCAGCACCTTGGCGTCGCGCCGCTGCAACGTGTTCAGGGCCTGCTCGATTTCGTCCGACAGGAACCGGTCCATCGCCTGGTCTTCCGTGTCGGGCAGGTCTTCGGCGATGAACCGCTCGATCAGCGAGCGGTCGCCGTCGGGATCGAGCGGGGCATCGAGCCGCACGTCGCCCGTGTTGAGCGCGGCGAGCGACTGGACGACCTCGAGCGACAGCTTCGTCGCGTCGGAGATCTCCTCGGGCGTGGGCTCGCGCCGCAGCGTCTGCCGCAGGAACTCCGCGGTGCGGACGATGCGCGACAGGTCGGCGGTTCGGTTGAGCGGCACCCGAACGGTGCGGCCCTGTCGCGCCAGCGCCGCCAGGATCGCCTGCCGAATCCACCAGACGGCGTAGGAAATGAACTTTACGCCCTGGTCCGGGTCGAACTTGCGGGCCGCCGTGAGCAGGCCGACGTTCCCCTCGCCGATCAAGTCGGTGAGCGGCAGGCCGCGGTTCTGGTACTTTTTGGCGACCGAGATCACGAAGCGCAGGTTGCGCTTCACCAGCTCCTGCATGGCCTCCTGGTCTCCGGCGCGAACTTTGCGGGCGAGCGCGATCTCCTCCTTCTGCGTGAGGAGGGGCGTCTTGGACACTTCGTGCAGGTACTGGTCCAGGATGTCGCGCTCGTGCTCGTGCGTCCCGAGCCCCGTGAGCAGACCCCGGCGCCGCCCGCGTTTCTTTGCGGGCTTGGCCTTCGCCTCAGGCGGCGCCACGGCCGCGGCCGCCGTGATCGGGCGGGCCGGCGCGCGGGGCTTTGCCCGGGCGGGGGAGGTGGGCTTCTTCCGTCGGGTATGTTTGGCCATGTTTATGGTCTCGGGACTCACCCCGTGATACCGTGCACCGGGTGAAATGTTCACAGTTGGGCGTGAAATCGCTTGACACCGCTAGAACGCCCCGGTAAGATGCCGTGTTCCCGCCGGAACGCGTTTTGCGGGGCCCAATATAACGGGGGCGTAGCTCAGTTGGGAGAGCGCGTGAATGGCATTCACGAGGTCAGGGGTTCGATCCCCCTCGCCTCCACTGGGCGGACGGGCGATCGGGCAGACAGGCGGTTGGTCGCTCGGTGAGTCAGTGACCGCCCGACCGCCGGGCCGCCCGGGGTGGTGCGGCGGCGATAGGGCCCGTTACATTTGCAGCGCGCGCGGGAATAGCTCAGTTGGTAGAGCACAACCTTGCCAAGGTTGGGGTCGCGGGTTCGAGTCCCGTTTCCCGCTCTCCAGGCAATCGACGCGGGGTGGAGCAGTCTGGTAGCTCGCCGGGCTCATAACCCGGAGGTCGTGGGTTCAAATCCCACCCCCGCTACTTCCATTGCGGATTGTGGATTGCGGATTGCGGATTGACGAGGTCACGCCAGCCTCAATCCGCAATCGCCAATCCGCAATCCGCTATTTGTTCGGGCGGTTAGCTCAGTTGGTTAGAGCGCCACGTTGACATCGTGGAGGTCACTAGTTCGAGTCTAGTACCGCCCATCGCGCCCATAGCTCAACTGGATAGAGCGCTTGACTACGGATCAAGAGGTTCCGGGTTCGACTCCTGGTGGGCGCATCGGCATGAACTGGCATCATCTCGGGGCGTAGCGCAGCCCGGTTAGCGCGCCTGGTTCGGGACCAGGAGGTCGGTGGTTCAAATCCACTCGCCCCGACTCCTTAGACGTCTGGCCGTCTCGACGTCTGGCAGTTTGCGCCAGTAGCTCAGCTGGATAGAGCGTCGGCCTCCGGAGCCGAAGGTCATGGGTTCGAGTCCCTTCTGGCGCATGAGTACGTGACCACGGTGTCGTAATTGCGGCCGTGATCACGGCCACGTAAAGATGAGCGAGGGGGCCGCGCCGGCCCGCGCCTGCGCCACGTCTCTCGGCTCGCTCCAGAATCCACCCGCCCACACGGTCGTCAGCCGGATCTCCCAGCGCGCCCGCGCGTCCGGGCTCACGGGAACCGCGAGATCTAGACGCCAGAGCCGCTTTGACTGCGGCGGGACGGCTACGAGCAGGCCCACGCCCACCCCTGCCTTCACGTCGCTATTCACGCCGAACGGCGCATCGCCCGCCCAGACCACACCTGCGTCGGCGAAGCTCGCGAGCCCGAGCCCCACGTGCCGGTTGAGCTGGCCGAGCGACCAACGCTCCTCGACGCGGGCGACGCTCCGCACCGCGCCGACGACGCGCGAATTAAAGTAGCCCCGCACGCCGCCCGGCACGGCACCAAGCCTGAGTTGAAAGGGAATCCGCACGCGCCACCCGCCGGAGAATTCGTTGCTGGCGATGACGACATGTGCGTCGGAGGGCTTCCAGTACCACGCCAGCCGCCCGCTGGCGACCATCGAATCCCATCGGTTGGTGCCCGGGTCATGGCGCGCTTCTCCTTCGACGCGCAGCGCGACGAGGGACTGCGCGGACCCCAGCCCGGCGTAGAGGTCGGCGGAGAGAAAGGTGTCGTTCCCCTGCCCCACGACGACGCCGAATTGAACGCCCCTGGCCACATCCTGCACCGCCGCGAGCGCGTCGAACCCGCGCACCTCCAGGAACGAAAGGGTGCGCACGCCGACGACGGCGTTCAGGCGCACGTTCTGGTAGCGAGCGAACGGGCCACCGATTGGCGCGCTCGTGTCGGCGGGGAGTCCCGAGTCGGGAAGGACCACCGCCTGCGCCGCCGGAGCGACACGCTCATAGGTAAGCAGACCGCCGAGGAACCCGATCCGCCGCCCGAAGCCGACGCGCAGCACGCCGCCGATGTCCGCGAAGCGGCGCACCACGCCCAGCGAGATGACTCCGGTATCCGGCCGGACGAAGGACGTATACGCGTTCACGTTGCTGTAGCCGACGTGCCACGCGGTTCGCTGGAGGTCGGTGAGGAAGGCATGGCCGAAGGCGCCCGTCAGCGTGCTGCCGAGAGGCGCGCGGTAGGCCACGAGCGAGAGCGTGTATGGTCGGCCGAACGCCTGGTACGCGACGACCTGCAGGCCCACGCCGGTGCGGTAGCGGAATCCTCGCTCCACCCTGGCCGCGACGTACAGCGCCCGGCCCCCCACGTTGCTGTCACCGACGCGAAGCGCCGCGGGATGCCAGCGCCGCAAGCGCATCGAGAAGATGGTCGGGATCTCGTCGACAGTCTCGACCTCGATGCGCACGCCGCCGACGGAGTCCGGCACCGCGCGGACCGTCGCCTCGGCGAGGAAGGGCTGGAGGCGGAGAATCCGCTCCGATTCCTCCAGCTGGGTGGCCGAGCAGGGCCGCCCCACATCGAGGAGCAGAAAGCGGCGGACCACGTCCGCTTTCGTGGTCGTGTGTTCCAATCCCACGCCGCGCGCGAGCGTGCGGAGACGCCGGGGTACCTGGAGGTACAACGGGGCTTGAGTGGCGATGGCGATCGCAGAGACGGTCTTGCCGTCACACTGAGCCGCGACGGGTCTCGGCGGCACCACGAGCAGTGGCACGACGAGCAGAGACAGAGCGTAGCGCATATGTGGCGGTCGTGGTCAGGGGGAGAATCGAGCTGCCGACACGCAGATCTTCAGTCGCCTATTACGCTGTCTCTCCTCGTCCCCGCAAGTCCCGCACCTACAGCCTTCCTCACGCTCTACGGCCCCGCAGCAAGTGCACCAACAGGAGAATCACCGCTACAACCAAGACGAGATGAATCAAAGCACCGGCGGCATGGAACACGCCCCACCCGAGTAGCCATGCCGTCAACAGAACGACGAACAAGACGAGAAACATGATGTGCCTCCTACTGGCCGTACGTAATCTCTGCGGCTGTGCCTGGCTGTGGACATCCCCCGGCGGGATGAGAAACGACTTAGCAAGAGCGAGGGAGCGCGGGGATCGGCGGCGCGTCGAACGGACTAGCTATTGGGGAGCAGTCGGCTCAGTGTGTGGGCGCGGCCGCGCCGTCGACTTGACCGTCGTTTTGGGCGGGAATAACGTTCGTCCGCCTGGCGCGTGACGCGGCTCAAGAGGAGCTTTCTCGCTCGATGAAAACGGCGAAACACGCCTCGTCAATTCTCTTCGTCCTCGTGCCCTTCCTCCATGGCTGCGGGTTGATCGTGCGGCAGGCGACGATCGCATACATAGCGGTCAAGTCCGATTTCTCCCCCAAGGAAGTCGAGATAGAGATCAACAAGTCCTTCATCGAGAAATACAAGAATCGAGTCGCCATTCGTGCAACCTTCACCGTGGACAAGGCAATGGCATCACCGCTCCCGCCCCCGCTTGACGGTGACCTGCACTTTGCCGGACGCGCCCCCCAGGTCGCCCTTCCCATAGTCGCAGAGATCGTGAACGCCAACGACCAGAAGGCGGCGATCGACCTCGTCCACGGTGCCGAAGGTACAGGCAAACCCCTCAGGATCTCTGGCGTGTGGAGGATCTGGCCGGAGCACGCGGGAAGCGCGGAAGAGGAGCAGGGGAAGTCACTCCCTGCCTTTGTTACCTACAAGCCCGACCATGTCTTCGAGATTCACCCAGTCACTCGGATACACAGTATTGAGCTGCTCGATTCCTTCACGCCCGTCAAGGGATTCAGCCCGGGGGGCGCTCAGAGAACCTTTGGGATCTTTGAAAGGGTCTCCTGCACGCTCAGGGTCAAACCGAAGACGGTTTCCATAGTCACCGAGACGGGGCTCTACAACGATGTCGAGTTTATCATGGAGATCGCCGACGACCGACAGCTAGTGGTGCACGACGGCAGGTTTGTGATCGCCGCGGCGAGGGACCTCGACGGGGGCCTGCTCGTGGAACGCCTCCGCATGGTCTTTGCCAAGGAGACACCTCCTGAAAGGGCGGTACGACTCCTCAAACGAGGAGACCGCCTGCATGTCTACGGGATACCGAGGGTGGATTTCGCTGAGATCTCACGAAGGGTGCGGGACTCCGGTGCCAACCCCACGCTCCTCACACGGCCTTTGCCTTATGAGATCGTCGTCCTCGGCGTCTACACGAAGGAAAAATAGAGCACGCCGCCTAGAACGCGACCGCCAGCCCGACCCGCGCCGCCGTTTCCTGAATCGGCGCATCGAGCTCCCCCATCCCGCCGGGATTCGTTTTGCGATTGATCCGCTCGAACGTGTAGGCGGCCGTCCCGTGCAGCCGGCCCGCCAGACGGACGTCGAGGTCGAGCCCCAGATCGAGCGAAAACGTCGCGTGGCCGCCGCCCGAGAATTTCGGGGCCGCGAGGTAGTCCGCGCGGAACAAGATCGTCGCTCCCGGCCCGATCTCGTAGAACGAGCGCGCCCCGATGCGCACCGCCCCCACCGACTGGGCAGCGAACTCCGGGTCCGCCGTCCGCCGGATGAGGCCAACTTCGAGACTGGCGTAGGTGGCGACGTCATACGCGACCCACGCGTTCACTTCGGTCGCCGTGAAGCCGGACGTCGCCACGCTTCCTTTCGTGGGGTCGAGCGTCAGGCGGAGCACGGTGGCATCGGCGGAGAGCTTGCGGTAGCGCGCGGTCACGGCTCCTCCGAATCCGGTTCCTTGGTAGCGGAGCCCTGAGGCGACCTCGCGATAGCTCGCGAGCGCGAACTGCGGACCCAGCGTGAGCCGCTGCGCGGGAGCCGCCTGCCCCGCGAGAAGAAGGCAGACCGCGCCCGCGACCAGCCGGCTCACCGCGGCACGCCTCCGGTCGGCTTGGGCAACGCGACCACGGTGAGCTGTACCTGCTGGCGCCGGGCCACGTTCTCCCTCTCGATTTCCTGGTTGCGCCGCGCGATCTGGTCGCGCAGCAGCCGATTATAGAGGATGTTGGCGGCGGCCGGGCGCGGGGCCGGTTTTCGCAGCGTCATCACGAGCCCGGTGGCGAGCGCGGCGCCTCCCACGACCGCCAGCTCCCGCTTGGAGCTCGAGCCGAGGCTCGAGCTCTCGAGTCCCAGCGTCCCGATCAGCGCGCCCCCCGTATAAAGGAAGGCGAGCCCCAACGGACGCCAGCTCTGGGGCGGGACCTCCGTCTCCGGCAAGTACTGGTAGCCCGGCAGGCTGGTGAGGTGCGGCAGCGTGTCTACCATGCCGTGACTCAAGCGGATCGGCTGCGACCCGGAGAAGGCGTTCTGGCCCAGCCGTGCCTCCACGACAACCGTGTAGTTGCCCGCGGGCACGGGATCACCGTTCGCCAGCCGGGCGGGCCAGGTCAAGTTCACCTGGCCATTCCAGGCGCCCGAGTCGATCAGGAAGCTGCGCCCGCTTCCGATCGCCCGCGTGACGACGCGAGCGGGCTGGGTGACCGCGAACCGGATCGGCACCGCCCCCTGCCCTCCCACGAAGGTTGTGCTGTCGACGCGCAACTGCCGCACCAACAACACCTGACGCAGCGCCACGTCGAACGCGCTGTACGCCTTGGGCGAGACCCGGTTGGGGTCGAGCTGCCGCTCGGGGTCGATCAGCACGACCTGCTTGAATGCGTCCACCGCCTTGAGGATCGAGTCCATGGCGCCGTACGTGAAACCCAGCAGCTCGTACGCCCGGGCGCGCTCCGAGCCCGTGAGCCGCTCGCGCAGTGCGGCCCGAGCGAGCGACAGGACTTGGCGATACTCGAGATTGTCGTACGCCTGCTGCGCCCGCCGCAGGGCGGCGTTCTCGATCGTCTGCGCGCGGGCGGCGGTCGGCACCCCGAAGCCCGCAAGCAGGGCCAGGACACGGAGGTGCCGGATCATGCGGCTCACTCCGGGAGCAGGGTGTAGCGCTTGCGCACGGTGTTGCTCGCGTCCACTTGCACGGCTTCGGTCACCGCCTTGAAGCCGGGGTGCTCGATGCGGATCGTATGACGCCCGGGCCTCACGGCGTACTCGACCAGCGGCGTCTGGCCCGCATCGACGCCGTCGATGTAGACCTCGCCGAACGGATCGGCCGCAATGGTCAAGAAGCCCTGGGAAGAAGCCTCGGTCGCCGCCGCGGTTTCCCGCGGTCTGGCCCGCTCGGCGTGGCGCGCCGCCTGGCGGCTGGGGGGGGCCTGCGCCGGCACGCGTACGGTGTCCTGAATCCGCACGGTGTCGACAGTGGAAGCAGGGAGCTGGGAGCGGGGCGCGGTCGGCCCCGCTCCCTCCTCCCCGCTCCCTTTCCGCCCCAGCATCAGATATGCCCCCACGCCCGCCGCCACCACCGCGAGCCCGATCAGCGCGGGCGCCCGCGCGCGGCGCGGCGCTGCCGGCACCTGCTTGCGCGATTTCGCGCGAGGGGAAGGCAGCGGCGTCGTGGGGGCGCCCGTGATCTCGGTGGGCGCGTCGGCGGTCGCCCGGGGGCCGGCCCGGACGGCGCTGCGGCCTCTGGCAGGCGACGCCACCGGCTGCTCGGGCCATACGGCGGTCGCGAAGTCTTCCATCGCCGGGAAACGGAGGTGCGGGTCCTTCGCGAGGGCCCGCGCGATGGCGACGGTGAGCGTGCCGGGGATGCCGGGCCGCTTCACGCTGGCGAGCGGCGGCTCTTCGTAGATGTGTTTGTAGATGATGGTGTGTACCGAGTCGCCGTTGAACGGCAGCTCGGCGGTGATCATGCGGTAGCCGACCACACCCAGGGAGTACTGATCGGCGCGGCCGTCCACCGCAGCCCCCTTCCCCTGCTCGGGCGCCATGTAGTGCGGCGTGCCGATGATCATCCCCGTGGCAGTGAACCCCGTGGCTGCCTGCAGCGCCTTGGAGATGCCGAAGTCGGTGAGCATCACGCGGCCGTGGTGGTCGAACATGATGTTCGCGGGCTTTACGTCGCGGTGTACCACGCCGCGCTGGTGCGCGTGTCCGAGGGCGCACGCCGCCTCCCACAAGATCCGCTGGATCTCGGGCACGGGCAGCGGCTCCTTTGTCTCGAGCAGGTCCTCGAGCGAGGTGCCCGAAATGTACTTCATCACGAAGTAGTTGAGCCCGCCCTCGCTCTCAACCCGGTAGATGGGGATGATGTTGGGGTGGTCGAGCTTGGCGGCCGTCTTGGCTTCCTGCTGGAAGCGACGCACCACCTGATCGTCCTGGGCCACGTCGGGAGGCAGGACCTTGATCGCGACTTCGCGCTCGAGCGCGAGATCGTGCGCCAGGAACACGGCGCCCATCCCGCCCTTCCCCAGCAAACGCTCGATCCGGTACTTGCCCTCGACCGTGCGCTGCAGGCGCTCGCGCACGACGTCGACGCTGCTCGTGCTGGTCGGCCCATCGCCGCCCGAGACATCGGCACCGCACGACAGGCAGAACCGGCTGTTCTCGGGGATCGGTGTGTGGCAGCGGAAGCACGCGAGCACGCCGTTGGTCATCGGCGGCTGGGGACGAGCACGGCGGACGGCGCCGCGCGCCGGGCGGGCGGCCGGCGCTTGGGGCGGAGCGGGGTGCCCGCCACCCGGCCGGCGGGCGGCGAGGGGAACGCAGCACCGGTGCAGGCGCCCAGCACCGGAGCCGCACACAGCTCATAGGTCGTCGTCGCGCCGGCGAAGTCCAGGACCACCGCGTAGTAGTTGCCGGCGGCGAGCGCCACGCTCTGGTTCACGTCCGAGCCCGCAGTCGTGTCCACGAGCATCACCTGCAGCGAGGCATCCCCCGGGTTGGGCACCTTGATGACATAGAGATCCAGGTCCTTGAGCGAGTCCGGATGGATGCCGGGAAACGCGTGCAGTCGGACCTGGTAGGTGTTGAGCGCGGGGACGCTGAATCGGATCCAGTCGATGTCGTGCGGGTTCTCGATGGCCAGGGTGTCGCGCAACGGCACCGGCGTCGTGCCGCGGGCGTCTCCAGCGTTGCACGAGTTGTCGTCCTCGTGCGCGTCGGCCGGCAGCTCGCTCAGGTACCCGGCGACCACGCTGAGGCCGTAGCGCCCCGGGGTGGTGTAGACCGCGATGGCGTCGAGCCCACCCGCCGGCAGGTTCCTGAATGCCACGATCGTCGAGTCACCGACCGCTTCGGGCGGCGCGAACCCAAGACCATGACATGCGTGCGAGCTTGGGCCGAACGTCCAGGCATCGGATCCGAGGACGTATGTCGTTCCGTTCCAGCCGAGGGAGTCGGTGAGGAATGTCGAGAAGGTGCGCGCGATCTGCGGCGCGGTGAGGACGATCGTCAGATCCCGGGCCTGCCCTTGGGTGAAGCGGTACCAATCCGCGCCTGCCTTCTCATCGCGCTTCAACGGCTCGAATGCGAGGGCGGGGTTGTAGAACCGGAGAAACGGCGCTACGGCGAACGGCGGAGCTGCATCCAGGTCGATCGGTTGCGGCACAGTGTCGTTGGGCTCGTACAGATCGTGCTCCACGACCCGCGTCGTGTCTCCGTGGACGAAGCCGAGCACTCCCTGGCCACCCGATATGCCGAAGAAAAACAGCGAATCGGTGTGCGCGGGCGGCGGCACCCAATACCGCCGGCGCGCTGTGCCGTCGGCGAACGCCGTGTCTCCGAACAGGTTCGGGATCAGCGCAGTGCCGCTCAGTTGCGCCGCAAAGATCGAATCGACGCCCACGCCGTACACGCTCAGTAACTCGCCGTACCGCACGATCCTGGGCCGCACACTGTCGATCTCGAGCGGCGCCGACACGCGGACCGTGTCGGCGGCGGCGAGCTGGCCCTTGTCGAAGTTCAAGGCCGCCGCCGTGATGATCGCAGTACCGGACTTGATGCCGACGATGCGGCCCGCCTTACTCACGGTGGCCACGGTCGAATCGCTGCTCGACCAGTCGAACACCACGTTGGGAATCGGCTGCGAGTCGGCCGGCGCGATGATGCGCCAGGCCGTCGCGGTGACGGTCGTGTCCGTGCTGCGAATCAAGATGTTCAGTGGGGTGAGGCTCATGTGCACCGACGAATCGCGCTCGGTGGGATACACGCAGGTCGTGACGGTTGCAGAACTGAACAGCAGCGCCAGGACGGCGAGGCCGCGACTACGTCGCATGCGCTCCTAGGTCGGCGGAGATGGCAGTCAATGTAATAACGCCCGGCCTCTGGCGCCCCTCACCGGCTGCGTTACAGCCGCCCCCGGCGCTTCAGCTCGAGATACTTCGCCACCACCGCCTGCGCCGCCCGGTCGGGCGGCACGTCCAGCACCAGTACCCCAGCGCGCCGCATGTGCCCCAGCGCCTGGTCCCGCGCCCCCAGTAGTTCCTCTGCCGCTGCTTTGCGAAACGCGTCGTGCGCGCTGACGGGGCGCAGCGCCGCCACCCGCTCGAGCTCGGGGTTCTTGAGCGTGACCGCGAGCGGCAGATGCCGCGGGCGGAGCGACGCCACGTTCGCCACCAGCGCATCCGAGGCGAACCGGTCGATCACGTCGGTGAACAGCACCGTGAGGGCGCGCTTGCGGTTGCGCGCCGCGAGGTAGCGGAATGCGCCCGGATAGTCGGGTTCCACCAGGCGGGGTTCCACCACCGCGAGTACGTCGAGCACGCGCTTCAATGCCAGCCGCCCCCGCTGCGGCGCGACGAAATGCTGCACCCCGTCCGCGAACGCCATCACGCCCACGTTGTCGTCGTGCTGCGTCGCGGCATAGGCCAGCTCGAGCGCGGCCTGCACGACGTAGTCGAGGCGTGAGACGCCTGCGATGTCCGCGGTGAGGAGGCGCCCGGTGTCGAGCACCAGCAGCACCTGCTGGCGGCGCTCGGCTTCGTACTGCCGGGTGATCACCTTGCGCCGCCGCGCCGTGGCCTTCCAGTCGATGTGCCGCAAATCGTCCCCGGGCACCCATTCGCGCAACGACTCGAACAGCCGGCCCTCCCCAATCCGGCGCAGCGGCGTGATCCCCTGCTCGCGGCGGCGCTGCGCCTGGGCGACCGAGGCGCGCAACCGCACCGACACGAGCGGCGGGTACACGGCGGCGTCCCACGGCAGGTCCACCCGACACCGCCGCCGCCCCAACCCCAGCGGACCGGTCGAATCCACCACGAATCCCCCGGCCCGCTCGCGCCCGCGCCGCACGGGGATCACCGCCACCAGTTCGCGGGCCTCGCCGAGCGGCGGCACGGCGATGCGGCGCGGCGGCTGCGTGCCGCCGAGCAGGTCGGGGCGGACTTCACGCAGGCGCAACCGCGCCCGCCGCCCGGTGCCGTTCACCCAGCGGTACGTCACGTCGGCGGCGCGGCCGACGGAAAACGCCGGCGGGGCGTCCCGGAACACGCCCAGCTCGGCCGATCCGGGGACGGGCGCACGGGTGGCATCAATCCACACGGCGACGACCAGCGCCAGGTCCGCCATGAGCATGGCGTCGAGCGCCCACGGCACCCACCGGCCGGCGAGGCCGAGCAGCGCGATGGCGGCCGCCACCGCGAGCCCGCGCCGCGCCCACAGCAGGCCGGCGTACGTTCCGACCGCGAACCACAGAGCCCAGAACGCCGCGACGATCGTGCCGGCGAGCAGCACGCTGACAGCGCTCACGCCGTCGGCACCTCGATACGATCGAGGATGGACTTGAGGGCGGCATCGGGAGTAACGCCTTCGAGCTCGAGCTCCGGGGCCACGCTCACGCGGTGGCGCAACACGGCCGGCGCAAGCCGCTTCACGTCGTCCGGGATGACGTAGTCCCGTCCGTCCACCAGCGCGGCCGCGCGCGCCGCCTTGAGCAGCGCCACGCCGGCTCGGGGACTGGCCCCGAGCGTGAGCGACGCGGCGTCGCGGGTACCCCGGACGACCGCCGTGACGTACGCCGTGATCTGCGACTCTACGCGCACCGCTTCCACGGCCCGGCGCAGCCCCTCCAACCCCGCGGCGTCGGTCACCGAGGTCACGCCGTAGGTGGAGGGCCGGTCCGCCTCGAACCCCGCCACGGTGCGCGCGAGGATGCCCTGCTCGTGGGTCGCATCGGGATACCCCACGAGGACCTTCATCATAAAGCGGTCCAGCTCCGCTTCGGGCAACGGGTACGTTCCCTCGAATTCCACCGGGTTCTGCGTGGCGAACACCGTAAACGCGGCTGAGAGCGGGTGTCCCACGCCGTCCACCGTGACCGTGCGCTCTTGCATCGCCTCGAGCAACGCCGCCTGCGTCTTGGCGGGCGCGCGGTTGATCTCGTCCGCCAGGACCAGGTCCGCGAAGATCGGCCCCGGGCGGAAGGTGAATTCGTGCGATCCCGTCAGCAGGCTGACGCCGGTGATGTCGGCGGGCATCAAGTCGGGCGTGAACTGGATGCGCTGGAACTTGACGTCCAGGGCGAGCGCCAGGGTGCGCACGAGCAGCGTTTTCGCCGTCCCGGGCACCCCTTCGAGCAGCACGTGGCCGCGCGCCAACAAGCAGACCAGGGCTTCCTGGGTCGCGGCCTCCTGGCCGAGGATGACCCGTTGCAGCGTCTCTAGGATGCGACGGGCGTCTTCGCCGGGCGAAGCTCCAGCCACACGTCCTCCACGGCTTGAGCGGCCTCGAGCGCGCGCTCGGGTCCGCCAGGTTGGTTCATGAGCTGCTGCAGCCGCCGCACGGTATTGCGCCCGACGGCGGTGGGCAGCGCCAGCTCGAGGGCGGCGAGCCACGAGCGCTGCTGGTCCGCCGACAACACACCGGTGCGACCGAGCCGGCGCCGCAGGCCTGATACCGTCAACGCGACGGCCGTGTCCACGCCGTCCGCTCCCTCGAGCCCCGCGGCCAGCGCCTCGAGGTGCTCGAGCGGCGAGCGGCGGCGGCGCTCGATGACGGGGCGCGCCGGCCCAAAGCGCACGCCACCGACCGCGAGTCCCACGAGCAGCACGGCGATCACCTGTAACACCGCCCAGCCGAGCGGGGCCCGCTCGAGCCAGCCCGCCACCGCTCCGCCGAGCGAGCGCCCCTGGCCGAAGCCCTGGTGATACTCGTCCCAGACAACCCGGCCCGGGCGCGCCGGCATCAGGAGCGGTACCACGAACCGCGGCACGGTGGTCTCGCGCCAGGCGCGGTTGCGGAGGTACCCGGCGTCCGCCAGGAGCGTCACACTTCCCCCTCCACGATAGCGGAGTCGCAGCGCCGCCGGCCGCCCGTCGGTCAGGCGTAACAGGGTGTCCTGCGCCAACGGAGCGAGCGTGTCGCAGCGATCCTCTTCGGCATCCCCCCCACGCAGCCGCCGGCGCGCATCCGACTGCGCCAGCCCGGGCGGCTTCAAGTAGTTCGTGACCGGCGGCAGCGGGAGATTCGGGTCGGGAGACACGACCGCGAAACTGTCCGCCCGGGCGAAGTCAATGCGGTACGCCGTCTGCCACCCGACGCACCGGGTGATGCCGCCACCCACATTCGCGGCGACCACCGCCCCGCCATCCCGGACGAACTGCGCGACCTGGGCGAGCTCGGCACCGGTCAGCGCCAGCGGGGGATCGAGCACGGCCAGCACGGCGGGGCGGTGGGACGAGTCGCTCGCGAGGTCGAACAGCGGCGTGCGCCACCGCTCGACGGGCACTCCCAGGCGGGCGAGCACGTCGTACAGGGCGCGGCTGCCCTCGGGACCGCTCACCAGCGTGGATGCGCGGAAATCGAAGTCGGTCTCGGTGCCCGCGCCGCGCCGGCCCGCCCAGATCGCGAGCGCCAGGGCCACGCTCAGCAGGAGCACGAGTACCACTTCAAGCCGTCGCGACATGTTCAGACAAGAGGTCGGCGTCGCTCGCGAATGCGCGATAGGTCTCCTCGTCGCAGGGAACGGCGCCGAACACATGGCGGTACAGGCGCGCCACCAGCTGGCTCAAGGTCGCCCGGCCCGCCTGATCGAGCCGCGCCTCCGTCACGTACTCGGCGGGCGTCTTGGAGGGATGAAACCGCAACGCGTCGCGCCGCTCGAGCTCGAGCAGCATCGCCGCGAATCGATGGGCCAGCGCTTCGGGGTAACGGCCAGCGTGGGCCAGCGCTTCGGCACGCTCGCGGTGTGCGCCAGCGTCCTCGACCAAGAGGCCTGGTGCCGCGGCGCCGCCGCCCGGCGTCCGCGCGGTGGGCCGCGTGATGCGCCAGACCACGTAGCCCATGTGGACGAGGTTCACGAGCAGGGTGACGCTCAACAGCACCAGCAGCGCCCGGAACGCCACCGGGTGGCTGGCTTCGGCCCGCCCGAGCCAGTCGAGCAAGCGCCCGAACTGCTCGAGCAGCCATTGCAGCGGGCTCCGGCCGGACGCCCAGCGGTACTCGGGGCGTGCGAACACTTCGACGACGGCCCGGCGCAGCGAGTCCGGGGGGATCCCCTGCACCGCGAGACTCAGGGCACCCGTCAGACGATCCCCAACTGCCGGCTCAGCATCTGAAGGTCGAACGCTTCCCGCCGCACGCGCAGGTCGTAGTACATCAGGGTGATCACGGCCGCGAGCGCGGGGGTGAGGAGGACGGGCACGACCGTGGCGAGCGCGGCCAAGGCGATCGACAGCGGCGGCAGCGTGCCGCGCGCCGCCGCCGACAGCGCCTGCAACACCCAGCTGGGTAGCGCGTTGAACAGCAGCACCGCCACGATGGCCAGCCCCAACACCTTGAGTTTGAAGCTCCGGGTCAGGTCCCAGGACCGGCTGAATGCATCGAACGAGCTCCCCAGCTCCTCGAGGACCACGACGGGCGTGGTGACGCCATATCCGCACAGCACAAAGACGACGAGCCACGCACCGGCCGCGCCGACGGCGACGACCAGCAATACCGCCGTCACACCAGCCCCCTTGGCCATCACACCCAGGATCCCGGTCACCGCCCCAACGGCGATCACCACCAAGAACACAACGACGCCTTTTCCCAGGCCGACCACCACCAGGCCCCACAGCTTCGCCATTCCGAGCGAAAGCGCATCCTGCAGCCGGGGCGTCCGGCCGAGATACGAATCCGCGATGATGCGAATCGTGCCGGCGGTGAGCACGAGACTGGCCAGGTAATAGAGAATGCCCACGGGCAGGAAGAACAGCAGCCCCGTCACGTCGGGCGTCTGGGTCATGAAGCTCCCGACAAACCGGGCGCCGAAGTAGACCAGGAGCACGACAGGCACCGCGAGGACGATAACCGCGAGCTTCAAGAACAGGCCGAAATGCCGGCGATAGATGACCAGCGCCGCGTCGAGGATCTCTCCGAAATTCATGGGCCGGATGTCCGTCATGGACGACTCGCTCCGCGTGCGTGGTCGCGGTAAGATGTTGAGGTGAACGCTCCCGCGCGAGAGCCGCCTCTGTCCGAACCGACACTCCGCCAAGAGCTCGGGATTGAGACCCCCGAGCACGTCGCGCTCCACCTCGAGCTGGCGGGGGTGGGATCGCGCGCCGCGGCCGCACTGGTAGACACCCTGGTCGCGGGCTTCGGGCTGCTGCTCTTGGCCTGGCTTGTTTCGCTGCTCGGCGTCGCGGCCCCGGGGGAAATGCTCGCCGGCTGGGTGTTGGCCGCGATCATCCTGCTCTTCACCTTCGCATTCCTCGGGTATTTCGTGCTGCTCGAAGCCTTGAACGGCGGGCGCACGCTCGGGAAGCAGCTGCTCGGCATTCGGGTCGTGATGGAGACCGGGCACGCCGTCACGCCCACCGCCGCGGTTGTCCGCGGTCTATTCCGACTGCTCGACTGCTACCTGCCGGTGCTGCCGTTCCTCCCGGGGCTCGCCATGATCTTCCTGCACGGGCGCAACCAGCGCTTCGGCGACCTAGTCGCCGGGACCATCGTGGTGCGCGACCGCCCGATGGATTGGGCCCTGGCCCCCGCCCTGGTCGGCGCCGAAGGGGCGGTCGAGACGGGCCCGCCGGAGCTCGCCGACGACGAGTTTCGTCTGCTAGACCAGTTTCTGGCGCGCGCGGCCGACCTGGACCCCGCCGTACAGACGCGGCTGGCGAGCGAGCTGGCGCGCCGCTTTCAGGACCGCGTCCCGCGCCGCACGGCGGACGCCGACGTCTACCTCGCCGAGCTGCACGCCGACGAACAGCGCAAGCGTCGCAGCCGATTCGCCACGCGGGCCCGCGCGGACGTCGCGGGGCGCACCACGGTCACGGCGGAGCGGTTCGTCGAACGAAAGCGCGAGGCGTGGGAGGCATTCCATGCGCTCGCCACGCGCGTCGAGCGGTCCGGCGTGAGCGGCCTCGCGTCGCACGACATTCCCGGCTTCGCAGCGCGCTATCGGGAGGTGGCGGCGGACCTGGCGCGGGCCCGCACGTACGGTGTGGACCCGCGCGTCGTCGAGTATCTGGAGCGCGTGGCGAGCGCCGGGCACAACGCCCTGTACCGGGCGCGCGGACACCGCACCACCCCGGTGGTCCGCTATCTGGTACGCGACTTTCCCGCGGCCGTGGTGCAGTCGTGGGCCTACGTGGCGGCGGCGTTCCTGCTGTTCGCCGCACCGGCAGCCGTGGGGTACGGACTGATCCGCGGCCATCCCGAACTCCAGGACGAACTCGTCGCGCCGGTCATGGTGAGCCGGGCGCGCGAGGCGGCGGCGAATCAAGCGCAGGGCATCGGCTACGCCGAGTCGCCCAAAGACGAGCTGCCGGTGATCGCGTCCGCGATCATCAGCAACAATATCCGGATCGGGTTCTGGGCCTTCGTCGGCGGCCTGCTCGCCGGCCTGCCGACCGTCCTCGTGCTCGTCGTCAACGGCTTGAGTCTGGGCGCCGGGTTCGGCGTGTTCGTCAACTACCATGCGGGGGCCTACCTCGGCACGTTCGTGGCGGGCCACGGTATCCTCGAGCTCACGGCGATCTTCATCGCCGGGGGCGCGGGCTTCCGTCTAGCGGGAGCGCTGCTCCAGCCGGGCGACCGGCTGCGGCGGGACGCGCTCGTGGTCGAGGGTCGGATTGCCGCGCGCATGATCGGCGCGGTCGTGACGCTGCTCGCCATCGCGGGGACCATCGAAGGGCTGCTCTCAGCGAGCGACGCGCCGGCGGCCTTCAAGTACTCGACCAGCGTGCTGTCGGTGCTGTTCCTGCTGGTGTACGGCGCGAGCGGGTGGGCGCACGGGAAACGCAGCCCGCCCGGGTCCGTCTCGACCTAGGGTTGCCGCGCGATCCCCAGCTGGCCGCTCAGCACTTCGAGATCGAAGCCCTCCTTGCGGACCCGCAGATCATAGTAGAACAGGGTGAACACGCAGGTGATGAGTGGATAGATGAGCAGTGTGATTGCGGCCAGCAGCACGGTGACCGCAGCTTCGAGCCCGCCCACCATTCCCGCCGCCAGCCCTCCCACGGAACCCACGCCGATGATCACCACCAGGATCAGGGCGAGCGACACGACCCACAGCACGAACGCCTTGCCTTTGAAGCCCTGCGTGAGCTCCCAGGAGCGGCGCAGCGCGTCGGTGGACGAACGCAGCGGCTCGAGCGCCGCCACCTGGCCGGCCACCGAGTAGCCGCAGAACACCACGATGCCAGGGATGACGAGCGCAATGGTCGCGAGCAGCACCACGAGGCCGCTCGCGAACGTGGCGCCGAAAATGACGCCCAGCTTGCCGGCCGCGTAGCCGACGGCGTCGTTCAACTGGGGAACGCGCCCGAGGTATGCCTCGGACACCGCCCGGACGGTCGCTCCGGTCACGAGCAGCGTGCCGATCACGTTGAGCAAGCGAGCGACCAACGCGAGCCCAGGGTGTGCCGGGCTCCCGCCCGCGAGGTCGATGTACACGTCGAGCGCCGTGGGCAGCCCCTCGCACACGACCGCGATGCCGAACAGCAGCCCGAAGTGCCGCCGCAGCAGGGCGAGCGAGCCGTCGAGGATCTCGCCGGTCGAGAGGGGCCGCAACTCGAGGGTCGCCATGGTCGCCTCACGAGCGGGGGAAGCAACGCCGCAGGGGCGGCCAGCGCCACCAGCGCGGACTCGCGCGCATGAGGCGGCGAGGATGGTACCACCACCGCGCCGGAGGGGAGAACCGCGGCCGGTGGCGCCGACTCACGTGTCCAAGGCTAAGAGCATGTCGCGCATCTTGCGCGAGAGCGCCTCGATCTGCTTCAGGCCTTCCACCGTTTCGGCGTCGTACTTGTCGGCGCCAAGCAGCAGCAGCTGGGTTTCCGCGAGGATCGCGGCCAGCGGGTTCGACAGGTCGTGCCGGAGCTTCCTGATCGGGT
>JBGPDL010000039.1:0-26696 GCA_041482275.1 Gemmatimonadota bacterium | reverse complement strand
CGCCCGCGGGCACCCCCCGTCCAGCGCATCCCGAGGATCTCCACCTCGCCCGCGTCCGGCGTGGTGAGTCCCTCGAGAATCTCGATCGTGGTCGTCTTGCCCGCGCCGTTCGGCCCCAGCAGACCGAAGCACTCCCCGGCGGTCACCGTGAGCTCGAGGCCTGCGACCGCGACCACGTCGGCGTAGCGCTTGACCAATCCGCTGCAATGGATGGCACGCACGGCTACGTTGGCTTCTTCGGCTCCGGTGGCGTCATTACATGCTTCAGGACGGCGTCGAGCTGCATGTAGAGGCTGTTCACCGCGTCGCCCAACACCCGAATCTTCATAATGATCCCGCCGCCGCGGCCCGCCATCACCGACATCGCCCCGGCGATGTCGGCGATCGCCCCGATGTTGGCCGTGAGCGCGCGTTGGCGCATCTGGGACGCCTCGTTCACGATCTTCTCGCTCAGCTGCTGAATGATGCGCGTCTGTCCGGCACGGTTTGCCTCGAGCTCGACCACGAGGTGCTTCAGGCGATCGGTCGCCCGCCGGTACTCCTCGATTTCCTCGATCCGCCGGAGCTGCTCGGCCGTCAGCTTGGCTCTTACCATGCGTTCCTCAATTCTCGGGCGCGAGCGCCGCGGTGAGCACGTGCCCGTCCAGCGGCTCGGCAGGCGTGAGATCCAGCAGCCGCGCCAGGGTCGGTGCAATGTCCACCGTGCTCACCCGCCCGCCGTACGTGCCCCGCCGAATCCCGGAGCCCCACAGGATGATGGGCACATGGGCGTCCAGATCGGACGGTTGGCCGTGCATCGCGATGGGGAGATTGGGATAACTCCACGTCGAGTACGGCTTGAGCGTGACCACCAGCTCCACACCGGCGTCCGGCGGCACCTGATGCACCCAGCGGCGCATCACCGGGTCGGTGGTGTCTCCGCGCGCGAGGTCGGCCGCGCGATCCACGCGGGCCACGCCGGCCAGCGCGCGGAGGCGGGTCGCCACGTCCGCCACAACGCTGTCGGCATTCACGCCCTGGGCGACGAGCCTCGCGCGCGCCGGGACGAGCAGCATCCCGGTCTCGAACTGGAGCCAGTCGCCGCCGCCGACGCGCTGGTCGAGCGCGGCGTTGACGCTCGCGATCATGCTGTCCGGAATCACCCGCACGGCGCCGCTCCGGCCCAGCGCGCGGGACCGCTCCGCAAACGGGGTCACGCCGTGGTCCGCGGTGAGGACGACCAGCACGTTCTCCTTGCCGTACCGCACGAACAACTGTTGCAGGAACCAACCGAGGTAGCGATCGAGCCGGACGACCTGATCGTGAATCTCCCGGGAATCGGGCCCAAACGCATGGCCGACCGCATCCGTGGTGGAGAGGCTCACCGCAAGCAGGTCGGTCGCCCCGCGAGCGCCGAGCTGCAGCGCCCGCACGCCCTCGAGCGCGAATGCCAGTGTGAGCGAGTCCATGGTCGGGACGCCGGCGAACGCTCCCGCCGCCTGCCCGCTGTCCGCGGGTAGCCGGTGCGGGAAGGTGAAGCCGGCACCGCCGTTCTCGTACGGCACGCTGTCGGGCTCGGGATAGTCCCGCGCGGGGAGCAGCAGATCCCAGCTGGTACCGGCCGCCCGGAACGGCACCCGGCGGCCGTTGAAGATCCGCACCCACGCGGGAAGCGAGTCGGCGTAATAGCGGCTCGTGGTGAAGAACCCGGACTGATACCAGTAGACGGATTCCTTGGCACGGCCGATCGGGAGGATCGCGCCCCGGTCTTTGCGCGATACGGACAGCGCCCGCGCGCCCGGCTCGGCGGCCGTCAGCCAATCGAAGAACTCCGTCCCGCGGAACCGCGCGGGCGACGCGCCCGGGCCGCGTACGCCGATGAGCGGCGCGGTCGAGTCCAACACTCCCGCCGCGTTGCTGATGATCCCGGTGTGCGCCGGCCACCGCCCCGACAAGATGGTCGAGTGCCCGGGCGCAGTCTCCGTGACGGCGTGGTCCTGGTAGGCGTCGGCAAAGGACGCGCCTTGCTTGAGCAGCATGGCGAACCCGCCTTTGAGCTGGGGCCGGTAGCGGTCCAGGTAATCGGGGCGCAGCTGGTCCACGGTGATTACGACAACCAGGCGCGGCCGTGGCGTGAGGGCGAGCCCCATCCCGCCGAGCAAGAGGAGCGGTCGAAGCATGGCAGGAAAACTAACGCGGCTTCGCCACTACGCGGCAGCCGTCACAGGCACTCCCACCGGGACGCGGCTCGCGAGGAGCAGCGCGAACGCGATGATCACGGCGCACGCGTAGAACGGCACGCTCGGCCCCAGGTGCTGGTACGCCAAGCCGGCCCACACCGGACCTACCACGCTGGCCACGCCGCGCAGAGCCTGCTGCACGCCCATCATCAGGCCGAACTCGTGCCGGTCGGTGCGGTGGCTCACGAGTGCCGAGTTCGCGGGGAAGAGCAACGCCGTCCCCAGCGGGAGTAACACCTGGAACCCGAGAAATATCGGCACCGAGGGCGCCAGCGGGATGAGCGCGTATCCCAGTGCGTATAGCGCCGCGCCGAGGCGCATCGTTCGAACCTCGCCGAGGCGGTCGTTGACCGGCCCGACCACGAAGGCACGCATCAGGACGCCGACGCCGCCAAACACGGTGAAGAACCAGCCGATGTTGGTGACGTCGATGCCGAAGCGCCACGAGAGGTATAACGTGAACACGGCCGGCGCGGAGTTGTACGCGAGCATCGCCACCGCATAGATCCAGATGAGGTGCGCCGCGGGCCGGCCGGGGTGGCGAATGACGTCCCATATCGCGTGAAACACCGGCCGCGGCTCGGGCGGGGGAAGGTAGCGGCCGCTCTCGGTCGTGACGTGTGACGCGAGGACACGCGACTCCGGCAGCCATTTCCATGCGAACACGAGGTTGCAGGCGCACAGCCCCGCCGCCACCAGACCGGGGGCCGACGCGCCCGCCCGGGCGGCGAACGATCCCACGACCGGCCCGATCACCACCCCGAGGCTGGTCGCGGCGGAGAGCCACCCCAATGCTTTGGCCCGCTCGTGCGGAGCCATGGTGTCGGCCACGTACGCCTGCGCGACCCCGGTCGTGCCGCCCCCCAGGCCCTGGACGAAGCGAGACAGGAACAGGAGCCAGAGGGAGCCGGCGAAACCGAAAATCACATATGCGATCGTCGATGCGGTCAAACCGACCAAGACGGCCGGGCGACGCCCGTAGCGATCGGACACCCGTCCCCAGACCGGGGAGGCGAGGAGCTGCGCGACGGGGAACGAGGCCGTCAGGAACCCGATCGTCGTTGGGTCCGCGTGCAGGTGGAGGGCGTAAAGCGGCAGCAACGGCAGCACCAGCATCAGGCCGATCATGTCGACGAACGCGACGGCCATCAGCACGGCCATCCGCCTCATTGTCTCGCTCCCAGCCCGAGGACCGCCGCGCTCACCACCATCAGGATCACGCCGAAGGCCGCCGCGATGCCCAGCTCCGACAGGCGCAGGCTCGACATGATCTCGATGGAAATCGGCCGGTTGTCATACGTGTAGAGGACGATGGACGTCACAAAGTCGCCGAGCGCGGAGACGAACGCGAGGCTCCCGCCGGCCGCGAGCGCCGGCTTGAGCAAGGGCAGCGTCACCCGCCGGAACGCGGCCCAGCGGCCGGCGCCGAGACTCGCGGCCGCCTCCGCCAGCCCGGGATCGAGCTGGCGGTATCCGGCCAGTACGGCGCGCCCCGTCAGGGGGAGGTTGCGCACGAGATAGGCGAGCGGCAACAACACGGTCGTCCCCACCAGCACCCAGCGGAGCGTGAATGGACTGTGTACGCTGAACGTGGTCGCCAGCGCGATCGCGAACACGGTCCCGGGGAGCGCCCAGGGGAGCGCGATCAGTCCTTCGATGGGGCCACGAAACTGCCACGGCCGCCGCCGCGCCCCCAGCGCGCCGGCAACGAGCGCCAGCACCAGCGCGGCCAACGTGCTCGCCGCCGCCATCCACAGAGAGTTCACGAGGGGGCGCAACCGCTCGGCCTCACCCAGCAGCCGCTGATAGTTCACGAGCGACAGCACTGGCGGCAAGGTTTCCGTTGTCCAGCTTCCGTACGGGACAAGCGAGACGAGGGCGAGCGTCAGGTGCGGCAGGAGTAACAGCGCCGCGAGCGCCCACCCGGCGACCGCGGCGAGCCGCCGGGCCCCGGCTCCGCGGATCGGCCGGCGGCGCGGCGCGGTGCCCTTGCCGAGGGCGGTCAGGATATCGTCGCCCTCGGTGCGGCGCAGCACCGCGAGTGCCGCGACGGCCACGAGGGCGAGGGCCACGGTCTCGACCATCGCGAGCGGCAGCTCACCGTTCAGTTTGGTCGCCACGATCTGGGTGGTCATCAGTCGGAAGCCGCCGCCGAACACGTAGGGCGCGCTGAAGGAGCCGAGCGCCGTCATGAACACGAGCAAGGCGGCGCCCGCGAGCGACGGGCGCAACAAGGGCAGCGTCACGCGCCGGAGACTCTCCCAGCGGCCGGCGCCGAGCGCCTGCGCGGCCTCGAGCATGGAGGCGTCGAGCTTCGCGAGTCCGGCGCGCGTGAACAGGTAGAAGTACACGTACATCGAGTAGGCGTGCACCAGCAGGATGGCCCCGGCCCCCTGGAGCCGCCAGGGCGCCTGCTCGAGCCCCAAGGTCCGCTGGACCGCGCGCGCCACGAACCCCGATTCGCCGTACAGAAAGAGGAAAGCGATCACCCCAACGAACGGCGGTAACACGGCGGGGAGAGCGATCAGGGACCCGAGCGTCTTGCGGCCCGGGAACTCGAGCCATTCGAATAAGAAGGCGAGCGGGACGCCGATCGCAGCCGCGAGCGCCACGCTCGCGAGCGAGATCCACACGCTGGCCCACAGCGCCCGCCATTCGCCGGGCCGCGACGCGAACGCGGCGAGCGCGTCCGGCCGCGCGGCAGCTCCGACGACGATGAGGATGGGATACAGCACGAGCCACGCGAGCAGCAGCGTGAACGCCGCCCGCCCCGCCAAACCGAGGCGCGGGTTCACCCGCGCGCCTCCGGAAAGGCGATGACGCCGAGCGGCTCCAAGTACACGCGGTCGCCGACGCGCGCGGCGTCGGGCGCCGCCAGAACCTCCAGCCGGTCGCCCGGCTCGGTATCCACCTGATAGAACGCGGCAGCACCCGTGTAGCGGCGCTCCCGCACAACACCGGGGACGCCGGCGTCCGCGAACCGCAGCCGCTCAGGCCGCACCACCAGCACCTGACCGTCGCGCCCGCCAAGCGCCTGCGCCGCCCGTCCCCGTAGCACATTGGCCCGGCCGACGAACGTCGCCACGAACAGACTCGCCGGGTGATCGTACAGCTCGTCGGCCGTGGCGAGCTGCTCGAGCCGCCCGGCCTGGAGCACCGCCACCCGGTCGCCCAAATCGAACGCCTCGTCCTGCTCGTGCGTGACGAAGATGCTCGTGATCCCGACTCGCTTGATCAGCGCTCGCAGCTCGCGCCGCGTCCGCTCGCGCAGCGCGGGATCGAGGTTCGACAGCGGCTCGTCGAGCAGCAGCACTCGCGGCTCCGGGGCGAGCGCGCGTGCCAGCGCCACGCGCTGCTGCTGCCCGCCCGAGAGCTCCTGGACCCGGCGCCGCTCGAACCCCTCGAGCCCGACGAGTGCCAGCACCTCTGCGACCTTTGCCGGCACCCGTCCCCCCTCCCTCGTCCCCCGTCCCTTGAGTCCGAAGGCCACGTTCTCTCCCACGTCCAAGTGCGGGAAGAGGGCATAGTGCTGGAACACCATTCCACAGCGCCGCCGTGCCGGGGGCACCGCGGTGACGTCTTCGCCCGCTACCAGTATCCGGCCGGCGTCGCACGTTTCGAACCCGCCCAGCAAGCGGAGCACCGTCGTCTTGCCGCTCCCCGACGGCCCGAGCAAGGCGAGGATCTCGCCTTGCGGGATGTCGAGCGACAACGGCCCGACGGCGACCGTGTGCGACCACTGCTTGTGGACACCGTCCAGCATGACGAACGCGGTCATCGCCCGTGGCCCCGCACGGTTTCATCCCAATAGCGCATCCACTCCGCCCCCCGCTCGGCGAGCCGATCCCAGTCCACGTCGGCGACCTTCATCACGCGCCGCACCTCGCGCGCCCACAGGGGCAGCGAGTCCGCCGGGAGATCGAGCCGCGCCGGCAACCGGTACGCCTCGCGCGTCGCAGCCAGCTGTGCCGCAACGCTGCCCACGTACTCGACGAACGCCCGCGCCTCGGCGCGGTGGCGCGCACCCCGGACCACGCCGATCGCGTCCTCGATCACCGGTGTGCCGCTCTTGGGGAACAGGTAGCCGAGCGGCTGCCCGTCGCGCCTGCTGAGCAGGATGTCGGGCAGGTCCCAGATGGTCACCAGCCCTTCCTGACGCACGATCTTCTGATCGAGGAGCGGACCGTTCAGTACGTATTCCTTGGTCTGGGCGTCGAGCCGGCGCAGCCATTGGAAGCCCGCGGCCGTGTCGTGCGTCTGCTCGAGACCGCGCTCGATGATCATGCCCCATACGGCCCGCATCGTCCCGGAGGCGAGCGGGTCACGGATCAGGACTTTGCCCTTCCAACGGGGCTCGAGCAGGTCGTCCCAATCCTGCGGGGCTTCGCTGGGCCGGAGCGCCTGCTCGGCGTACACGATCACCGCCGGGGTCTCGTACGCGGCGAAGTACAGGTCACCCGGTCCGCGGCCGTGCGGGCCGATGGCGCCCGCCCAACCGGGCCGGAACGGCTCGAGCAGCGAGTCCTGTACGCCGCGGACGAAGATCGTCGCGGGGCCGCCGAACCAGACGTCCGCCTGTGGGTTGGCACGCTCCGACCGCAGCCGATCGTACACCTCCTGCGAGCCCATGTCGAGCCAACGCACGTCGACGTCGGGATGAAGCTGCTCGAAGCGCCGCTCGAGCAGCGTGAGCAGATCGCGGCCGTGGGGGGAGTAAATAACGAGGGGGATCCGGTGGTCAGACGAACAAGCAGCGAGCAAGGCGACGACGGCAACAAGACAGCCGAGAGTGTGGTGCGTGGTACGTGGTTGCCGACGGTACGCACGGCACGCTCGCAGCGCGCCAGAACAAACCACGCACCACGCACCACGCACCGTGTTACGGAACATTCCGTCTCTTGAGAGCCAACAGGTTCGCAAACAGCCGATACGCCCCCGGGACTCCCGCCGGCAGCTGACGGAAGAAGCTCAGCCCCGTGTACACATAGGTGCCCTTGCCAAGGGCGGTCTCGAGCAACCCGCCCTGGAGTGGAGCCTCCCCCGGATCGTGCAGCTCGAGCAGGGGAGTGTAGGCGGGATCCCAATCGTGCGCGAAATACAGGCCGCGCTCCTGCACCCAGGCCCGCCAGTCGTCTGACCCGATCTCGTTGGGAACGTGGAAGACGGGACTCGCGGGGTCGAGCTCGGTAGGAGTAGCGGTCTCGTCGGTCACCCGGTCGTGCGGCCGCGCGATCGAAAGGCGATAGGGCGCGAAGCCGCCGTTCACGAACGGATACTGCTGATACTGCACGATGACCAGGCCGCCCGCCCGAACGTAATCGAGCAGCCGACCGTTGTTCGCGACCAGCGCGGGCTCGGTCTCATACGCGCGACTCCCGATCACGATCCCGTCGTACCGGGACAGATCGCCGCGAGCGAGCGTGTCGGGGCTCAGAAGCTCGATCGGAACCCCTACCGCCTGCAACGCCTCCGGCACGCGATCCGATGCGCCGCGGACGTAGCCGACGCGCACGAGCGCCGGCAACGAGATGCGTGCCGCCCGAATCTCGCCGGTCGAGGCGTGCGCGACGGCCCGGGGCCGGATGTGCGGATAGTCGATGATGGCAAGCGCGCCGTCGCTCCGACCGGCGCCGGCGCTTGCGGCCGCCTTGAGCTGGTAGACGCCGGGCCGCACTCCCGCCGGGAGCGCGAGGGTGATGGTCAAGCTTTTCGACTCGTCCTCGCGCTGGAACGACAGGCTCTCGGCCGGAAGCGACGACCACCCGGGCGGCGACACGAGCACCACCTGGGCCGCGGCGGGCCCGCGCGCGCGATTGGTGACGGTGACGGTGAAGTGGCGGGGTGCGGCGGACGGGCCGTCGAGCGGCCACACCACGAGATCGGGCGTAACCGCCACGTCGAACGGCCTCGTCACGAACAGGGGCCGGCGCACCTCGCCGATTGCCTGATCGCGGTAGCGGTAGACGACTTCGCGGGACAGCGTCACCGCCTGCCCCGCGATCGTGAGCCGTGCCGTCAGCTGCAGCGCGGGAGGCTCGAACGGCAGCCCGCGCCACGCGGCGGGCACACCGGTCCAGTCGTACAAGGCGCCGGCGAGGGGGCGCCGCAGGAAGTACGGCTGCGACCGCCCGTCGGACGCCACGGTCACTGCGAAGCGACGGGTGGCCACCGTGCCGGGTGCAACGGCGGCGGTCGCGGCGTCGAGCCGCTCGACCTTCCAGCCCGCGGGCGTCCCCAGCTCGATGGTATCGAGCGTGACCGCCGCCTTCCCGGCGTTCCAGACGCTCGTCTCGACCTGGACCCGCTCGTCCGGAATGACGATCCCGTCATCCGCGACGCCGTCGATCACCACGCCCGCGGCTGCGGCGAACGCCTGCGCAAGAATCGCCTGCTGTCCGGAATCCGCCTCGCCCAGCTCGTGCACAGCGCGCGCGAGCAGAGGAGCGATGGCGTCGGGCCGGACCGGGTTGAGCTGGGCGCGCGCCGAATCCACCATTGCCGCGTAGCGCGCCTTGCCCGGCAGCAGGGTGTCGATGCCCGAGAACACGCCGTCTCCGTCCCCTTGTGCCTGTCTCCGGTCTCGCCACTCGATGAACGCGAGCCGAGCGACGCTCGGTCCCGGGCGCTGGAGCTGTCCCTCGTCCTGCGAGCGGTGCTGGCTGCGACCCGCCATGGCGATCTGGTGATACGAGCGACCCTCCACCGGGTCGAGCACTCCCGCGTCGAGCCGCAACGTGGCCGTCGCCGTGTCGGAGTACAACGAGCGGTACAGCTTCACCGGGCCCCAGCTCGAATCGCGCAACATCTCGAACGCCTGGCGCGCGAGGACGCCCGCCACCTGATGCTGCCCGTGGCCATCCGTGGGCGTTCCCGAGAAGACGGACACGATGATCTGGGGCCGGAATCTCCGCACCACGTCCAGCACGTCGTGGAGCAGCGAGTCGCGCGGCCAGAAGCGCAGGGCCTCGTCGATCGTCTTCGAGTAGCCGAAGTCGTAGGCGCGGGTGAAGAACTGGCGGGCGCCGTCGATCCGCCGGGCCGCGAGCAGCTCTTCCGAGCGGATGATCCCGAGCTCGGGGCCGAGCTCGGGGCCGATCAGGTTCTGCCCGCCCTCGCCGCGGGTCAACGACAGGTACGCCACCTGCGCGCCCATCCCCCGGGCGAAGAGCGCGACCAGGTCCGAGTATTCGTCGTCGGGGTGGGCGCCGATCATCAGGATGCGCTTGTTGGCGCCCAGCTGCCGTAGGGCGCCTGCCAGCGCCGCGACGCCGCCGGTGCCGGCCGGGACGAACTGTGCCCCCGCCGAACCGACGGCGCCGATCAACAACGCGAGGCTAGTCCCGAGCGCGCGCCGCACTATTGCGAAAGATAAGTGACCCCGCCCTTCATAACGAAGCGCACGCGCTCGAGTTCCGCGACGTCCTTCAGCGGATCACCCGCGACCGCCACCAGGTCGGCGAACGCGCCTACCGCCACGACACCCAGGTCCGGCTGCCCCAGCAGCTCCGCCGCGACCGATGTGCCCGCCTTGATCGCCTGCATCGGTGTCATGCCGTATTGCACGTAGTACTGGAACTCCTTGGCCTGGTTGAGCTCGGTCCAGGGGAACCCGCCCACGTCGGTTCCCAGTACGATCCGGACGCCCTTCGTGAGCGCGCGGGCGAACGCCTGGCGCTGGTGCTCCACCATCGGGCCCCATACACCGGCGCGCGGCCCCGCGACGTAGTGGGCGACCGTCACGGTCGGGACCCAATACACGCCCCGCGCCGCCAGCACATCGAGCAGCGAATCCGTCATCCCGTCGCCGTGTTCGATGGTGTTCACGCCGGCGCGGAGCGCGGCGGCGATCCCGTCCGAGCCAATGGCATGAGCGGCCACTTTCCGCCCCAGACGGTGCGCTTCGTCCACGATGGCACGCGCTTCGTCGTCGGTGAAATTCACCCAGCTGTGCAACACCGAGTCCGGCCCGAAGTAGTACCGGCGATCACTGTAATACTTGATCCAATCGGCGCCGTGGGCTACCTGCTGGCGCACCGCGAGCCGTGCGGCCTCCACGCCGTCCACCGGCTGCACGCCGTGCGGCAACTCGAGCTCCCAATTGTCGGAGACGATCGGATACATCCCGGTCGGTGCCATGGCGCGGGTCGACGCGAAAATGCGCGGCCCGGGGATCTCGCCCCGATCGACGGCGCGCCGCACGTCCACGTCGGCGTACATCGCGCCTTCGGTTTCCAAGTCGCGGATCGCCGTGAACCCGTGCTCGAGCGCGATGCGCGCGTTGCGGGCGGCGAGGATCGCGCGATACGCGGTCGACTCGTAGAGCAGCTGCTGGTTGTACGAGTCCGCCGTGGGATCGCCCTGCAGCAACAGGTGGGTATGCGCGTCGATGAAGCCGGGGAGCACGGTCATCTGGGACAGATCGACCACGCGGGCGCCCTTCGCCTGCCCCTGCACCTGCGCGAACGGGCCGACGGCCTTGATCCGTTCCCCGTCGACGAGGATGCCCACGCCGGTCTGCGGCGAGTCGGCGCGGCCGTCGATCAGGCGGCCCGCCCTGATGAGGATGGGTGCGGCGGACGGACGTGGGGTCTGCGCGGCGAGAGACGTACACAGCCCGGCCGCGGCGGCGCAATACCACAGATGGCGCATAGGGCGAAGCTCCTCGAGAAGGCGAGGCGAATCTCCCCCTACGCTCGCGCCTGTCAAGCCGCTTAAGTTACGGTGGGAGGCTACTCATGACGACTACCGCCACCGCACCCGAGCGCAAAGTCAGCGCCGCCGAGGCGCGCGAAGTTGCTGAGGCCGCGCGCGAGCAGGAGTGGGCCGCGCCGAGCTTTGTGCGCGACCTGTTCCTCGGCCGTTTCCGGCTCGACCTGATCCACCCCTACCCCGAGCCGGATGCCGAGGAGCTGCGGCGGGCCCAGCCGTTCCTCGCGCAGCTCGAGCGCCTGCTGCGCGAGCAGGTCGATTCGGATCGCATCGACCGCGAGGGAGAAATCCCAGACGCGGTGGTCGCGGGGCTGCGGGAGTTGGGGGCGTTCGGCATCAAGATCCCGCGCGAGTACGGCGGGCTTGGTCTATCGCAGCTTTCCTACATGCGCGCGATCGAGCTGGTCTCGTCGGTGGACGGCTCGGTGACCGCGCTGCTCTCAGCCCATCAGTCGATCGGCGTGCCTCAGCCGCTCAAGATGTTCGGGTCGGACGCGCAGAAGAAGAAGTACCTGCCGCGGCTCGCGAAGGGCGCCATCTCCGCGTTCGCGCTCACCGAAGCCGGCGTGGGATCAGACCCCGCGGCGATGGAGACGACGGCCGTTCTGAGCGAGGACGGCCAGGCGTGGATCCTCAACGGCGAGAAGCTGTGGTGCACCAACGGCACCAACGCCGAGCTTATGGTCGTGATGGCCCGGACGCCGTCGAAGATCGTGAACGGGAAAGAGAAGCGGCAGATCACCGCGTTCATCGTCGAGTCCGCGTGGCCCGGCGTCAGGGTCGCGCACCGCTGCCACTTCATGGGCCTGAAGGCGATCTACAACGGCGTGATGTCGTTCACCAACGTCCGCGTCCCCAAGGAGAACGTGCTGTGGGGCGAGGGCAAGGGCTTGAAGCTCGCCCTGATCACTCTGAACACCGGCCGGCTCACCCTGCCGATCTCCGCGGTAGCCGCGGGAAAGCGCTGCCTCGAGATCTCCCGCCGCTGGGCGGGCGAGCGGGTGCAGTGGGGCCGCGCCATCGGCAAGCACGACGCCATCGCCCAGAAAATCGGCGCCATGGCGGCGAACACCTTCGCCATGGAAGCGGTGGCCGAGCTGTGCGGCGCGATGGCCGATCGCGGCGGTTACGACATCCGCCTCGAGGCCGCGATCGCCAAGCTCTACAACTCCGAGGCCGGGTGGCGCATCATCGACGACACGGTGCAGATCCGCGGCGGCCGCGGCTACGAAACCGCCGACTCGCTGCGCGCCCGCGGCGAGAAGCCGGTGCCGGTCGAGCGTATCATGCGCGATTTCCGCATCAATTTGATCTTCGAGGGGTCGAGCGAGATCATGCACCTGTTCATCGCCCGCGAGGCAGTGGACAAGCATCTCCAGGTGGCGGGAGACGTGGTCATGCCGGGGAAAAGCCTGGGGGCCCGGCTGCGCGGTCTGGTGCGGGCGGGGCTGTTCTATGCGTGGTGGTACCCGTCGCGCTGGCTCGGGTGGGGCTTCTGGCCCAAGTACGGCGGATTCGGCACGCTGGCTCCGCACCTGCGCTACGTAGAGCGTGCCGCACGGCGGCTCGCGCGTGGCGTGTTCCACGCGATGATGCGCTTCGGTCCGAAGCTCGAGTACCGCCAGGCGGTGCTGTTCCGGCTGGTGGACGTGGGCGCCGAGCTATTCGCCATGGCGGCCACCTGCGCGCGGGCGCAGCAGCTGCAACGGAGCGACCCGGCGGCCGGCCGGCGCGCGGTGGAGCTCGCCGACCTGTTCTGCCGTCAGGCGCGGGGGCGGGTGCAAGCGAAGTTCCGGGAGCTGCGGCGCAACGCGGATACCGAGGCGTACCGGGTGGCACAGGAAGTCGTGGCCGGTGAGCACCGCTGGTTGGAGCGGGGGATGGTGGAGCTGGACGGTTGAGCGGTTAGGCTCCTAACCGTCTCTCACGCCGCCTGGTGCGCGACCATGATGCTGCGCAGCCGCTCCGGGGTGTCGCCCGCCATGTCACCGTACGGCGCCGGATGCCCCTTGGCGTCCAGAACCACGCTCGGGCACACGAACTCGTAGCGCCGGGCGGTGATGCGGTCGGCGGCCGCCTGGGTGGCCACGGGCGTCGCGATCACCACCCCCTTCGCTCCCAGCTGCTCCGCCGCTTTGGCCGCCGCGAGCACCTTCCAGGGGTAGGTCACCTGGCCGTCAATGACCACCGCGACCCGCCCTTTGAGCTGTTTCACCGGCCGCTGGGTGCGGTACAGAATGAGATCCTGACTCACCCGGGCCCGGGACTCGTCAATGGCGCTCGCCAGCTTGTCGAGCAGCGATCCGCTCGGCTGGAAGTCGGGGTCCATCTCCGACGGAGCAGACTCGGCGATCGCCCCGATGGGAGCCAGGTGTGAGCCGAGCTTGATGAACGCCGCGACGAGGACGTCGAACGGGGCGCCCATGGCCTTCGCCGCATGCGCGGCGATCTCCACGCCCTCCGGCGTGATGCCCAGCAGGAGGCAGCCGACGTAGCCGCGGGCCGCGAGGTGCTGGCCCAACAGGGCTCCCGCCGCCATTCGGGTCGGGTACAAGGTATCGCGCTTGGGCGACGCCGCGTGCGTCATGGGTGATGGCAAGATAAAGGCCTAGTTATCTTTCGCCAGCCATCACCCAGGACAATTCGCGTGTCGAAAAGTACCCTGTCCGTCACCGACAACCGCACCGCCAAGCAATACGAGATTCCCATCCAGAACGGCACTATTCGCGCCGTCGACCTCCGCCAGATCAAGGTCGCGGACGATCAGCCGGGCCTGTTGACGTACGACCCCGGGTTCCTGAACACAGCGTCGTGCCGCAGCGCCATCAGCTACATCGACGGCGACAAGGGAATCCTGCGCTACCGTGGCTATCCCATCGAGCAGCTGGCGGAGCAGAGCACGTTCCTCGAAACGGCTTACCTGCTGCTCCACGGCGAGCTGCCGTCTGCCGCGGAGCTCAACAAGTGGGTCTACAGCGTCACGCACCACACGATCGTCCACGAGAGCATCAAGAAGTTCATCGACGGGTTCCATCACGACGCGCACCCCATGGGGATGTTCGTGAGCACGGTCGCCGCGCTCTCGACGTTTTATCCGGAAGCGAAGCACATCGCCGACGAAACATCGCGCCGCAACCAGATTTTCCGGCTGATCGCCAAGGCGCCGACCCTCGCGGCGTTCGCCTATCGCCACTCGGTGGGCATGCCGTACGCGTACCCCGACAACGACCTGTCTTACGCCGGCAATTTCTTCAACATGATGTTCAAGGCCACCGAGGTGAAGTACGTGCCGAACAAGACCCTCGAGCGAGCCCTGGACGTGCTGTTCATCCTGCACGCCGATCACGAGCAGAACTGCTCCGCCAACGCGATGCGCTCGGTCGGGTCGTCGCACGCCGATCCATACTCCTGCATGGCGGCCGCCGCCGCGGCCCTGTACGGTCCGCTGCACGGAGGAGCCAACGAGGAAGTGCTGCGGATGCTCCGCGACATCGGCTCCAAAGACCGCATCCCGGCGTACCTCGACCGCGTGAAGCGCGGCGAGTTCCGCCTGTTCGGCTTCGGCCACCGCATCTACAAGAACTACGACCCGCGGGCCAAGATCATCAAGCGCATCGCCGACGAGGTGTTCGACGTGACGGGCAAGAACCCGCTCATCGACATCGCCGTGGAGCTCGAGCGCATCGCGCTGCAGGAGGACTACTTCGTCACGCGCAAGCTCTACCCCAACGTGGACTTCTACTCGGGGATCATCTACGAGGCAATGAAGTTCCCGCTGGACATGTTTCCCGTGCTGTTCGCGATCGGCCGGACGCCGGGATGGCTCGCGCAGTGGCAGGAGATGCTGCTCGACAAGGAGCAGAAGATCGCCCGGCCCCAGCAGATCTACACGGGGCCGGACAAGCGGGACTACGTACCGGTCGGAACCAGACGCTGAACGGCGTCGCGAAACGACGTCACGACCGAGCGTTGCAAAGAGGCGTCACGGGGCGTCGGGAGCGTAACGTTCACGGTTCCACGTGACGCCTTTCGGGTCAGCGCCGGCGTCTCCCCCCGCTGCGGGCGCGCACCGAGCGACCCGGCTTGGGTTGCTCGGGCTCGAGCGACCGCGGCTGCAGCGGCTTCACCGACGGCTCGAATCCGGGAATCACCTCGCGCGGGAAGATCTGGCCCACCAGCTTCTCGATATCGCCCATCAGTAGCCACTCGTCGGGCGACAGCAGCGTCAGGGCCAAGCCACGCGCCCCGGCGCGTGCCGTCCGGCCCACGCGGTGGACGTAGATCTCCGCGTCTTGCGGCACGTCGAAGTTCACGACCATCCGGATTCCGTCCACGTCGATCCCTCGCGCCGCGATGTCAGTCGCGACCAGCACGTCCGCTTCGCCCGAGCGGAAGGCGTCAAGTGTCTTGGTCCGGTGGCTCTGCGCCTTATCCCCGTGGATGGCGTGCGCGAGAATCCCCTCGCGCCTAAGGAAAGTCACCAGCTTATCGGCGCCGTACTTGGTGCGCGTGAACACCAGCGTCTGGCCCGCCGGCTTGGCCTGCAGGATGCGCGCGATCACGCCGCGCTTCTGCAGCTTGTCCACCGCCACCACGACGTGCTCGATCCCTTCCGCGGGCCTGGCGCGCCGCCCGATTTCGACCGACGCGTGCCCGTCGAGGGCGGTGCGCGCGAGCGCGTCCACCTCGAGCGAGACGGTCGCCGAGAAGAGCATCGTCTGGCGCTTCTCGGGCAGCGCCCGCAGGATGCGGCGCACGTCCGGCGCGAATCCCATGTCGAGCATGCGATCGGCCTCGTCCAGCACGAGCACCTCGAGCCGCGAGAAATCGACGTGACCGCGCTCCATGTGGTCGAGCAGGCGGCCGGGGGTCGCGACCACGATATCGACGCCCTGCTTGAGCGCCCGGGTCTGCGGCTCCATGCCGACGCCGCCGTAGATGGCGGCCGCGCTCACGTCGAGATGACGGCCGTACGCGCGGGCGCTCTGCAACACCTGCTCGGCGAGCTCACGCGTGGGCACCAAGACCAGCGCCCGGAGCACATGCTTCGTACCGTTGCGGGAGAGGCGCTGCAGAATCGGCAACATGAACGCCGCCGTCTTGCCGGTGCCGGTCTGCGCCGATCCGATGAGGTCGCGCCCGGCGAGCGCCAGCGGGATGGCTTCCAGCTGAATGGGGGTGGGCTGCTCGTAGCCTTCCTCGGCTACGGCGCGCACCAGCTCGGGCGCGAGCCCGAGAGTTGTGAATGGCATTCCTAGAACTGCTTCCTTTCGAAAACACACACACGCACGCCGCCGGTGGCTCAGGCCACCGCGCTACAGCGTCACTCTCGTTTTGAACCTGGGGAATGAGACCGGGCGTGTGTACAGCGCCGGAGCCCGCTCCTGAGCGGGACCGTCCTTCGGAAGGATGCCAGCTCTTGGTTCGACAGAACGCTAACTACGTCACCTAAAGACGTCAAGTGACTACGTACCACGAAGATCGTCGCGCGGAGGCGTACCCCCTGCGCACGGTTCCACGTGACGTCTTTGTGCTACTGCCTCGTGCTCCGCCTCCTAGTTGACGCCTTTCGGTTCTTGCTCCCACCACCACATCCGGGGGAGCGGCCTGGTGCGCGGCCACACTTCGTCCAGCGTGCCACCCTCGTACAGGCGCCCGTTCTTCATCACGTAGCGGATCTTTTCGGTGTTGTGCACGTCGTCGAGCGGGTTCGCGTCGAGCACGATCAAGTCCGCCAGCTTGCCGGGCTCGAGTGACCCCAGGTCCTTTTCCATCCCGATGCCGTACGCGCCGTCGATGGTGCCCACGCGCAGCACCTCGCGCGGCGTCATCCCGCCGCCCGCCATGGCCCACAGCTCCCAGTGGCAGCCGAGCCCGTCCAGCTGGCCGTGACATCCCATGCCGATGTTGCCGCCAGCCCGCAGAATGGCCGCCGCCGACGCCGCAATCCGCGGGAACACATACTGATTGTCACGGAACCAGGACCGCCGCTCGGCCCGCTGGTCGACTTCATCGTGCGGGATGAAGCGCCGGATCTTGGCGTTGTCGTGGATGTCGTAGCGCTCGTAGAAGTAGTTCTCGCTGAACGGCCCCCCATACGACACCAGCAGCGTCGGGGTGTAGGTGATCCCCGATTGCGCCGCGAGCTGCACGGCGTCGGCGTACAGCGGCATGATCGGGAAGCTGTGCTCGGAGCCGGGGTACCCATCGAGCTGGACCGTCTGGTTCATCTTGAAGTCCAGCCCGCCTTCGATCGTGGGCATCAAGCCGAGCTCCTGCGCCGCCATGATCACCCATTGGCGCTGCTTGCGGTTCCCCGCCATGTACTGCTTGATCGTGTTCGTATGGTAGAACTCGCTGTAGCGCTTCAGCGTGTTGCGTACGTCGTCCAAGCTGGTCCAGTTCTCTTCGAGGAACGCCCCGAATACCCCCGGGCCCGTGTGATAGATGCGCGGCCCGAGCAGCTCGCCGGCCTCCACCTGATCGGCATAGGTGAGCACGTCGGTGGTGGCGGTCTGCGGATCGCGCGTGGTGGTGACGCCCCACGCCAGGTTCGCGAGGTACTTCCACACCTCGGTCTCGTGGATGCCCCACGTGGGCCACGGGTGGGCGTGGATGTCGATCAGGCCCGGGATGATCGACTTCCCCGCCACGTCGATGACGCGCGCGCCCGCCGGAGCCGGGCAGGTGGCCGCGACACACGCGAGACGGTTGTCAGTCACGACGATGTCCCCCTTCTCGATCACCTCGTCGCCCTTCATCGAAATGATCCGGGCTCCGCGCAACACCACCGACCCCCGCGGCACATCGCGTGGCACCCGGATGGTCACGTCCACCCGCTCGGCCTCGTACGCCGGCAGCTTCGCCAGCGAGTCGACCCGCGCCTTCCCCACCGAGTCGAGCTTGTCCTTGGTCGCCTGCTTGAGCGAGTCCGCCCGGAGCGAATCCGTGCGCGTCTTGATCCTGGTGAGCGAGTCCGCGAGCGCCGGGTTGTAGCGGAAGAAGCTTCGCCCGATGGACCAGTACACCGTCTTCGCGTCCGGCGCCCAGCCGATGAAGTCGCCGCCCACGCGCGTCAAGCGGTGCACCGGGAACGACGCGGCGGAGGTGTCCGCCACGTTGATGGCGGGAGGCGTCGCGCCCACGAGGGGCAGCGTCACCAGGTACACATAGTTGCTCGCCGTCGTGAGCACCCGGCCTGAATCGGGCGCGATCAGGATCTCATCGGCGGGAAACGGCTGCGCTTCCGGGACGTTCGGCGTGAAGCCGGTGATCTTGATGTGCACCCGGCGGTCGGTACCGTCGTAGCGCATCGAGACCAGTCCCTCGTTCGCCTCGTTCAGGTAGATCCGGTTCGGGTCCCGGCTGAAATGCGGCCGGCCGCCACCCGCAATGGGAGTGATCCGCGTGGTGGCGCCGCCCGTCGCAGGAAGCCAGGCGAGCTCGTACCCCGGCCCCGTCTGCTCGCTCACCCGCTGCCCACGCGGTCCCTTGATGAAGACGAGGCGCTGGCCGTCCGGCGACCACACCGGATGATCGTAGAACGCGGGCTCCGAGGTGAGCCGTTGCGACTTGCCGCGGCCGTCCGCCCGGACCTTCTCCACAAAGCCTCCCTGGTCGGACCAGGTGGCGTACGCGATCCACTGGCCGTCGGGGGACCAGGCCGGCACCTGTTCGTGGACCGTGTCGGTCGTCAAGCGGCGGGGTGTCCCCTGCGGCAGATCCATCACGTACAGCTTGTCGAGCGCGCTGAAGGCGAGCCGGCGGCCGTCGGGCGACGGCTGCGCGTCCCGGATCTGCTTCACCAGAATGGCACCCGTGTCCACACGGGTCTCGAATCGCACCAGCGGCCCGAGGTCCTGCTGGACACGCGCTGTGAACGGGATGGCGCTCACCTGCCCCGAAGGGACCTCCACCCGCCAGATCCTGCCGCCGTAGGAAACCACGAGGGCCTTCGAGTCCGGTGTGAACGACGACCCCGGCATCAAGTCGCGGGTGAACCGAGACTCCTGATCATCCCTCTGCACGGGGTACACGAGCCACTTCTCGTCGCCCGAGGCGAGGTTGCGAAGGCGCAGCCCCGTTTCCGCGTCGTGGCGCGTGGCGTACGCCAGCCACGTGCCGTCGGGGGAGAGCACCGGCCGCATGGCACTGCCGTACAGGTCGGTCTGGGGAAACACTTTGCCGGTCTGCCGGTCGTAGATCGCGAGCTCCCACAGCGGGAAATCGAGATTGTAGCCGAAGCCGCCGCGGTGGCGCGCGTACCAGAGGTAGCGGCCGTCGGGCCCGAAGGCGGCGCCGAGTGCGTTGTTCTGGGTGCCCCGGCCGGGCGGGCCGGGTGCCGGGCCTTTGTCGTCCTTGGTGAGGCTCACCCCCGCGCCGCCGTCCTTGTGGTACAACCAGATGTCGTACACCGTGCCGATCGGCATGCCGGTCTTCGAAGCGACGATGTAGTCGCCGTCGGGTGTCCACTCGGGAGACGCGTAGAGGTTCCGATCCCCCTTGGTCAGCGCCCGGGCGTTCGCGCCGTCGGCGTCGCAGATCCAGATGTTCTCCGAGCCGCTCCGGTCGGAGAGGAACACGAGCTTCTTGCCGTCCGGCGAATAGCGTGGCTGCGAGTCGAACGCGGGGCCTGAGGTGATCCGCTTCGCCTCTCCTCCGGAGAGCGGCAGAGTGTAGAGGTCGCCCAGCAGCTCGAACACGATCGTTCGCCCGTCGGGAGCAACGTCGAGCGAGATCCACGTGCCCTCGGAGGTCGTGAAATCGACGGTGCGCGTGGGCTTGAGGGGCAGATCATCGGTCTTCTTCTTGGTGGTGTCGGGCCGCTGGGCGGCGAGGGACACGAGCGGGACGGCGGCGGCGAGGAGCGTCGCAGTCAACAGCCTACGCATCACTGACTCCGGGGTGAGGAGCGACGGCGTGCTGGGAACGGGGGCTAAACCTGAGGGACCCGTGCGGCAGCGTCAAGCGAGGTGTTGACAAATCGGGTGCACCAGGCGATCATCCCCAGCGAGCGATAACGATCCAGAGACTGTTTCGAGGACCTGGGCTAGCGCCCGGGTCGTTTCGTTTCTGGGGCTCTGACACTGGAGAAGGCCGGATGGAAGTAACTGTCGGTGATGGCGACCGCTTGGAGTACGTGTTGAAGAAGTTTCGTCGTCAGATCACCAAAGCCGGACTGTTTCAGGACATGAAGCGGAAACGCTTCTACGAGAGCCCCGGCGCTCTACGGCGACGGAAAGACAAGGCAGCGGCGCGCCGCAAGGTGAAGTCCGCACGACGTCGCGAACACCATTAAGTTAGGAGTACAGCAGATGGCACGCATTACCGGAGTCGTGAAGTGGTTCAACGATGCGAAGGGCTTCGGCTTCATCACGCCGGAGAACGGTGAGAAGGATTGCTTCGTGCACCACACCGCGATCCAAGCCCAGGGATTCAAGTCGCTCGCCGAGGGCGAGCGGGTCGAGTTCGACGTCGTGCAGGGTCAGAAAGGTCCCGCCGCGCAGAACGTCGTGAAGCTCTAAATCGGCGATACGGCAGTACCACGCGAGCGGCGCCGCCCCGAAAGGACGGCGCCGTTTGTGTTACTTGAGGACGATTTTCATCGCGCGGGTGTCGAGATCGATCTCCCACGTCGTGATGCGCGGCCGCAGGAACTCCTCGCAGTCGCGCGGGGTGAGCGACGCCGAATCGGCGTCGAGAAACTCGAGCAAGCGCATGCGGGCCGCGAGGTAGGTGCAGCCGTCCCGCGTCGCGGCCATCCGCAAGCCCACCTCGTCCTCCAGCTTGCGGTTCACGAACCCCTGCGCCACCGAAAGCAGCCGGCCCACGATCACGTGCTCGAGCTCCGCGCCTTCGGGCCGGGCCAACCGCCGCTGCAGCACGCGCTGCCGCTCCGGCGCGCACAGCTCCAGCACCTGACGACTCACCTCGGCGTGGGGGCGCCGGGCGCCCGCCCCTTCTGTCGCGCGCTCGGCGCGGGCGCAGGTCGGCAAGTCGTTGCGGTGTAACCGCAAGAACTTGGTCATGGGCGCGTACAGGTCCGTGCGACCCGGCGCCGGCGGGCGCCGCCGCCCCGCCACCAGATCGGCCATGTAGTCCTCCGAGACCTTCACTGCCTCCGCCAGCTCGCGCGGCGTGCGCTTCAGCTCCCGCAAACGGCGCCGGAGCAGTTGGCCTACCTTCACGGGCTCCTTCAGGGGCAGGGCTGCAGGCATCTCGGATGGCTCCTTTCGGCATCGACACAAGAAAACCCGCAGGGTGCGAAACAGCGGCGGGGCACACCGCGGGTAACGTGCCATAAATATAAGTAAAATCGAGCGTTAATGGTACCCCGAGCCACCAGAGCCGGGGGTGCCGCCTCGAGCGGCCCGTTTTCGGGCCAGCGCGAGCGACCCCACCGCGATGATCAGCGCGAAGCTGAACCATTGGATAGCGTAGGAAAGGTGCGGCCCATTGGACAGTTCGGGCATCGGCCAGCGGAGCGGATGGCTGGGAGGCGCCACCGACCGCCGCTCGGGGGCGGGGGCGCCCGCAGTCGAATCCGTTTCAGGAACGAGCTGGATGAGGATCGGCAGCAGTGGGTAGGGCAGCGAATCGCGCAGCGTGGCCGGGTCCACGTCCCCTCGGGCCCTGGGGGCGCGCATGGCGATCCCCACCACCGCGGCGCTGTCCCCTTCGCGGTACGCCGCCTGGTCCACGTGATAGGCGTCGGGGGAGGGCGCCCACCCCCGGTCCACCAGCACGGCGGAACCGTCGGGGAGCCGGAGCGGCGTCACGAGATCCACGCCCGGCACGCCTTCGTAGCTGCGGGGTCGCCAGAACCGTTCGTGCCCGTAGTCGTAGCGACCGCGGGCGCGCACGCGGCGGTCGCGCACCGAATCGCCGGGGACCCTGCCGGTCAGGACGAGCGGGGGCCGCGCCCGGGCGGCGAGCAAGACCGCGTTGCGCGCGCGACGCTGGCGCAGCCGATCGAGCTGCCAGACGCCGAGTCGTACACATCCCGCAGCCACGAGAAACGCGACGACCAGGGCGGCGAGATCCCGCCGATCGGGCATCATGTTGCGCCGCCGACGAGCGCCAGCTTCTCGGCGCGCGAGAGGCGACGCAGCGCGGCCTCACGCCGCAGCGCCGCGGCACGGTCCGGTTGATGCTCCTCGTAGACCAGCCGCACGGGGCGTCGCGCTCGGGTATAGGCGCTCGCGGTGCCCGCCCGGTGCCGCGCCAGCCGCCTGGGAAGATCGTTCGTGATGCCGGTGTACAGCGAGCGGTCGCGACACCGAAGCACATACACCGTCCACACCCGTCCCCCTTCCCTCGCTCGACTATTCCAGTTTCGCGTCGAGCGTGATCTGCGGGATCCCGGCGAGCGCCCGCGACACGGGGCAGCCCCGTTTCGCCTCTTCGGCCGCTGTCTGGAAGGCGGCCTGGTCGAGGCCGGGCACCTTGCCGCGCACCTTGAGCTCCATCTTGCCGATCGTGGGTATGCCGTCCACCATGTCCATGGTGCACGCCGCCGTCGTTTCGACGCGGGCGGCGGGATTGCCCGCCTTTTCGAGCCCGGCGGAGAGCGCCATGCTGAAGCAGGCGGCGTGCGCGGCCGCGATCAGCTCCTCGGGGTTGGTGCCCTGCCTCCCTTCGAACCGGGTCGCAAAGCTGTAGGGGCCGCTGAACGCGCCGCTCCCCGCCCGAAAGCTGCCTTTCCCGTCCTTGAGCTTGCCTTCCCACACCGCACTGGCTCGACTCGTCGGCATCGGCTCGACTCCGCTGGAGGTGAGAACGCGGAAATCTGGCGGAAGCGACGCGGCGGCGCTACGCTTGTGGCGCGTGGCCCGAGACAGGGAGGTAACCCCACGATGGCCCCGAAAAAGAAGCCCCGGCGCCCCCCGCGGAAACGCGCGGCGCGCCCGGAGAAACGCCAGCAGCCCGAATCGCTCCGGCTCCGTTCCATCGCCGCATCGCTCACGGTGAGCGACCTGGAGCGCAGCATCGCCTGGTATCGCGACGTGCTCGGCTTCACCGTCGGCGAGCGTTGGACCGAGGGAAGCAGCGTCCGCGGCATCCAGATGAAGGCCGGCGCCTGCGACATCATGCTCGGGCAGGACGACTTTGCCAAAGGGCGGGACCGCAAGAAGGGAGAGGGCTGCCGGCTGTGGGCGGCGACCATCCAGGACATCACGGCGCTCGCTGCGCGGGTGAAGGCAGCCGGCTGGCCGCTCGACCGTGAGCCCTCGGAGACGCCCTGGGGGGACTGGGTGTTCGCCGTATCGGACCCGGACGGGTACAAGATCACCGTCGTCCAGGAGTAGAAATGCGAAGTGGGGGCACCCCATGCTGACTCTCGTCGCCGCCGCGCTGGCGATCCAATCGCAGGTCGCCGACACGTCGCCGTTCCGCGCGCTTCCGCTCCCGCCGTCCAGTCGCGTCCGGAGCGGCTCCGGCGCGCCGGGGCCGGATTACTGGCAGCAGCGCGCCGATTACGTGATCCGGGCGACACTCGACACCGGCGGCTCCGTCATCCGCGGCACCGAGCGGATCCACTACGAAAACCACTCTCCCGACACGCTCAGATTCGTGTGGGTGCAGATCGAGCAGAACATCTTCGCGAAGCACAGCATCACCTACGCGCTCAACCAGCCGCCGCTGCATTTCGTGGGCGGTGCGGTGTTCGACTTCACCGGCAAGGGATTCATCGGCGGCATCACCATCGAGCGCTTTGCGGCGAGCGGGAAGGAGCTCGAGCGCACCGCGTACGGCACGATGATGCGGGTCGAGCTCCCCAGCCCGCTCGCGCCCCGGGGGATGATCGACTTCGACGTCGCGTGGCACTTCCCGGTGCCCCCGTACGGCGGCGGGCGCATGGGGCGGATCGGCACACGGTTGTACGAGATCGGCCAGTGGTATCCGCGCATGGTCGCGTACGACGACGTGCACGGGTGGAATCCCCTGCCGTACATCGGCGCCGGGGAGTTCTACCTCGAATATGGTGACTTCGATGTCACCCTCACCCTACCCGGTGGCTTCGTCGTGGCCGCCACGGGAATGGTGTCGAATCCGCTTACCGTCTGGACCGCGGTCCAGCGCGCACGGCTGGCGCGAGCGCGCCGCTCGCCCGCCGCCGTGCAGATCGTCACGCAGGCGGAAGCCACCACGCACGGCGCGCAGCGCACGTCCGGCACCAAGACGTGGCACTTCACGGCCCGGCGGGTGCGCGACTTCGCCTGGGCCGCGTCGCCCGACTTCCGTTGGGACGCGTCCGCCTGGGACGGCATTTTGATCCAAACCCTCTATCGGCCGGGCGCCACGCCGTGGGAAGAAGCGAACCGAATGGCGTGGTTCACGATCAAGCATTTCAGCGAAACGTGGGGCAAGTATCCGTGGCCGCACGCCACCACGGTCGAAGGGCTGGTCGAGGGAATGGAATACCCGATGCTCACGTTCGTGCCGTCCATCGAGAAGCGCGAGGATCAGTTCTGGGTGCTGACCCACGAGTTCGGCCACGAGTGGTTTCCGATGATGGTGGGCTCGGACGAACGGCGCTACCCGTGGATGGACGAGGGGTTCAACACGTTCATCGACTACGGCTCGGCGGAAGGCTATTTCGCCGGGACGGCGTACGGCGACACGGTACGGCGCGAGCTCCTCACCGATTATCAGATCTCGGCCGTGCCGGGCACGGAGCAGCCGCTCATCACCAAGCCGGTGGAGTCCCGCGACCTCGCCTGGACGGCATACGAAAAGCCGGCCCTGATGCTGACGGTGCTGCGGGATGCCGTCCTCGGGAAGGAGACGTTCGAGCGCGCGATGCGCGAGTACGTGCGCCGCTGGTCGTTCAAGCACCCGCAACCCGCGGACTTTTTCCGGACCCTCGAAAACGTGTCGGGCAGGGATCTCGACTGGTTCTGGCGTGCGTGGGTGTACACCACGGCGCGCCTCGACCAGGCCATCGACTCCGTGGCCGCGGGGAGCGACACGGCCGTGGTGTATCTGTCGAACCGGGGCCAGATGGTGCTCCCCGTGACGCTCGAGCTGCGCTATGCAGACGGATCGGCCGAGACGCGCGCGCTGCCGATCGAGATGTGGAATCTGGGAAGCCGGTTCGCGGCACGCCTTGGCACGGCCAAGCCGATCGTGGCGGTGGTGGTCGACCCGCAGGGCATTTACCCCGATATCGATCGCGCGAACAATCGGTGGGCCCGCTAGCGGCGCGCTCGCTCCGGATCGCGTTCCTCACCTCGACCCGCTCCTGGCGCGGCTCGACCACCGTGTTCGCGGTGCTCGCCCGCGGGCTCGCCGCGCGGGGGCACCGGACCACGGCGCTGGTCGCGTACGACCGGGTGGCCGACGGATTCCGCGCGCGACAACTGAGCGTGCAGACCCTGCCGGTCGCGCATACCACCTTCATGGCAGCGCGGGCGCTGCGGCAGGCGCTGCGCGCGCTCGACAGCGACGTCGTCTTCGTGGACAAGCCGCGCGACATGCGGCACGCGGCCGTCGCGTCCCTCGGGCGGCGGCTCGCCGTCGTCTACTGCGTCAGCACCGCGAGCGTGCCGCGAGATCCGCTCACACGGCTCGCCCTCCGGCGGGTCGGAACGATCGTGTTTCTCACCGAGCAGCTCGCGCGCCGGGCGCTGGCCGACGCGCCCTTCATGCGCCGGGCTGTCTGCCGGGTGATCCCGAACGGCGTGGATTGCGGCCTGTTCCGCCCCGACCAAGCGGCGGGGCACGCGTTCCGGAAGCGGCACGCCATCGGTGACGGCCCGCTGCTCGTGGCGGCCGGCGCCCTGGCCCCCGAGAAGCGCTGGGATCTGCTGTTGCAGAGCCTGACCCTGCTGAATCCGCCGGCGCCGCCGCTCGTGCTGTGCGGCACGGGTCCGCTCGATGGCGCGCTTCGCGCCGACGCGCGCCGCGCCGGCCTCGACGTCCGTTTCGTGGGTCATCTCGAATCGGCCGAGCTGGTCGCGGCCTTCAATGCGGCGACCTGCGTGGTCCACACCTGCCCGGATGAAGCCTTTTCGCTGGCCCTGGCGGAGGCGCTGGCGTGCGGGCGTCCGGTGCTGGCGGCGGGGGGTGGCGGTGTGCCCGAGGTGCTGGGCGACGCCGGCGTGCTCGCCCCCCCCGGAGATCCCGGCGCATTCGCCCGGCTGTTGCAGGACCTGCTGCGCGACGCTCCGCGGCGCGCGGCCCTGGCAACGGCCGCGCGGCGGCGCGCCGTCGAGCGTTACACCGTCGAGCGGATGGTGCGCGACTACACCGACGTCCTGGAAGCCCTCGGTTAGGGGGAAACCATGACTGCTGGCGCTCATCGCGTCGCTCATCTCTTCATTTCATGTGCCGTCGCTTGTCGACGGCCGATTCTCGTCGTCGATCGGATCGACGTCAGGGGGCGTCTTCCCTCCCCCAGGGCCGAAGCCGGTCCTGCCGGGGCGACTCACGGGAATCGTGATCGGAGCCTCCGCCACCGCGCGACCCCGCGCGCGCTACGGCGTGCGGCCGCGCGTCGGGTAGGGAGGGTGCGCTCGGTCGCGCGGCGGGGGTGGGTTGCGCCGCAGCTCGTCGAGCACCACCTCCACCGCCTTCTCGAGCTGCGGGTCGCGGCCCTGGAGCACGAGCTTCGGAGTCATGTCGACGTCGAAGTCGGGTGCCACACCCTGGTTCTCCGCGTCCCAGGCGCCGGACGGGCTGAAGAGGCCGCCGCGCGGCGCCGTCACGAAACCGCCGTCGATCAGCACGGGGTAATCCCAGATGCCGACGAGCCCACCCCAGGTG
>JBGPDL010000038.1:0-26889 GCA_041482275.1 Gemmatimonadota bacterium | reverse complement strand
GATCGCGCACGTCTCAGGCGGTCCCGCCGACGGAACGCCGCGGCCGGCACCCGGGTATTCCGCTCCATGCCGACGCTGTGCGGCTCGATCGCCGCCGTCAGTTTGTGTCTCTGCCCTGTGACCCTGAGCGCGCAGGGGACGGGGACACATCCCCGATTGGGTTGGTACCCCCGACTGCCGGTGCAGGGGTCGCTGGTCGTCTTGACGTTGCACCCATCCGCGGGAGACAGTGTCACGGGAGTGCACGGCGAGCTGGCGGGGGAACCGCTGCATTTCGAACGATCTGCGGACGAGTTCCGCGCGCTCGGCGCGGTGCCGCTCGGAGCGCCACACAGCGTGACGGCGCGCGTCGTCGTGGAGCGCGCCGGCAGCGCGGGCGACACCGTGAGGGCGGCGCTGCCCGTCACGCGGCGGCAGGTCCCGCGGGAGCGGCTGCACGTGCCTCGCGAATACGTCCAGCCTCCGGAGTCTCTGGCTGAGCGCATCCGGCTCGAACGGGAGTTGGTGGAGGGGATGAGGCAGCGGGCGCACGACACGCCGCGGCTGTGGAGTGCGCCTTTCGTGCGCCCGAGCTCCGGCCCGGTGACGAGCGTGTTTGGCGTGGCGCGGATATTCAACAACGTGCTGCGGAGCCGTCACTGGGGCGTCGACTTCGGTGCCCAGCAGGGTGCACCGGTGCAAGCGGCGAACCGCGGGGTCGTCGTATTGGTCGCCGATCTCTACTACAGCGGGACCACCGTCCTGGTCGACCACGGCGCGGGTCTCGTGACGGGCTATTTTCATCTGAGCCAGGTGCTCGTGGTGCCGGGTGACACGGTCGATGGTGGCCAGCTGATCGGCCGCGTGGGCTCTTCCGGGCGCGTCACCAAACCGCACCTGCACTGGTTCGGCGCCTATGGGCGGGTCACGGTTGATCCCCTCGACCTCGTCCGGCTGGACTTCCCGTCCGGCCCGCTCCGTTGAAGCGCCGACCCGTGCTGCGCCGGCTCTCCTGCCGCTCTCCTACATCCCCGCCGACTTGTCGCTGTTGAAGATGTCGTACTGCACCTTCCATTCGCCGTTCACCTTCTTCCACGCGACCACGAACTTTCCCACGTCCTCGATGCGCTGGCCCTTGGGGCCATTCATGCCGAGCTTGTAGCTGCCGGTCTCGTACGCGATATCGCCCGCACGCGAGACCACGACGTTCGTAGGCTCGAAGGTCAGCGACAGGCCCGGAGCCTTGAAGAGCTGGTTCCACGCTGACCGGACGGCTGCGCGGCCGCTCACGCGGGGCGCTCCTTGGGGCAGGAATTCCCCGTCCTCCGCGTACATGTTGCCGACCGACATGGTATCGGTCGCGGCCACCGCCGCGACCCACTTCTTGTCGAGATCGCGAATAACCTTCTCCTCGGTCGCGGTGTCGACCGGCTGCGCGCACGCGCCGCAGGCGGCCACCAGCGCGACGGTGAGGAACGCGGTTGTCGACGGCATAACGACCTCTGGATAGGGGGCAGCAACAATAGCCCCTGGCGCACCCGAGTCAACCGCGCACATTAGACGCGAAACATCTGAGGCAGCGGGTCAATGCGTCCCACTCTCCGCTTGTTGGCTTCGGTCGCCCTGTCCGTAGCGGTGTCCGGCCGGCTCGGCGCTCAGGAAGACCACGACCGTCACACCGAGCAGCTCGGGCGCGTCGTGTTCCCGGTGTCCTGTGCGCCCAAGGCACAGGCCCGGTTCGAGCGCGCGATGGCGCTGCTGCATTCGTTCTGGTGGGAGGAGGGCGGGCGCGCCTTCCGCGACGTGGCGGCGGTGGACTCGGCGTGCGCCATGGCGTACTGGGGATTGGCGCTGAACTCCTGGGGCAACCCGTTCGTGGGCGGGCCGTCGGGCGACAACCTGCGACAAGGTGCGGCGGCCGCCGCCCGGGCGCTGGCGCTCGGGGCGCCGACGGCGCGGGAGCGGGGGTTTCTCGCCGCCGCCGGCGCGCTGTACGGCGACTACGAGACCGTGCCGAATCCGCGCCGCCTCCAGGCGTACTCGGACACGTTGGCGCGCGTGCACCGCGACCTTCCGGCCGACCCGGAGGTGGCGATCTACTACGCGCTCTCGCTCGTCGCCACCGCGTCGTCGACCGACACCACCTTCTCCCGCCAGAAGCGGGCCGCGGCGATCCTGAACCCGCTATTCCGCCGCTGGCCGGGGCACCCGGGGCTGGCCCACTACATCATCCACGCCAACGACTCTCCCCAGCTCGCCTACCTGGGACTCGACGCCGCCCGCCGCTACGCCCGGATCGCGCCCTCGGCACCGCACGCGCAGCACATGCCGTCGCACATCTTCATCCGGCTGGGGTTGTGGGATGAGACCATTGCCGCGAACCAGCGGTCGCTCGCTGCCGGCATCGCGTACGCACGTGCCCACGGGCTCCGCGGCGTGGCGCCGGAGCAGTTCCACGCGGTCGACTACATGGTGTACGGCTACCTGCAGGAGGGCCGGGACCGGGCGGCGCAGCAGATGGTCGCCCAGGGCCTGGCGCTTACCACCGTGCTCTCGAGCGACGTCCTGCTCACCGACTACAACCGCGTAGCGATGGAAGCCCGCGTGCCGCTCGAGCGGGGCGACTGGGCTGCGGCGGCGCGACTCCCGGTGCGCGCGGCAGGGCAGGGCGGCATCGGAGAGGCCCTGGCGCATTTCGCGCGCGGGCTCGGTGCGGCGCGCTCGGGTGACACGGCCCAGGCACGCGCCGAGGTCGCGGCACTCGCGACCATCGAAGCGGCGCTCGCGGGGCAGCCCGGCTACAACTGGTCGCGGATCGTCGGCATCAAGCGGCAGGCGGTGACCGCATGGTGGCTGCTCGCGGTGGGCGATACCGCGGGCGCGCTGCGCGAGGCGAAGGCTGCGGCGGACCGGGAAGACGTAACCGAGAAGCATCCGGTCACGCCCGGTGAGCTGCTGCCTGCGCGCGAGCTGGAGGGCGACCTGCTGCTTGCGGCCGGCCGCGATGCCGACGCGCGGAGCGCGTACGAGACTGCGCTCCAGCGGGAGCGGGGGCGCTCGCGCAGTCTGTTCGGAGCGGCGCGGGCGGCGGAGTTGGCAGGAGACGCGATCGCCGCGCGGAAGCAGTATGGGGAGTACTTGAGACTGATGGATCGCGCGGACGGCGGCCGGCCGGAGATACGGGCGGCGAGAGCAGCGGTAGCCGCCCGAGACTAGGAGAGGTACTCCTCCCTGTACATCTTTATCAGCTCAAAGAAGTAGGAGAGCGCCAGGGGACCTATCAGCAGTCCGAGAATCCCGAAGTACGGCACCCCAGCGAGCGCGCCGAGCAGTGTGACCAGCGGATGGATGTTGGCCCAACGCTTGAAAATACGCGGTCGGATCACGTAGTCCACGTTCCCGACGACGACCGCGCCCCACAGCGCCAGCAGCACACCCGGCGCCGCCCGGCCGCTGATGAACAGCGCCAGCGCCCCTGGTCCCCACACGAGACCGCTCCCGACCACCGGCAGAATGGCGAACACCATCGTCACCACGCCCCAGAACACTGCGTCCGGCAGCCCCGTCAGCCAGAAGCCCAGCCCGACGAGCAACCCCTGGACCGCCGCGGTGAGACCGGTGCCGATGATCGTCGCGCTCGTCACGTCGCGGAACCGCTGGCGCAGCTTTTCGGTGTTCTTCGCCGAGAAGGGGATGTAAGGCTGCACCGCTTGCCACGTCTCGTGCGGCTGCAGCAGCAGGTAGAACAGGCCGAACAGCGCAATGGTGAGGTTCAGCGCCAAGCGCGTCGCGGTCCCGACCAGGCCGAACGCGGACGATCCGATCCACGCCACCACCTGGGCTCCGAGGTCGGCCAGCCGCGGGCCCAGATCGATGCCCCCGGGCTTGAGCTCCCGGAGCCGGCCGAGCAGCGGGTTGCGGATGACTCCACCGGCGATCTCCTGCGCCTGCCCGACGATCAAGCCGGCGAACGACACCCCGGGCACGACGATCAGAAAGAGTGCGATCACCACCACGAGACTCGCTGCGAGGCGGGGCCGCATTCGCAGGCCCAGCCACTCGTGCATGGGGGCGAAGATCGCGTACAGCACCGGGATGCCGATCACGCCCGTGGCGTACGGCGCCAGCCCGATAACGAGCGCGGCGCCCAAGAGCAGCAGGATCAAGGCGGCGCGCCCGTGGCTCGAATCGATCAGCGGCATGCGCTAGTGTAGGGCGGGCAGGGCGGTGGCGCCAGGCACGGGGCGGCTGACACACTGTCAAGACATTCCTGTCATCAATCAGGCAAGTTGCAATGATTCGTGCATATTGCGCTACGTTACTAAACACTGGGTTTGAAAATCTCTGGGCTTCACATCAACTTCCAAGAGGGCGTACATCTGGCCCTTGCGGTGGACGAGGTCTCCGTCTAAGGGCAAACCGCTGGTGACGGCGGGACGCAAAGCCACGGGGTCTCGGCGACGTACCGAGACAGCCCAGCTGCCAGGGAGGTAGGGCGCATGTGCCGAAGTCGTGTATCCGGCTTCACGGTGATCGAGCTGCTGATCGTGATCGTCGTGTTCGGCCTGGTCACCGCCATGGCGTTTCCGACCGTCTCGCGCATCACAACCCACTCCCGGGTGAACCAGGCAGCGATGGTCGTCGGGCAAGACCTTTCGCAGGCCTTGAGTGCCGCCGCGCGGCAGCGCAAGCCGATCCGCATCGTGCGCGGCGGCGACAAGAAATCCATCACGCTGAGCGATCGCGCGAGTGGCACGGTGCTGTCCACGCGCTCGCTCGGTCCGGGCGATGCCTATCAGCTGGACTCCGTGGCGCTGTCGGTCACACCCGTGGACTTGTTCCCCAACGGGTTCGCGTCCAGTGCGCTGACCGTGACGTTGTGGGCGGGGGGATACTCCCGCCGGGTCACGATGTCGCGCGCCGGGTGGGTGAGGGTGCCATGAAGCAGAGCGAAGCAGGCTTTTCGTTCGTCGAGATCCTGGTGGCGATGACGCTGCTGGCGGTGGTGCTCATTGGCGTCGCGCGACTCAACTTCGTGCTCGCGCGGCGCTTCTACAGCCTCTCGGGGGGTGCGGCCCGGGACGGGATCCTGGCGCAGCAAGTGAATCAGTTCGCCGCCATGCCGTTCGATTCGCTCAAGGCCAAGGCTGGCACGATCACGGTCAACAGGCCGCCGCTGCCGTACACCCGGAAGATCACCGTCGACAGTCTCTCGCCCAAGCTGCGGCGGGTGACGATCGTGGTCACTCCGATCAACACCGCGTTCCGGCCCGACACCATGGTCATTCAGCGCACGAAGCCGGGTAACAACCCGTTCAAGACGCCGTGAGCGCGCGCCGCGGGTTCACCCTCGTCGAGCTGCTCGTGAGCATGGTGGTCCTCGGGATCATCGGTGCGGCGCTCACCAGGTTGTTCCTGTCGCAGTCACGCTTCTACGATCAGGAGACGCAACTGCGTCGGGCACGGCTGGTGTCGCGCATGGCGATCAACGCCGCGCTGTCCGACCTGCGCATGGTGGAGGCAACCGGCGCGGTCGTTTCCGCCACCGCCACCAACGTGACGCTGCGCGTCCCGTACGCGATGGGCATCGTATGCTTGAATACCGCGGCGCAGACGACGCTGGCGCTGTGGCCGGTGGACTCGACCATCTACGCGACGGCGGGCTTCTCCGGGTATGCGTGGCGCGACTCCCTCGGCGCCATGACGTACGTCGAGACCGGCACGTCGCTCGTGGCGGGCAACGCCGCGTTCTGCACAGCGGCGAATGTCGCCGCGCTACCCCAGGGACGAGTCGTGTCGGTACAGCCCGCGCTGCCAGCGAGCCTGCCGGCGGTGACGGCGGTCGGCACGCCGGTGTTTCTCATCCAGCGCCTGACCTACGAGTTCAAGCCGTCGGTCACGCTTCCCGGCCGGACCGCGCTGTGGCGCACCGCGGTGGCGACGGGGCTGTCCGATGAGCTAGTGGCGCCGTTCGATCCGACGGCCAAGTTCCGCTTTTTCGTGGTCGGCAGCGACACCGCCCAGGCCGGCGTGCCGAGCCCGTTGAGCAACATGCGCGGGCTCGAGCTGAACCTCGCGAGCCAGAGCGACCGCGTCCCAGAAGGGACTGCGGCGCCCAAGCAGGCGCAAACGGTGACGGCCGTCTTCTTCAATAACCAGATCAAGTGATGGCGCAGCCGGGAGTGACCATGACACGGGTACGGGACCAGCGCGGTGTGGCACTGCCGATGGCGTTGCTCGTCACGGTGGTACTCGCCATCCTGCTCGCCGCGGGGTTCGCCGCGCTGGGCGGCGAGCGGCGGGTACACGCGAATGACGAAGCAGCGCTCGATGCCTTCACGCTGGCCGAAACCGGCTTGGAGCTGTTCATCGCGAGGCGCGATTCGTTCGGCTTCACGGCGGCGCCGCCCGCCGTGAGCGAGTCGACCCGCATCACGCTCGGCGGCGGCTACGCCGACGTGGTGCTGAAACAGGTGCGCGTCGACACGGCGGCGGGACGGTATGGATACGCGGTGCGGTCGCACGGCGTCATCACCCTGGCAGCGCTGAGCGGCACGCCGCAGGCCGAGCGCACCGTCGCCGAGTACGCAGTGTGGCAGACCGGGACCATGAGCGTGCTGTCGAGCTGGACCAGCCTGAGCGGCCTGCACAAGAACGGCGCGTCCAGCATGGGGACCGGCGGGACGGACGCATGCGGCAAGATGCCTCAGGTCGCAGGCGTCGCCGTGCCGACCAACCCGGGCTACACCCAGAACGGCGGCGGGCTGGCGCCGCAGGGAAACCCGCCCGTCAAGAACGTCGCCCCCACGCCCGCCCAGATGGCCGACTCGGTGAAAGTCGATTGGGCGGGGATCACGAACGGATCGGCGCTGCAACCCGATGTCACGATTCCTCCGGGGTCCTGGCCGTCGTTCAGCGATCCCAACTACTGGCCCACCATCAAGATCAACGGCAACTGGACACTGCCCGGAGACGGCCAGGGGACGCTCATCGTCACGGGCAGTCTGACGATGAACGGCAACGTGACCTGGCACGGTGTGCTGCTGGTGGGGGACAACCTCACGTCGAACGGCAACAACGGCGTGGATGGGGCCACCATCACGGGCCTGAACGTGAAACTCGGCCAGACGCTGCCGCAGGGGGACGTCGGCAACGGTACCAAGCGCTTCAACTACAACTCGTGCAACGTCGCCAAGGCGCTGTCCAGGATGGGGCAGCTAGTCGGTTACACGAACGCGTGGGTCGACAACTGGCCGACGTACTGACGCGCGGCATGACCGCGGCGTAGGCGTCACAGCCGCGCCGGCGGGGTGAGCGGCGGAGCGGCGACGGGCGCATCTGGCTCGGGGGTGAAGTCCTCGCCCGGGTTCACGAACCGATCCTGCTCGAACCGGTACTGCTTGTCGTACAGCTGGCGATAGCGCCCGTGCCTCGCCAGGAGCTCCGTGTGGGTGCCGCGCTCGACGATCTCGCCGCCTTCCATCACGAGGATCTGGTCCGCGCTGCGGATGGTGGAGAGGCGGTGAGCAATCACGAAGGTGGTGCGGCCGTGCCGCAGGGTGCGGAGGCCGTCCTGGATGGCCGCTTCGCTCTCCGAGTCGAGGCTCGACGTGGCCTCGTCGAGGATCAGGATGCGCGGATCGGCGAGGATCGCCCGCGCGATGGACACCCGCTGCCGCTCGCCACCCGACAGCTTCACCCCGCGCTCGCCCACGACGGTGTCGTACCCCCGCTCGAAGCGGCGCACGAACTCGTCGCAATGGGCGATACGCGCCGCCTGCTTGATTTCTTCGCGGGTTGCGTGCGGCCGCGCGAACGCGATGTTCTCCGCGATCGTGCCGTCGAACAGGAAGTTGTCCTGCAGCACGACCCCGAGCTGCCGGCGATAATCCGCGAGCCGCAGCGTGGCGAGATCGTGCCCGTCGACGAGAATCCGTCCCGACTTGGGGCGGTTGAACGTGAGCACGAGATTGATCAGTGTGCTCTTCCCGGCTCCGGAGGAGCCGACCAGCGCCGTGGTGGAGCCCGCCGGGGCGTGGAACGAGACGCGCTTCAACACCTCGGCACCGGGCACGTACTCGAAGGTCACGGCTTCGAACGCGATGTCGCCCGCCACGTCGGCGAGCGCGGCCCGTGACCCGTCCTCCGCGTCCTCGGTGACGAGTCGGCGGAGCTCGCGGATGCGGTCGAGCCCGGCGAACGCTTCGGTGATCTGCGTTCCGATCGACGCGATGTTGATGAGTGGCAGCGCCACGAGGCCGATGAAGACGCCGTACATGAAGAAATCCCCCAGCGTCATCTGGCCCGAAACGATGGCGCGCCCCCCCTCGAGAATCATGAGAATCCCGATCGCGCCGATGATGATCGTGGCGAACGCGCCCACCGCGGAGATACCGGTCATGGTGGTGGCGATGTTGCGGAACAGCGTGTTGGCGCCGCGGGTGAAGACGAGCCGCTCGCTCCGCTCGGCGCGGTACGCCTTGACGATGCGGATGCCGCCGAGCGTCTCGCCCAGCCGGCCCGTCACGTCGGCGTTGAGCTTGCCGCGGTCGCGGAACAGCGGCCGCAGCTTGGCGAACGCGTACGCCATCCCGCCCCCGAAGCAGCCGAGGATCAGGATCGCGATCAGCGTGAGGCGCCAATTCAGGTAGAACAGCACTCCGAGCGCGATCGCCGCGGTGACGAGCCCGCCCACGAGCTGCACGAGGCCCGTCCCCACGAGGTTTCGGATGCCTTCGGCGTCCGTCATGATGCGTGAGATCAGGATGCCGCTCTTGGTCGAGTCGAAGTAGCTGATCGGCAGCCGCAGGACGTAGGCCTGCACGGTGCGCCGCATGTCGGTGATGGCGCGCTGCGCGGCGACGCCGAGGATTTGCGCCAGGCCAAATCCGGTAATCGCCTGGATCACGGTGGCTCCGCCCGCCGCGAGGGCGAGCGGCACCAGCAGCTCGGGATGGTGCTGGTTGATCACCCGGTCGATCACCCACTTGGAGGAAGCGGGGAGGACCAGGCCCGCCATCCGGTTGACGAGCAGCAGCGCCAGCCCGAGGCCCAGGCGGCCGCGGTGCGCGTAGATGAGTGCCCGCGCCTCCTGCCAGGCGCCGGGGGTGATGGTCTTCTTGGGCGGTCGGATCGAGGCATTGGCCATGGGCGTGAGCGGAATCTAAGCAGGGCGGGGGCGGGAGAAAGTACTTGACTGAGTCAAGTACATCCCGGACATTGGCGGCATGGCGCCGCGGGAGGGCGGACGGCGGGTGGAGGCGGCGCGCCGCTTCAACCGGTTCTACACCCGGCGGATCGGCGTGCTGCGTGAGGGAGCGTACAAGAGCCCCTTCTCGCTGACAGAAGTGCGCGTGCTGTACGAGCTGGCGCACCGCGACCAGTTCACCGCCACCGAGCTCGGCCGGGAGCTGCGTCTCGACGCCGGGTACCTGAGCCGCATCCTGCGCGGCTTCGAGAGGCGCGGGCTCCTCATCAGGACGCGGTCCCCGGCCGACGGCCGCCAAAGCCACCTGGCCCTCACGCCGTTGGGACGCAAGGTGTTCGCGCCCCTCAATGCGCGCTCGGACGCCGAGGTGGCCGCGATGCTGCGCCACCTGTCGCCCGCCGCGCGGGGGCGCCTCATCGCGGCGATGCGCACCATCGAGCAGGTGTTGGGAGAGTCTCCGGAGCCGCCGGCGGCCTGCGTGCTCCGACCGCCGCGGCCCGGCGACCTGGGCTGGGTGGTCGAGCGGCACGGCGCGTTGTACGCCCAGGAGTACGGCTACGATGAGCAGTTCGAGGCGCTGGTGGCTGAGATCGTGGCGCACTTCGTCCGGCACTACGATGCCAAGCGGGAGCGGTGCTGGATCGCCGAGCGGGATGGCGAGCTCGTCGGCTGCGTCTTCGTCGTCAAGCAATCGCCCACCGTCGCCAAACTGCGCCTGCTGCTGGTGGAACCGTCGGCACGCGGCTCGGGGCTGGGGACGCGTCTCGTGAGCGAGTGCGTGGGCTTCGCCCGCCGGGCGGGGTACCGCAAACTCACGCTGTGGACCCAGAGCGAGCTCCGCGCCGCCCGCCGCCTGTATCAGGCCGCGCGGTTTCACCTCGTCCGCAGCGAGCGTCACACCAGCTTCGGGAAACGCCTCGTGGCGGAGACGTGGGATCTCGACCTGTGACCGCGTCAGGGCCGTTCAACGATCACTTTTCGCGGGTCGCCGCCGCCTACGCCGCACACCGCCCGTCCTACCCCGCGGCCCTGATCGACTCGCTGGCGCGACTCGCGCCGGCGCGGCACGTGGTATGGGACGCGGGCTGCGGCTCCGGCCAGCTGTCGCGCTTGCTCGCCGGCCCGTTCGAGCGCGTGGTAGCGACCGATGCGAGCCTGGATCAGATCGCCCAGGCCATCCCACACCCCCGGGTGGAGTACCGCTGCGCGCCAGCCGAGGCGAGCGGTCTCCCGGACGGCGCAGCGGACCTGGCGACCGCCGCCCAGGCTGCGCACTGGTTCGACCTGCCTGCGTATTACGCGGAGGTGCGGCGCGTCGCCCGGCCCGGCGGGATTGTCGCGGTGATCGGCTACGGCGTGGTCGCGACCGGCGACGAGCTGGACGCGATCATCCAGCCGTTCTACCGGGACGTCCTCGGCCGGCATTGGCCGCCCGAGCGCCGGCACGTGGACGAGGGGTAGCGTGCGTTGGCGTTCCCGTTCCAGGAGATCGACCCGCCCGCGCTCGAGATTCGCCTCGACTGGCGGCTCGAGGACCTCGTCGGCTACGTGGGGACGTGGTCCGCGGTGGCAGCGCTCGAGCGGGCGGAAGGCCCCGCTCCGTTCGGCGCGTTCCGCCGCGCGCTCGCGCACGCCTGGGGCCCTCCCGCGACGGTCCGCTCCGTGAGCTGGCCGCTCGCGCTCCGCGTCGGTCGTGTGTGACCCCCAAGGGGGTTGGGCGCTACTGGTGCGAGGGGTGCTGGGGAGCCGCGGTCTGGAACAGTGGGAGGTAGCGCCCGTAGCCTTCCTGCTCGAGCCGCTCGACGGGAATGAACCGGAGCGCCGCCGAGTTCATGCAATAGCGCAGGCCGCCGGGCGCGGGGCCGTCGTCGAAGATGTGGCCGAGATGCGAATCGGCATGGGCCGAGCGAACCTCGGTGCGCGCCATGAACAGAGAGCGGTCGACGCGCTCGCGCACGTTCTCGGGCTCGAGCGGCTTGGTGAAGCTGGGCCATCCCGTGCCGGAGTCGTACTTGTCGAGTGAGCTGAAGAGCGGCTCGCCCGAGACCACGTCCACGTAGATCCCCGGACGATGGTTGTCCCAGTACTCGTTGCGGAACGGCGGTTCGGTGGCCTCGTGCTGGGTCACCTGGTACTGCAGGGGCGCCAGCGTGCGCCGGAGCTCGGCGTCGCCCAGCTTCTTGAAGTGCATCGGATCCCATCCTTTCACGGCGTTTTGGGCCGCCCCGGCGCGGGCGACGCCGGCGAGAGCGAAGGCGAGCCCGAGCGTCCGAATCATCGTCATGGTTGCGGCTCGGCGGGGGGAGCGCTCGCTCCCCACAGCTCCTGCAGCCGCCGGTCGCGGCGGCAACCCCAGCGGTACAGCTTGTAGCGCGCCGGGTTCTTCTTGTAGTAATGCTGGTGGTACTCCTCCGCCGGATAGAACGCGCCAGCCGGCACAATCACCGTCACGATCGGCCGGTGAAACCGCCCCGAGGTCTCGAGCTGGCGCCTCGATTCCTCGGCCAGGCGCTGCTGCGTCGGGTCGCGGTAGAAGATGGCGGTGTGGTATTGCGGCCCGAAGTCGCAGAACTGCCCCTCGAGCGTGATCGGATCGATGTTGTGCCAGTACGCGTCGAGTAGCCGCTCATAGCTGACGTTGCTGGGGTCGTACACGACCCGCACGGACTCGAGGTGCCCCGTGCTGCCCGCGGACACCTGCTCGTAGGTCGGCTGGCTCACGCGGCCCCCCATGTAGCCGACGGTGACGGAGACGACGCCGGCGAGCTGATCGAACGGATGTTCCATCGACCAGAAGCACCCACCCGCGAAGGTGGCCGTGTCGAGCGGGGCGCCGAGGGCGAGCGGCGCGGCGACCGCCAGCGTGCGAAGCAGCAGGAACAGGGTCATCGGCTCAATGTGGCGGGATCGTATCCCTGTGGAAAGTGTCGCAACCGGGACGGATCGCCGGCTTGATGGCTGCCGTCTGTAGAAGCTACGTTGCGACCGGGTATCGCGGATGTATCCGAGGCCGAGGCGCTCATGACCGACGTGGCTGCGGTGCTGGTCCTGGCGGTGTGCGGGCTCGCGGGCCTGCTGCTCGTGCCGCTCGGCTTGCCCGGACTGTGGGTCATGGCGGCGGGCTTTCTCGCCTACGGCTGGCTCACGGAGTTTCGCTCCGTCAGCGTGGCGATGATCGCGATCGTCGTGGGTCTCGCCTTCGTGGGCGAGATCGTCGAGAGCTGGCTCGGCTTCCGGTACGCGCGGCGCTACGGGGGATCGAGCCGGGCGGGTTGGGGGGCGCTGCTCGGAGGGCTCGTCGGAGCGGTCGTCGGGGTCCCGGTGCCGGTCGTCGGGAGCGTGATCGGCGCGTTCGTCGGTTCGTTCGGCGGCGCGGCGGTCTTCGAGTACAGTCGGTCGCGCCGGGCGGGCGTGGCGGTGGGGGCGGGCTGGGGTGCGGTGCTGGGACGGGCGGCGGCAGCGGCCGCCAAGATCGCTCTCGGTGTAGTGATCGGGGTCGTCAGCTTGTGGGCGGTGCTTCGCCGCTAGGGTCCGGCCCCGGGGCAATGGCCGTCAGAATGCAGCGAACACCCGCCGAGTGGGCTGCCTCGGCGACTAACGCCGTCCGGTGGAGCGTTCAACGAATACCGTGGTCCCCAGCTGCACGACCGGGATCGCGATGAGGACCGCGGCCTGCAGCGTCTCGTCGTCCGATGGCGTTGTCACATTCGTCGGAGGCGGCATCGCCCAGCAGCGCGCCACCCACGAACCCGGCGGCGCCGAACAGCAGGCCGAACCCGATGGCGCGACCCACGGAGCCGCGGGACGCGGCCGGCTGGTCGGTCTGGCGCGCGATGAACGGTGTGTGAGCGGAGGCGGCGGGGGTGAGGATGAGAGGGACAGGGATGCGCTGGGTGTGACCCGGCAAGACTCCCACCGCGTGCAGCACGAGAGTGCAGAGCAGAGTGCGTGTCACCGAACCTCCCAAGCGGCGTTGCGGAGGAATCTGAGTATGCGAGGAGCGTTGTCAACGCGCCGCTGTCCCGCACGGGCGCCCATGATGCCGGGCCAACGATGCAAGCGGGCTCACGTGTGGCTCGTGGCCTTGTGGTGCGCGTCGCTCACGCCGCGTCCCGGAGCGGCGCAGCTGCCCGGTCACGTGGTCGAGCGGGTCACGAGCACCACTGACACCGCGCAGGCGTATGCCCTTTACCTGCCGCCCGGTTACGGCGGCGAGCGACGCTGGCCGGTGCTGTTCGTGCTCGATCCGCGGGGACGCGCGCTCGTCGGGCTGAAGTTCTTCGAGGAGGCCGCAGCCCGGATCGGCTGGGTGGTGATGAGCTCCTACAACACGTTGAGCGACGGTCCGCCGGAACCGAACGTGAACGCGATGAACGCGATGCTCGCGTCGGCCCAGACGCGCCTCGCGATCGATCCGTCGCGGCTGTACCTCGCCGGCTTCTCCGGCACGGCGCGGGTCGCGCTGCGGTTCGCGGTGACGCTGCGCGGCAACATCGCGGGCGTGATCGCCGCGGGCGGCGCCGTGGGGTTCGAGCTGGGAGGGCCCGAAACGGCGTTCGCCGGCGATTCGAGCTTCGGGTACTTCGGAGCCGCCGGAACCCGCGACTTCAATTATGAAGAAGTCTTCGCCCTGGCCGAGCGGTTCGGCGTCACGCGGGTGCCGTACCGGGTGGTCGCCTTCGAGGGGCCGCACAGCTGGCCGCCCGTCGCGATCTGCGGCGCCGCCCTCGAGTGGCTGGAGCTGCGCGCGATGGTGGGCGGACTGCGCGCCACCGACTCGGTGTGGGTGGGCGCCCGGCTCGACGCGGAGCTGGCGCAGGCCGCCGAGCTCGAGGGCGCGGGCCACTGGGAGGAAGCGCTGCATCTGAACGAAGCGATCGCCCGCGATTACGCGCGCTGGCCCGCCGCGGGCCCCGCCGCGGCCCGTGCCGCCGAGCTGCGCCGCGACCCGGCCGTGGTCCGCTTTGAGCGCGAAGCGCACCAGCTCGCCGAGCACGACCAGCACCAAGGGCTGGAGCTCTTGAAGACCCTCGAGTGGGAGCGATCGCAGCGGGAGCCGCCGCCACTCGAATCGTTGATGCGCCGGCTCCACATCGCCGAGCTGCAGCGGACCGTCGAGCGCGGCGACAGCCTGGAAGCGGCGAGCGCGCGGCGACTGCTCGCCCGCACCCACGTGTGGCTCGCGTTCTACCAGCCGCGCGCGTATCTGGCGGGCGGCGCCCCTGCCCGTGCGGCGCGCATGTTCGAAGCGGCCGTAGCCATCGGCCCGATCCAGGGCGAGGGTTGCGCCTTGCTGCACCAGGCGCTCGGCGCCGCGACGCCGGAGCAGCAGCTGCGGCTGGCGGGGCAATGTGCGCCCGAAAAGGGCGAGTGAAGCTTGCTCGGCCGGCCGTCGCTGCCGCATTCCGACCCGTCGGTGCCGCAAAAACGCCCTATCGAGGCCAGGCGGCTTCTCGTACCGTTGTACCAGGGGGGAGTGCAGTATGTGCAGCTTCGGTCGGCTGCATCGTTCCTTCCTTACTCGTCATGGAGACCATACGGCTCTGGACCTGATGCAGGGGCGCCGCAGCGAGGTGTTACGCCAGGCGAGTATCGCGCTGCAGGGGCGTGCGGTCACGTTGTGGGAGGTGTCCTCCCGGGCTGAGGTGTCGCCCGTGCTGACTAGCGCGGCTGACGCGACGCCCCAGGACACGGCCCTCGACCTCGATCAGACCCTCCACCATTGGGGCGCCTCGATCATCCAGGGAAGCCGCTGGGTGGGGTGCCGGTTGAACGGCGGCGGGCCGTGGTGTGTGGCGCCCGTCCGGAAGCAGCCCGCGGCGCCGCCGCCCGACGGCGTCGAGCGCCGCAGCCGCGAGCGGATCACCCTCGAGCTGGCCGGCCTCTGTCTCGGTCTCGTCGACCAGCCCGCGCCTCGACCCCGCCTGGCGGAGCCGGACGCCCTGGCCGAGCTCGTGCGTCAGCCCAGCGTGATCGCCCACGAGGTCGCCAATCCGCTGACGGCGGCGCTCGCGGGTCTCGATCTGTCGGTGGAGCTGGTGCGCTCGGCGGACGCGCTCGACCCGGCGTTCCGCGCGGAGCTGCTGGAGGAGCTGGCCGGTGTCGCCGAAGGCATGGACCAGGCCATCGCGTTCCTGCGCTCGATTCAGGACCGGGCCCGCGGGGGACTGGCGCGCTCGGAGCGGTTCGACGCGGCGCAGGTCGTGCGGTCGTGCGTGGCGCTCGAGCGGCCGCTGGCACGCAGGCACGGCATCGCGCTGCAGGGTGTCATCGCCTTGAGCGGCGTGTTTCTTCAGGGGGACCCCAACGCGCTCTACCAGGTGCTCACCAACCTGATCCGCAACGCCGTCTCGGCGTCGCACGAACGGAAGACGCCGGTCGTGGTCACGCTGGGGCAAGCCGGCGACACGCTGCGTCTGGCGGTGCAGGACGACGGCGTGGGCATTGCGGCCGAGCACGTCGAGCGGATCTTCGAGCCGGGGTTTACGACGCAGGAGTTCGGCTCGGGCTCGGGCACGGGGCTCATCGTGGTACGCCAGATCACCGAGGAGATGTTCGGCGGTCGTGTCGAGGTCGACTCCACGCTGCGCCGCGGCACCACGTTCAAGGTCACGCTGCCGATTCCCCCGCAGCGCACGCCGCGCGAGCGGCGCTGACGGGAGCGGAACAGGACCGGGGACATGCCCGTGGGCGTGACGGTGTTCGGCGACTGCGCGATCACGATGCGCCGGCAGATCGCGGCGACCACGTCCGGTGGCAGGTCGAGCTTCACCACGCGTGCCCGGCTCGCATACGCCGAGCTGCCGTACTGCACCGGCCTCGGGATCAGGATGTTCCCCCCGTAGGCAAGCAGCGCGGTCCGACGAGCGGTGAACTCGGCCAACAAGCTCGTGGAGAACGGCATGATCGCCACGGCGCACAGAAAGGCGATGTGGAGCCATGTCAGATGGCGGTCACGGTGCCTCTGGAGCGAACAAGGCCACCACGGCCCACACGGGGCGATGGTCGCTCGCGTGGCGGTTGTGGCGGACCACGCCCATACTCGCACCGTCCCGCAGCGCGAGCCCCCGCAGGAACACGTGATCCCAATTCCACCAGTGCTCGGTATGCGCGTTGTGCTCGGTCGGCCAGGCGTACCCCGCCGCGCGGAACTCCTCGCCGATTCCATGACTGTTCATGTCGCCGCTCACGATGACGCGCGGGTAGGCAACCGCGTCGGCCAGGACGGCGCGCACTTGATCCCGCCTGGCTCCCGGCCCCGCTCCGATCTGGGTGGCGAGGTGAACGCTGTACACCCGCACCAGCACGCCGTTGATGAGCAGGGTCGCGGCCGTGGCGATGCGCTCGGTTTTTCCGAAGCGGGCGAGGTGCGGTAGTATGACCTTCTCGGCGTCCTGAATCGGCCAGCGGGACAGGATCGCGTTGCCGAAGTCCCGCCCCGTCGCGGGGTGCACCGTGGCGGGATAGTACACGTACGACATCCCCAGGGCGTCGGCGATGCGGCTCGTTCCCCAGGCATCCATCTCCTGCAGCGCGATGATGTCGGCGTGCGCGAGCGCCGCGGCCGACTGGAGTAGCACGATGGCCGAGTCGATCTCGCGCGCGAACTGGACGTTGAAGGTGACGAGGCGAATCGTGGCGGGCGGAGCCGCCGCATGTGGAGCCGGTGTCACAGCGCCGATGTAACGCGGCCCGGAGAGGCTGGTGTAGTTCACACCCGCGCGGCAGGCGGTTCCCGCAGCGATCGCGGCCGCCCACACGATTGCGGTTCGGTGACGCATGCCCCAATCTAGTGTGCCCGGCAAGATGATTCTCGCGACCATTTTCCGGAGGGTCGATGCGCCACGGTCTCTCGGTCGTCGCTACGCTTTGCGTGGCCGCCAACGCTCGGGCGCAGCAGGCGCCGCCGCAGCCGGCCTTCACGTTCCAGGAAGTGATGATCCCGATGCGTGATGGCGCGCGTCTGCAAACCGTGATCTTGACGCCGGTCGACAAGACCGGGCCGCTGCCGATCTTGTTCCGCCGCACGCCGTACGGGGTGCCCGACCAGCCGCCCGCACAGATCCCCCTGGGCATCAAGGAGCTCGCGCAGGACGGCTACATCTTCGTGATCCAGAACCTGCGGGGACGGTTCAAGTCGGAAGGAGTCTTCAAGCTGAGCTCGCAGGTCGACCTCGCCGACTCGACGGCGACGAACGAGACGACCGACGCGTACGACAGCATCGACTGGCTGGTGAAGCACGTGCCGAATAACGGCACCGTCGGCATGTTCGGGGTGTCGTACGACGGGCTCACGGCCGCCCTGGCGCTGCTGCATCCGCACCCCGCGCTCAAGGCGATCAGCGAGCAGGCGTCTCCCGTCGACCAGTGGATGAACGACGACGATCACCGCTACGGCGCGCTGCGCGAGAGCTACGCGTTCGAGTACGCCGTGCTCGAGCAGGCGGACAAGTACAAGAACACCAACTTCGCGTTCGAGACATACGACACGTATTCCTGGTATCTCGCGCTCGGCCCACTCGCGAACATCAACGACCGCTACCTGCACGGCTCCATTCCCTACTGGAACGACGTCGTGGCGCACCCGGACTACGACGAGTTCTGGAAGAAAGAGGCGTGGATCCGCCAGCTCCACGCCTCGACGGTCCCCAACCTGAACGTGGCGGGCTTCTGGGATCAGGAGGATCCGTGGGGCCCGTGGCAGATCTTCCGCCACGCCGCGGAGCACGATCCCGACCGCACGAATTTCATGGTCGCGGGCCCGTGGTATCACGGCCAGTGGCGGGCACCCAAGGGAGACAGCATCGGACTGATCGCGCTCGGCGGTCACGAAACGGCGCGCGAGTTTCGCGAGACGATCGAGGCCCCGTTCTTCCGCTACTATCTTCATGGGCGGGGGGAGAAGCCGGCCTGGCAGGCGACCACCTTTCAGTCGGGGGCGAACCGCTGGCGGACGTACTCCGCCTGGCCGCCCCAGGACGCTAAGGCCACAAACCTGTATCTCCACGCCGACGGCACGCTGTCCTTCGACCCTCCCCGAGCGGGGCAGTACCGTGAGTACGTCTCCGACCCCGCGAACCCCGTGCCCTACCGGCAGCGTCCAATCTCGCCCACGTATCCCGGCGGCGACTGGCGCACCTGGGAGGTAGCGGACCAGCGCTTCGTCGACGGGCGACCCGACGTGCTGACGTTCACGAGCGCGCCGCTCGAACGCGACCTCACGATCACCGGTGCGGTGGCGGCCGACCTGTTCGCCTCGACCTCCGGAACGGACGCCGACTTCGTCGTCAAGCTGATCGACGTGTATCCCGAGGATGCGCAGCCCAACGCCTGGCACCCCGAAGCCGGCCCCCGGCCGGGCGAGTACGCCCGCTCCGTGAACGGCTACGAGCTGCCGATCGCGATGGAGATCCGCCGCGGTCGCTACCTCACGAGCAACGAGCACCCGCGGCCGCTCCCGGCGAATACGGCCGTCGAGTGGAACATCCCCCTGCGCGATCGCGATCACGTGTTTCTCAAGGGACACCGGCTGATGGTGCAGGTGCAGTCGACCTGGTTCCCGTTGATCGACCGCAATCCGCAGCAGTTCGTGCCCAGCATCTACCGGGCGAGGGCAGGCGACTACATCAAGGCCACCGAGCGGGTGTACTGCTCTCCGTCGCGGCCGTCCCACATCGTGCTGCCGGTGGTGCCGTAGCGAATCGCGCGTTCACCCTTGCCGGATGCGTCCGGCAGGGAATCTTGCTGTAGCCCGACGGGAGGACTTGCGGTGAGCGTTTGGGAGGAGACCGTCGCGCACCGGCTGCGCGCGCTGCACCTCGACAGCATCCGGAGCCAGATCCTGGTGTTCGCGGTGCTGGCGACGCTCGTTCCCACGCTCACGACCACCATCGTGGCCTACCGGCAGAGCCGGCGCTCGCAGAGCGACCGTGCGACCCTCGAGCTGCGCCGCGCCGGCGCCGAGGCGGCCTGGGAGCTCGACCAGTGGCTCGCCGAGCGCCTGCACGATTTGCGGGTGGCGGCGAGCGCGTTCGCGGTATCGGAGAACCTGACCAGGATCGAGGGAAACGGCGCGCAGGCCTCCGGCCGGCTGCGCGACTATCTCGGGGTGGTGCGCGAGCGTTGCGCCGACTGCGAGGCGCTGCTGATCAGCGACGCGCACGGACGCGTGGTGGCGACGAGCGGCGGCCGGATGAGCGGCGTGCAGTTTTCGCCGGACCGGCTGAGCGGCCTGCGGACAGGCGATGCGCTCGTGGGCGAACCGTATTGGGACGCTGGCGCCGGCAAGGCGGCGATCACGCTCGCCGTCCCGATCCGCCAGGCGGACGGACGGTTCCAGGGCACACTCACCGCGAAGGTCAATCTGCGCTCGGTGGCGGACATGCTGCAGCGCCTGTCGCCGGGCGACGGGGGCGACGTCTCCGTGGTGACCGACCAGGGCCGCCTGGTCCTCCGCTCGCGCGTCAGCTCGGCCGAGCTCATGCGAACGAAGCTCCCGGACGCGACGATGCAAGCGCTGCTCGACAACGAAGGCGCCATCGCGGAGTACAAGCGCGCCGACGGACAGGAGGAACTGGGCACCGCGCGGCGCGTGCCCCCGCTCCGCTGGGCGGCGGTGGTCGAGCTGCCGCGGGCGCAGGCGTTGGGTGGCGGGCCGGGGCTGGTCGCGCCGCTCGTGCTCGCCGCGTTGCTCGCAGGCATGGGGCTGGTCGCGTACGCGTTGGGACTGCTCATCGTGCGCCCGCTCGGGCGCCTGACCAGTGCCGCGGCCAAGGTGGCCGCGGGAGACCTCTCGGCGGAACTCCCGAGCGGCGGCGGCGGCGAGGTCGGCTACCTGACGCAGGTGTTCAAGAACCTCGTGACCCGCGTGCGGGAGCGGGAGGGGCAGGGGGAGCTGGAGCGGCTCTCCGTCACCGATGCGCTCACCGGGCTTTACAACCGGCGCCATCTGACCGGGACGCTCGCCAACGAGGTGCAGCGGTCGCGGCGCCTGCGGCGCACGTTCGCGGTGCTGCTCGTGGACGTCGATCACTTCAAGCAATACAACGACACGCACGGGCACCTGGCGGGGGACGCGGCGCTCGTGAAGATCGCGGAGGTCTTACGGAAGACGACGCGCGGGGTGGACTCGGTGGCACGCTACGGCGGCGAGGAGTTTCTCGTGATGCTGCTCGAGACGACACTCGCCACGGCGGCGATCGTGGCCGAGCGCGTTCGGGCTCGCGTCGCGGCGGAAGCGTTCGAGGGCGGGCGGCTCTCGGTGAGCATCGGCGCGGCCGAGTACCCGTCGCATGGCGACACGCCGGAGGAGCTGATCGCGAGCGCCGACGCCGCGATGTATCAGGCGAAGGCCGAGGGCCGCGACCGCGTCGTGGTCGCCGGCGCCAAAGGGGAAAAACAGCGGCGCCGGAAAAAGGAGACCTGAGCTAGCGGCCCGCGCCGCCTGCCCCCGCCGCCTTGATGAACGTGCCGTCCCGCAGCTCCGCGTAGGCCCGCCGCAGCTCTGCTTCGGTGTTCATCACGATCGGCCCGTGCCAGGCCACGGGCTCCTCGAGCGGCCGGCCCGAGACCAGCAGGAACCGGATCCCGGCGTCGCCGGCCTGGACGGTGATCTCGTCGCCTGAGTCGAACAGCACCAGCGAGCGATTGCCGGCTTCGTCCCGAGCGGCCTCGCCCGCGCTGCCCACCCACTCGGTGGTCACGCCACGGGGGGCCGACGCGTCGCGGAAGCTGCCGCTGCCCTCGAAGACGTAGGCGAAGGCGTGGCGCGACGATTCGACCGGGAGCGTCTTGCGCCGACCGGGCGGCACCCACACGTCCACGTAGCGGGGATCGGCGGCCACTCCTTCGACCGGGCCGGTCTTGCCCCAGAAGCTGCCGCAAATGACGCGCACCCGTGTGCCGTCGTCGTCGGTCACCTCGGGGATCGCGCCCGCAGCGATGTCCTGGTAGCGGGGTGCGGTCATCTTGAGGGAAGCCGGGAGGTTCGCCCACAGCTGGAAGCCGTGCATCCGGCCTTTGGGGTCGCCCTGCGGCATTTCCTGGTGCAGGATGCCGCTGCCGGCCGTCATCCACTGCACGTCGCCCGCGCCGAGCGAACCGCGGTTGCCCAGGCTGTCGCCGTGCTGCACGGTGCCGCTCAAGACGTAGGTGATAGTTTCGATCCCGCGATGCGGGTGCCACGGGAATCCCGCGAGATAGTCCTGCGGGTGGTCGTTGCGAAAGTCGTCCAACAAAAGGAAGGGGTCGAACTCACCGGTGTTGCCGAAGCCGAACGCCCGGCGCAGCTTCACACCCGCGCCCTCGATGGTGGGTTGCGACTGAACGATGCGCTTGATGGGTCGGATGGACATGACGCCTCCAGGACGGCAATAACAGTGCTAACGAAGCCGCCGCGGCGGAAGTTCCCCGTCGCCGGACTGACCTTGTGAGCCACCGCACAGTGTCCGTAAGTTCACGACTCGAGAGGAGGCCGACGACCGTGAGAACGTGGATTCGAGAGGTTACGCTGGCGTTGTGCGCCGCTGCGCTGGTCCCGGCGGCCACACACGCCCAAGCGACCAAGCGCGCCACCGTGAAGATCGCGTCGCCGGTCAATGGCGCGACGGTGACCGGACCGGTGAAGATCAGGCTCCGGGCGACCGGCGTGCGGATCGTCCCCGCGAACGTCGAGAAGCGCGGCACGGGACACCATCACCTGTTCGTGGATCACGACCTGACGTGGATCAACGACACGATTCCGAAGGGCACGCCCGGGATCTATCACCTCGGCCGGGGGCAGACGGAGTTTGTGCTCGATTCCCTCACGCCCGGCCGGCACCGGGTCATCGCGGTCGTGGCGGACTGGAGGCACATCCCCTTGAACCCGCTCGTCGCGGACACGGTCACGTTCACGGTGAAGTAAGACGGCTATCGGCGCCATGCCGCTTGCCACCCGGCCGCCGCCGGCGTCGTGGCGGTGCACCTGGCGTGCGTCCCGGCGGTCTTCCGTTACTCCCGCGTCATTTGGGCGCACCTGAATGTGGCTACGCTCACCCGATGACTTGAAGCACCCGTGAAGAGGCGCGTCGCCCTCGCGCTCGCCGGGATCAGCGTGCTCACCCGCACGGGGACCGCCCAACAGGGGCGCGCGGCCTCCGGAGCCGGACCGGCGAGCTCCGCCACGATCCGCACCACACCGATCCCGGGGCCGGTAACGCTCGACGGCCGGCTCGACGAGCCGTTCTGGAGGACGGCGGACTCGATCGACGACTTGCGCCAGCGTGAGCCGATCGAGGGATCCCCTGCCACGGAGCGGACGGTCATCAGGGTGGCGCATGACGCCGACGCGCTCTACATCGCGGTGCGCTGCTACGACTCGGACGTGCGGGGCGTGCGGGCCAGCCAGCTCCGCCGGGATGCCGATCTCTCGAGCGACGATAATGTCCGGCTTCTGATCGACAGCTTCGACGACCGCCGCAGCGCCTTCGTGTTCGGCAGCAACCCGAACGGGGCGATGTGGGACGCGCAGTTCTCGGGCGTCGACAACCTGAACGAAGACTGGAACGGCGTCTGGGACGTCGCCGTCTCGCGCGACACCGCCGGATGGACGGCCGAGTTTCGCATTCCGTTCCTCGCGTTGCGCTTTCATGCCGGAACGCACACCGAGTTCGGGTTCAATGTCCGGCGCTTCATCCGCCGGAAGAACGAGGAAGACCTGTGGCGCTCGTACGGCCGGGCGCAGGGGTTCTACCGCTTGGACAAGGAAGGATCGATCACCGACCTCGGCGATTTGCACCGCGCCCACGATCTCGAGCTGTACCCGTACGCACTCGGCCGTGCCGTGGAGACCGAGCACGACAGCGTTGGCAATCGGGGGACGGGCGGCTACCTGGGCGGCAAAGCCGGCGTCGATGCCAAGCTGGGCATCACCCCGACGTTGACCGCAGATCTCACCGTCAACACCGACTTCGCACAGGTGGAAGTCGATCAGCAGGTGATCAACCTCACCCGCTTTCCTTTCTTCTTTCCCGAGAAGCGCCAGTTCTTCCTCGAATCGAGCGGTGGGCTCGACCTCGGGACCCCGGGCCAGGTGCAGCTCTTCTACTCGCGCCGCGTCGGGCTCGACACGAGCGGGGCCCCCGTCCCGATCCTCGCCGGCGGACGGGTATACGGGCGGCTCGGTCCGTGGCAGGTCGGCCTGCTCGACGCTCAAGCCGGTGGGGGAGAGAGCGCTAACGACGCCGTCGTGCGCGTGCAGCATGACCTGTTCGACCGGTCTTACGTCGGCGCCATGGCGACGCTCCGCGTGGGATCCCACGGTCAAGGCGTCGCGCGCGCGGGGGGTTTGGACCTCGACCTGCCGCTCCTCGTCCACGGGGCCAACCTCGAGCCCAAGGTCTGGATCGCGGCCAGCCAGACACCGGGTGCGCCGGGAACTCCCGTGGCGTGGCGGCTCTCCACCGACAACCCGAACGACCGCTTCGACAACTTCGTCTCGCTGTACCGCATCGCGTCGGGCTTCGCGCCGCCGCTTGGATTCGTGCGTCGCACCGGGATCTGGGAGACGACGGGGCACGTGGACTTCATGCCGCGGCCAGGCGTGCTGGGGATTCGGCAGCTCGACTTCACGTTCCCCATCCCGAGCTGGGACATCATTGCCAACGAGACGGGTTCACTCCTCCGCAGCGCCGATTGGCAGACCGCTTGGTTCGAGTGGCGGGTGCTCGGGGGCGACCGCCAGAATGGCGATCACTTCGAAGTCAACGTCCAGCGCTTGATGGACGCGCCCACCGACCCGTTCGACATCTTCCGGGGCGTCGTGATCGAGCCCGGCCGCTACTGGTGGTCGCGCTACGAGCTGCAGTACTTCATGAACCCGGGCCGGTCCCTGAGCTTCGGGGCGTTCGCGAATTGGGGCGGGTTCTACGGCGGCCACAGCACCGACCTCGAGCTCACGGCGGCGTGGCGCGGCGGCGGCCACGTGGTGCTAAGCAGCGATCTGATTCGGACGACGGCGCGGTTGCCGGTCGGGGCCTTCACCGCCGTGCTGTCGGCCAGCCGGTTGGAATACGACTTCAATCCCCGCACGAGCGTGCTCGCGTTCGTTCAGTACGACAATGAAAGCGAGCGCGTCGATTTCAACGTGCGGTTCCACTGGATCCCGGTGATCGGGGACGACGTCTTTCTGGTGTGGAACTCGGGGTACACCACCGATCCGCTCTCCCGGTTCCGCTTCCCCGACGCGCGCGCCCTGTCCCGGCCGCTGAACGGCGCTTTCGTCGTCAAAGTGGATCATCGGCTCACGCCGTAGATGATGGCGCGACCGACGCCCACGGTGCTCCGCGTTCTGACGCGGGACGGGTGGCTGCTCTTCCTCACCCGGTCCACACGCCTGTTTGCGTACGGCCTGCTCTCGGTGGTGCTGGTGTTCTATCTGACCAGCCTCGGCCTGAGCGCATCCCAAACCGGCATGCTGCTCACCCTCACACTCGCCGGCGATACGGTAGTTTCGCTTTACCTGACGACGCGAGCCGATCGCATCGGGCGGCGGCGGATGCTCGTCATCGGCGCCGGACTCATGGCGGCCGCCGGCCTGGCCTTCGCGTCCACGCGGAATTTCATGTTCCTGATCATCGCGGGGACGATCGGCGTGATCAGTCCGAGCGGCAACGAGGTGGGGCCCTTCCTTTCGATCGAGCAGGCCGCGCTGTCCCAGGTCGTTCCCAACGAGGTGAGAACGGCGGTGTTCGCGTGGTACACGCTTGCCGGCTCGTTCGCGACCGCGGCCGGCGCCTTTTGTGGAGGGATGCTTTCGCAACTGCTGCAGCGGACCACGCTCCCGCCGCTCGAAAGCTACCGGGTGGTCGTACTGCTGTACGCCGCGCTGGGCGTCGTGTTGGGCTTCTGCTTCACCAGGCTTTCTCCTGCCGCCGAGGTGCGTGTGCCGGGAGCCGAAGCCGCCGGCCCGACCATCAAGACACTGTTCGGGATCGGCCGCTCACGCGACGTGGTGCTCAAGCTGTCGGGCCTGTTCGCGCTCGACGCCTTTGCCGGCGGCTTTGTGGTGCAGAGCTTCGCGGCCTATTGGTTCTACCTCCGGTTCGGCGTGAACCCTGGAACGCTCGGCGTGATCTTCTTTTGGGCGAACCTGCTCGCCGGCATCTCGGCGTTGCTCGCGTCCCGACTGGCGTCGCGCTTCGGCCTCGTCAAGACCATGGTATTCACGCACCTGCCGTCGAACCTTCTGCTCATTCTCGTGCCGCTCATGCCGAACCTTCCCCTCGCCATCCTCGTGCTGCTGGCACGCTTCAGCATCAGTCAGATGGACGTCCCGACCAGGCAGTCGTACACCATGGCGGTGGTGCGGCCGGAAGAGCGGTCGGCCGCGGCGGGGGTCACGGGCGTGGCTCGCACGGCCGGTGCGGCGCTTGCTCCCGTGTTTGCGGGACTTATGTTCGCGCGGCCCCCCCTCATCGATTTGCCGTTCTTCATCGCCGGGACGTTGAAGGTCGTATACGACCTATTGCTCTACCGGGCGCTTGTGACGGTGCGACCGCCCGAGGAAGCGCCGGGGGTTGAGAGCAGGACGAGTTGACCTCTTCGTCGTCGTCCATGCTCGGTGCTCCTCGCTACAGGGCTCGCCGGAGCGCGGCGGCGAGCGTTCTCGCATCTCCCGGCTCTTCGTGGGGGCGCCCATTGATGAAGAACCTGGGCGTGCCGCTCACACCGCTCCGCACGCCGCTCAAGAAATCCTCGCGCACCCGCGCCGCGTGGACGTGGGCGGTAAGGTCACGCCGCACCCGGTCCGCATCGAGCCCCAGCTCGCGCGCGTAGGCCATTAGGTCGTCGTCGGCGAGCGCCGGCTGCCGCTGGTACAAGAGATCGTGCATCTCCCAGAACTTGCCTTGAGCGGCGGCCGCCTCCGCGATCTCCGCGGCATGCTGGGCGTGCGGGTGTTGCTCGCTGAAGGGAAAGTGGCGAAACACGAAACGAACCTTGGGTCCGAGCTCCCGCAGCACGCGCCTCAGCTCGGGGTACGCGGCGCCGCAAAACGGGCATTCGAAGTCGCCGTATTCCACGAGCGTCACGGGCGCGTCCGCGGTCCCTGAGGCGTGGTCGCGCGGGCCGACGGGCGGGGTGAGAAGCGCCACGGATCAGGTCGTGCCCTGCTGGTGCGCTTCTACAAACCAGAGCCACTTGTCCACGCCGCGAGAGATCTCGGTCAGGATGTCGGCGCCGTCGGCGTCCTCGAGGTCGTTCATCTCCTCGATGCCGACCCGGACCGTACGGCCGAACGCGGCGAGCGCGTCCGAGAGGGCGGCCACGTGCTCCGCGCCCGTCGAGAGCGCGAGAGGATAGTCGATGAGCGTGGAGCGCTCCGCGACGACGGCCGCGGTGCCCTCGGCGATGCCGCCGAGCTGCACGACCCGCTCGGCGATCAGGTCCACGTACTCCAGGACGGCGGCGTTGATCTCGTCGAACAGTTTGTGAAGGGCGATGAACGTCGGCCCCTTCACGTTCCAATGCGCCTGCTTGCACTGCGTCTGCAGGTCGATGCAGTCGGCGAGACGCTGGTTGAGCAGCCGGGCCACCTCCAGTCGACTGGCTTCTGGCAGATCGTTCTTGGTGGAATAGAGGCGTGCGGCGCTGGCAGTGCGGGTCATCGTCATCTCCTGATCAGAGTTCCGGCCGGCGGCGGGTTAGGGCTCCTCGTCGGCTCT
>JBGPDL010000037.1:0-26946 GCA_041482275.1 Gemmatimonadota bacterium | reverse complement strand
GGCACGTGGCCCCGGGCGCACTCGCCCACGGCACGCCCTTGCGCGAACAGGTTCTGCTGTCCCGGCGTGGGGGAGAGCTCCGGAGCCTCGGGCTCGTGTACCCGCCACCACAGCTGCTTGTGACACTGGAGACCGGCGAGGTAGCGCGACTTGGAGAGGCGCGGCGGCTTGGACGGCATGCATGAAGACTAACTATTATAGGAGAAGAGCAGACTACCGGAGGAACAGGTGTCCCTGCGGGTCATACTGGCCGATGATCACGAGATGCTCAGGCAAGGCGTGCGCGCGTTGCTTGAGCGGCACGGGGTGACGGTTGTGGCCGAAGCCTCGGACGGCAGGGCGGCGGCCGAGGCAGCGCGACAGCTCCAGCCGGATGTCGCGGTGCTCGACATCATGATGCCGCTCCTGAACGGCATCGACGCCGCGCGCCAGATCGCCGACACGTGCCCCGAGACCCAGATCGTGCTCCTCACGGCGCTCGAGCAGGAGCGCCTGGTGACGCAGGCGGTGCACGCGGGTGTCCGGGGGTTCGTGCTCAAGACGCAGGCGGCCGAGGATCTCGTCCACGCGGTCGAGCAGGTGTCGCGCGGCGGGTTCTATGTGGGGGCGGGCGTGTCCCAAGCCGTCGTGGATGCCTGCCGGGCCGCTGCCGCGGAGGATCGCGGCCGGCTGACCTCCCGCGAGCGCCAGGTGGTGCAGCTCGTGGCTGAGGGTAAGTCGACCAAGCAAGTCGCCGCGCTGCTCGCGATCACGCCCAAGACGGCCGAGTTTCACCGCGCGCGCGTGATGAAGAAGTTGAACGTCCACGATGTCGCCGGCTTGGTCCGCTACGCCATCCGTGAAGGCTTGATCACTCCCTAACCCGGGTCTTCTCCCGGGCACATCTAGGGTTTTGCCCGGTTTTGCCGGCTCCGCGCGTCCGCACATTCCCTTCGGTGAGCACGCGCTTGCCTCATCGCGCCCCTTTCAGCCGACCCCCGATCGTGCTGCTCGGCAACGCCGACACGTCGCTCACCCGCGCGCTCGGCAGCATGCTTGAGCCCCTCGGATACCGCGTCGTGGCGGTGTCGAGCGGGCGGGAGCTGTCCAACCGGGTCGCAGGGCTCGGGCCGGACGTCATTCTCATGGATGCCAACCTCCGGGACGTGGACAGCGTGAGCCTGTGCCGCACCCTGCGGGGCAGTTCGGCGGTTCCCTGGAATGCCCCCATCATCATGCTGACCTCGGCCCCCGCCACCAGGCAGCAGCGCCTCGCCGCGCTCGCGGCGGGGGCGTGGGACTACCTGAGCGTGAGCCTGAATCGGGAAGAGCTGCTGTTGAAGCTCGACGTCATGGCTCGGCTCAAGCTCGAGATGGACCGCACGCTGGAAGACAGCGCCGTGGACCCGGCGAGCGGGCTCTACACCATGCGCGGGCTCGAGCGGCGGGCGCGCGAGCTCACGTCGGAGGCGTTCCGCCGTCACGCGCCGGTCGCCTGCGTGGCGCTGGCGATCGATCTCGAGCCCGTCGCCAAGGCCTCGGCCGCCGCGCGGCTACCGGTGGCGGCCCGCTACGCCGCAGAGATCCTGCAGACACGCGGCCGCGCGTCCGATGTCATCGGCGGCTTGGGCCAGGGAGAATTCGCGGTGCTGGCGCCTGCGACCCCTCCCGAGGGCGCGGTCAGAATGGCGCAGCGGCTGTCCCAGATGCTCGAGACCGCCGGGCCACGGCCCGTCGGCCTGCCGAGGCTGCGCGTGCGAGCCGGGTACGAGGCCGTCGCGGACCAGCACGCGACGCCGATCGAGCCCGCGAGTCTGCTCGAGCACGCGAGCACCGCGCTGCATCAGGCCAGCGCCACGGGAGCCGGGGAGCGGATTCGAGCCTACCGCACCTAGATTACGTGCTCCATGGTGAGGCTGGGCTGAATGCCGCCGGCGGTCGCGATCGCGCTCGCCGTCCTCGTCGTCCTGATCGTCCTGGCGCTGTTCCGCCAGTCCGGGGGCGGGCGCGCGGCGTCCCTCATCCAGCAACAATTGATCGAGCTGCGCGCCCGCTTCGATCAGCTCGTGGCGGCACAGCAGGAGGTGCCGAAGGCGCTGGCGCAGGGCAGCGCCGCCCAGGCGAGCCTGCTCTCCGACGTGCGCGAGCGGCTCGGTGCGCTGAGCGAAGCGACCAGGCGGCTCGAGACCATGGGCGCCACGGTGACCGAGGTGCAGCAGCTCCTGCAGGTGCCGAAGCTGCGACACGATCGGCGAGATGTGGCTGGAAGAGCTGCTGCGCCAGATCCTCCCCGCGTCGCACTACGAGATGCAGCATGTGTTCAAGTCCGGTGAACGAGTGGATGCGGCGCTCTTGCTTGGCGACCGGCTCGTGGCCGTGGACGCGAAGTTCCCGCTCGAGGCGTGCCAGCGGATGCTCGCGGTCGACGGCGCCGAGGCGGAACGCGAGCGGCGGGCGTTCGCGCGCTCCTTGAAGGACCGGATCGATGAAATCGCCGACAAGTACATCCGCCCCGATGAGGGCACCTACGATTTCGCGCTGATGTACATCCCCGCCGAGAACGTGTACTACGAGGCTGTGCTGCGCGCCGAGGATCCCGCGGACGCGAAGAGCGTGCTGGGCCACGCCATGCGGCGGCGCGTGATTCCCGTATCGCCCCACACGTTCTACGCCTACTTGCTGGTGATCCTCCACGGCCTGAAGGGGATGCAGGTGGAGCGCCAGGCCCGGGAGATCCAGGAGCGGCTGGGCGGCCTGCGCCAGCAATTCGACGCGTTCTGGGCCGCGTTCGAAACCGTGGGCGCACACCTCGCAAACGCGCAGAAGAAGTTCGAGGAGAGCGAGCGGCTGGCGGGCCGGGTGCAGGACCGGTTCGAGCAGATTACGGGCGCATGAGCCGCATCCGCGGTGCCGCGGGGGCGCTCCACGTGGACGATGGCGGCGTGGGCGGTTTGCCCGTCGTGTTCGTTCACTCGCTCGCCGGGAACACGACGCAGTGGGCGGCGCAGCTCACGCCCCTGCGGGCCGCACGCCGCGCCGTGGCGCTCGACCTGCGGGGCCACGGTCGGTCGGACCCGCCGTCCGACGGCGACTACGCCGTCTCATCGCTCGCCGCCGACGTGACCGCCGTGGCGGATGCCCTGGGCCTCGAGCGCTTCGTGCTGGTGGGACACAGCATGGGCGGCACCGTGACCATCGCGTGCGCCGCCGCCCACGCCGATCGGGTCGCGGGTCTGCTGCTAGTGGACCCGAACGGCGATCAGCGCCTACTCCCCACCGAGATGCTGTCCGGGTTTTCCGCCGCGCTCGATTCGCCCGCTTACGGGGAAACCGTGCGCGTGCACTGGATTCGCATCACGGAGGGCGGCAACCGCGCTGTGCGCGCCGCGGTGCTCGCTGATCTCGAGCGAACCCCGCAACGCACCTTCGTGGAGATCTTCAAGGCGCTCTCGGCATACGACCCGGTGGCGGCGCTGGCACGCTACCCCGGTCCCAAGCTGTCGCTCATCACGGCGCTGAACGAGGTGCCGATCGCGCTGCACCGGGTCGCGCCCGATCTGCCCCACCGGCTGGTGCCCGGCACCGGACACTGGATCCACATGGACAGGCCGGCGGAGTTCAACCGGCTGATGGACCGGTTTCTCGCGGGATGTTCTCGATCGGGACTTGCACGATCGTCTCCTTGATCACCGGGTTCTTGAGCACGCCTACTCCCGGGATCTCCACTTCCACCACGTCGCCGCGATGCAGCGGTCCCACTCCGGCGGGGGTGCCCGTGGCGATAAGGTCGCCGGGCTCGAGCGTCATGACCTGTGAGATGAACGCCACGAGCGCCGCAATCGAGAACACCATGTCGCGGGCATGGCCGTGCTGGCGCACTGTGCCGTTCACCCGGCACAGCACTTCCAGGTCGGCGTAGCGGTCGGGGTCGATCGCCACGACGCTTGGCCCGATGGGGCAGAACGTATCGAACCCCTTGGCACGGGTCCACTGCTCGTCGGTACGCTGCAGGTCGCGGGCCGTCACGTCGTTGACACAGGTGATGCCGGCGATACCACTGCGCACCTGCTGTGCGCTGGCGCGCCGCAAGAGCTTGCCGATCACCACGCCGATCTCGCCTTCGAAGTCGACCTGCTTCGAGTCGGGCGGTAGGACGATCGGCGCGCCGTCCTCGATGACCGACGTGGCGGGCTTCAGGAACAGCAGCGGCTGCGCCGGCACGGTGTTGCCGAGCTCGGAGGCGTGGTCGCGGTAGTTCCGACCCACGCCGATGATCTTGCCCGGTCGCGGAATGCTCACGTGCTCGCCAGGTTGGCGAGCGCCGCCACCGCGGCGTCGAGCTCGTCGTCCGTATTGTAGTAGTGGGGCGAGAAGCGCAGCGCCGTGCGGGCCCGCTTCTCGTCCATGTCGAGCACGCCCGACTGCCGGTCCGCCGAGCTGGTGTTGATGCCCCGCTTGCGGAGCTCGAGCTTGAGCAGGGCGGCGTCCCCTCCCTTCACGTCCACGGTCACGATGGCGCAGCGCTCGCGCCCGCGGTCGAGCACCCGGACTCCGGGGATCTCCGAGAGCCGCTCCCGTAGCAGCACGGCGAGCTGCCGGGCGCGCTCCGCCCCGGCCGGGCCGACCTCGAGCGCGTAGCGCGCCGCCTCGGCGAGCCCCATGACGAGTGCGTACGCGTACTCCCAGTTCTCGAACCGGCGCGCTCCGTCCGCGAGGCGAAACGCGTCGGGGTCGGTCCAGTCGGCGCCCCGCATGTCGAGGAACAAGGGAAAAGCGCCGCGCTCGAGCATCCGGTCCGACACGTACAGGAAGCCGATGCCGCGCGGGCCACGCAGGAATTTGCGTCCGGTGGCGCCGAGGAAGTCGCACCGCAGCGCGGCCACGTCCACCGCCAGCTGCCCCACCGCCTGGCAGGCGTCGATGAGGTACGGCACGCCCAGCTCCGCGCACACGGCGCCGACCGCGTGGGCGTCCTGGACCAGCCCCGAGTTGGTGGGCACCCAGCTCAAGGCGACGAGCCGCGTGCGCGGATGGCCGGCCAGGCGGCGCAGGCTCTCCGGATCGACGCCGCCGTCGGGCAGGTCGTCCGCCCGCACGGTCTCGACCCCCATCCGGCGGGCGAGCGACAGGTATGCCAGTTGGTTGGACGGGTAATCGGTGCGCGTCGTGACGATGCGGTCGCCGGGGCGGAAGTCGAAGGCGGAGATCGCCTGGTTGAACGCGACCGTGGCGTTCTCGACGATCGCGATGTTGCGCGCCGGGGCGCCCACGACGCGCCCGACCAGCTCGTACGTCTCGCGCACCCGCGGCTCCGCCTCGTCGGCCGCCTCGTAGCCGCCGATCGCGGCCTCGCGCTCGAGGTGTTGCATGAGCGCCTGCAGCACCGGCTGGGGCACGAGCGCCGCGCCGGCGTTGTTCAAATGGATGCGATCTCGGCAGCCCGGTGTGTCGCGGCGCCAGCGGTCGAGCTGGGACGGGGCGGGGCTCAGCGTGCGCGTGGTCATGGCTCCGGGAAAGCTGGCGCGGGAGCGGCCCGGGCTCAAGACAGCGGCTAGATGAGGTTCTTGACCACGAACCACATGTTGGCCGGCCGCTCCGCCAGCCGCCGCATGTACCACGGGAACCAGTGCGTGCCGTAGCTGATCAGCACGCGCACCGGCACGCCCTCCTGCACCAGCGCCCGTTGGTCCGCGGCGCTGATGCCGTACAGCATGTGCACCTCGTAGGCGCCGGGGGCGACACCCAGTCCCAGGGCCCGCTCGCACACCCTGCCGATGAGAGCGAGATCGTGCGTGCCGAACACGGGCCGTGCCTCGCCCCGCCCCGCGCGCTCGAGCAGCGGCCGGGCGAGCGTCAGGTAGGCGGCGTCCACGTCACGTTTCCGGGGGAAGGCCACACCCGGCGGCTCGTTGTAGGCGCCCTTCACGAGCCGCACGGCTGGCGCGAGCGGCAGCAGGGCCTCGAGATCGGCCGGCGTGCGGCGCAGGTATGCCTGCAGGCAGACCCCCACCCGCTGGTGCGCGGCCCGCACCGCCTGAAACAGCTCGAGCGTGGCGTCCACGTAACGCGACTCCTCCATGTCGATCCACAGGAACGACTGGCCCAGGGCGGCCCGCGCCGCGAGCGCGAGCAGATCCTGCAGACACGCTTTGGGATTCACGTCGAGGCCCAGGTGGGTGAGCTTCACGGAGATCTCCGTGGGCAGCCCCCGCTGTCCGATCCGGTCGAGCACGGCGAGATAGTGATCGCGCACTGCGGCTGCTGCGCCCCGGCTCGTCACCTGCTCGCCCAGTTGGGTGAGCACCGTGCCGATCCCCGCCCCGGCGAGCGTCGTCGCCGCCGCGAGCGCGGCGTCCAGGTCCTCCCCCGGCATGAAGCGCCGCACGGCCCGGCGGAAAAAGGCTCGCTCCGACAGCTGGCGGGCGAGCCAGGCGCTGCGGGAGGCGGAGAGCAGCAGGCGACGGGCCAGGGACATGGGAGGCGAAGAAACAGGGGGAAGAGGGGTGGGGGAAGGGGTTGCCCCCTCGAAGATCAATGATACAATTGTATCATAATAAATGATACTGCTACGATGGTTCATGAGGATATGGCGGGGGCTCGGGGCGCCGATCGCGCCTCAGCTGCCCGGGCCGCACGCCCTCCCGTCGTACGCCGCGATGGGCCGCTACATCGCGGGCGCCACGACGCTCGACCCCCGGCTGCGCCTGCTGGTGCAGCAGCTCGCGGCCGAGCTGGCGGGGTGCCGCTGGTGCGTCGAGCAGGGCCGCCACCGCTGGCGCAAGGCGTTTCTTCCATGGGGGGTGCTCGGCGCGGTACGCCGTCATGCGACCAGCCCGCTCTTTTCCGAGCGCGAGCGCGCCGCCCTCGCGTTTACCGAGGCGCTGTCGGGCTACGCCGACGCCGCGGGCGGCATTCCGGCCGCGGTGCTCGCCGAGCTGCGGCGCCACTTCTCCGAGCCTGAAGTCGCCGCACTGACGCTCGCCGTGACGGCCGAGCACCTGTTCAATCCGGCGACCGGCGCGCTGGGCGCCGACGCGCGGCTCGCGGCGCCGGTCCGGTCGGTGCGGCGGGCCGCCGGCTCCGCGATGCGGAACTTCTGGTGACCGCCCGTCGCCGGGCGGTTCCCGCGCCCCGTGCCGAGACGCCCGGTGGCCGCTGGTTGTTGCTGATCCATCAGCTGCCCCCCAAGCCCGACTACTTCCGCGTGAAGATCTGGCGGCGGCTGCAGCGCATCGGCGCCGTGGCGATCAAGAACTCGGTGTACGTCTTGCCGTACACCGAGCAGGCGAGCGAAGACTTCCAGTGGGTGCGGCGCGACATCGTGGCGGGAGGCGGGGAGGCGTCGGTGTGTCAGGCGGCGTTCGTGGACGGGCTGTCGGACGGCCAGATCGAGACGCTGTTCCGGGGGCAGCGCGACGTGGAGTACGCCGAGCTGGCGCGAGCGGCGGACGAGCTGGTGCGGGAGCGTGGGGGTGAGCCGGGTGACGTGGCCCGGCTCGAGCGCCGGCTCGCGGAGATCGTGGCGCTCGATCACTTCGGCGGCAGCGGCCGGCGCGCGGCCGAGGCCGCGCTCGAGCGGGCGCGCGAGCGCCGGGCGCCCGCGCGCCGCGCCCGGATAGCGGCCGTCGCCCCGCGCTCCGCTCGAGGCCGCACGTGGGTGACGCGCGGCGGCGTGCATGTGGATCGCATCGCCAGTGCCTGGCTGATCCATCGGTTCATCGATCCGGCGGCGCGCTTCCGGTTCGTCGCGGCGGGGGAGCACCGGCCCGCGACGGGTGAGCTGCGGTTCGACATGTTCGACGCCGAGTTCACGCACGACGGCGACCGCTGCAGCTTCGAGACCCTGGTGGCGCGGTTCGGGTTGGCGGATCCGGCGCTCGCCGCCATCGGCGAGCTGGTGCATGACATCGACTGCAAGGATGGAAAGTTCGGGCGCAGCGAAACGGCGGGGTTCGAGCGGCTGATTGGTGGAATCGTGCGGCGGCACGCGAGCGACGCCGCGCGTTTGGAGCGCGGCGCCGCCGTGCTCGACGATCTATACGAGGCCTTCGGTGGGGGCGGCTCGCCGCGCCCGCCCCGTCCGGCCCGCGCCCGCCGTTAGCGAACCGGCGTCAGCCCGCTGCAGCTAGGCTCGCGACCTCGATGCGCCGGTCGCCGCCCATGCGGCGTTCCTCGCCGGCCCAGATCGAAGCGCCCACCAGGGCGAGCCGGCGGCGGTCGTCGATGCGGCGGCGATCGGCGCTGCTCGCTGCCATGACCTCACCGGCGATCACCTCGGGCGGAAGCGGGCGGAACGACGACCACTCGTCGCGGAACCAGTCGCTGGCTGCGCGCACCGCCGCGGTCGTCCCCGCTGCGCTCTCGAACAGCGCGATGCAGGTCAGCACGTCGTCGCCGGCGTCCAGCAGATGGCAGGAAACGAAGCCCGGAATGTCGCGGACGATGGGCAGGAAGCCCTTCTCCGCGTAGCGGGCTGCCTGCGCCACCGTGCCCAGCCTCACCCGATACCGCCTGATCATGCCGTGCATGAGCCCCCCTTCGGTTCGGTTGTTGCAGCCAACGTCATCGGCCGTCGCAAGTCCCGCGCCCGGGGTGCGGTTGGGCGGTCGCGGTTTGGCGTGTGACCCAACTCACCTGTCGGCGGACCAAACCCGCCACGAAACTGGTGCGCTCCGCTTACAAATCGGCGGTCCGGGCTCACAGACCGGCCGTGGATGCACCACGGGGTGAGGCTAGCGGCCCGGACGTTTCCGGTCAAGCGCCGCGAGCCCCACCCCGGCGGGAGAATCAGCCTTCGACGATGATCAGATACTTCGAGTTGGCCCAGAACTTCGCCGAGTCCGCGATTTTCACCGCGTGCCCGGTGAGCTTCCCGTCGTGGTCCGGCGGTGTATCGAGCGCGGAGGTGTCCTGGCGCGACACGATGCGGTACTCCTTGTCGGCCGCGGGCAGCGGCAGGTCCACAAAATGCCGCCGGTCCGCCACCGTGAACACGCTGGGATCCAGGTTACGGGCTGGCACCAGCGTCTTGCCGCTCTTCCACAAGACAAAGAGGAACCGGGCGCCGCCCTCCTCCTGAATGACCCCCTTCTGCTCGAGCTCCTCCTTGGTCCCGACCACGTAGTAGACCGTGTTGTTGATCGTGCTCATGTTCTCGAGCGTGTCCTTCAGGGCCACGTTCTCCGCGGTGAGCGTCTCCACCTGCAGGGTGAGCGCGTCGATCGTTTCCTTCTGGTTATCGATCACGCCTTGCAGGTTCTGCATCGTGGAGGCGAGCGCGTTGCGCAGGCTGTCGGAGATCGTCGTGAGATCCTTGATGCGTTGCTCGCTCTGCTTGAGCCGCGGCTCGAGCTCCTTCACCCGCGTGCTCATATAATGGATCTTCTGAATCAACGTGTCGCGCGAGGCGCGCAGCGGCGACTCGGCGGACACCTTGAGCTGTCTCGCGGGGATGTTCACCTTGGAGAGCTCGCGGCTGATCTCGCTCACCAGGCGGGTGTTCTCCGCGACCTCCTGCATCAGACGGTCGCGTTGGGCCGACGTCTGGGACAGACTGTCCAGGCGCGCCTGCACCTCCGGAGTTGGACCCTGCTTGCACCCTGCGGCGGCGACGATCAGTGCCATGGGGAGCCACGCGCCCCGCGCAAGGAAACGGCTGTTGCGAATCATGTCTGAACCTCCTAACAGGACTGGCGTCACAAACATCACACGGCTGTTGAATGCGGACAAACGCGGTGTCGGACAGGTGTTACCCCGGAAGGCATTGTAACGTTCGACACGGCACCTGCGCCGCCTCTTCATCACTAATAGCGGGCGACGCCGGCAGACGACAACGATAGACGTCACCGAGGCTTGGGCCACAAGTCAGGGGCCCCGCCGGAGCCCGGCTCTGCCGCCGGTTGACCCGGGGGGCAACCCGCTTATCTTCCGCCCTCGCTTGGGAGCGTGTTGATGAAAGCTACCGATATTCGCCGCGGGCACGTGATCATGCTCGAAGGGCAGCCGTGCCGCGTCATGGACTTCACCCACCGCACGCCCGGGAATCTCCGCGCTTTCGTCCAGGTGCGGCTCCGCAACCTCGTCACGGGGAACACCTTCGACACGCGTCTTGCCGCCACCAACTTCGTGGACGAGGCGCCGCTCGAGACCAAGCAGTTCCAGGTGCTGTACCGCGACCAGGGGGGCGTGCACGTGATGGACACCACGAGCTACGAGCAGCACACCCTCGACAACGAAGCCGTGGGCGATCACGCCGACTGGTTGCAGCCCGAGATGCACATCCAGGTGGAATGGCTCAACGGCAGTCCCGTGGGCATCGAGCTGCCGTCGGTGGTGGAGCTCGACGTGATCCAGACCTCCCCCGTCATGCGCGGTGCCACCAAGACGGCGAGCACCAAGCCCGCCAAGCTCTCGAACGGCGTCACGATTCAGGTCCCCGAGTTCATCTCGGAGGGCGAGAAGGTGCGGGTGGATCCCCGTGAGGGTGTCTACCTGGAGCGCGCCAAGTAGCACCCCCCGTTCGGGTAGGTCGCGAGGACGGGCGCGCGCGTAAATTGCGATTTCGCGAGGGACCCCGGGGCTAGGGCCCCGGGGTCCGTTTGTCGCCGAGACAGGATCGTACATGCACACGGCTGCACGGCTCGACACGCTGGGAACGGAGCAGGCATACGTGGTGCTCGCCGCGGCGCGGCGGCTCGAGGCCTCAGGGCACAAGGTTGTGCACCTGGAGATCGGCGAGCCCGACATGCCGACGCCGCCCCACGTGGTGGAGGCGGGAGTGCGTGCGTTGCGGGACGGCCGCACGCGTTACGCTCTCGCGGCCGGTGTCCCCGAGCTGCGCGACACGATCGCGTGCTCGCTCGCGGCGCGCGGTGTGCAGGCGACGGCCGAGCACGTCGTCGTGACGCCCGGGGCCAAGCCGATCCTGTTCTGCGCGGCGCTCGCGTTGGTGGGGCCGGGAGACGAGGTGCTGTGTCCCGACCCGGGGTTCCCGATCTACGAGTCGGTCGTGCGGTTCGCGGGCGGCCGGCCGGTCCACTATCCCCTCGACGAAGCGCGCGACTTCGCGCCGCACGTGGAGGCGATCGCCGGGCGGATCACACCGCGCACCCGGGCGCTGATCCTCAATCTGCCGCACAACCCCACGGGGGGCGTGGCCACGGCGCGCGACCTGGCCACGCTCGCCGAGCTGGCGCAGCGCCACGATCTGTGGGTCATCTCGGACGAGGTGTACGGCCGGGTTCGCTACGACGGCCGCTGCGACAGCATCGCGGCGCTGCCCGGCATGGCGGAGCGCACGGTGATCGTGGACGGCTTCTCGAAGACGTATTCGATGACGGGCTGGCGTCTGGGCTACGGCGTGATGCCGGTCTCGCTGGCGGATCCGATGACCACGCTCGTGATCAACAACGTGTCCTGCACCGCGACCTTCGTGCAGTATGCGGGAATCGCCGCGCTCACGGGATCGCAGGACCCGGTCACCCGCATGGTGGCGGGGCTCGAGGCGAAGCGCGATCTGCTGGTGCGCGGCCTCAACGCGATCGACGGCATCACCTGCGCCACGCCGGCGGGCGCGTTCTACTGCTTTCCCGACATCGGCGGCGTGCTCGAGCGCACCGGGCTCACGTGCGAATCATTCGCCGAGCGGCTGCTCGCCGAACATTACACGGCGACGCTCGCCGGTACGGGGTTCGGCCCGGGCGGGGCGGGGCACCTGCGATTGTGTTATGCGACCGGGCCGGCGGAGCTCGAGCAGGCGCTCACCGCCATCCGCAAGTTCGTGGGCGCCTTGACGCCGGCGGCCGCCGGGCTAACTTGACGAAGGACAATCGACGTTTCGTGGTGATTTGCCGCGTATTGCCGCCACGTTAAACAAGGTGCTAAAAAGCGACCACCCGCGGCTGCTATTGGCCCGGGTTTTTTTATTGAGGCTCCCATGCCGGCCACGCCGTCTACGCTTGCTTCCCCGCCGCTCACCGCCCGGCCGTTGCGCTGCCGCAGCTGCGGCGCCGAGCACGCGGCCGCCCCGACCGCGATCTGCGAGCAATGCCTCGGCCCGCTCGATCCCGTGTACGAGCCGGGCCGGCCGCTCCCCGACCGCGCGACCATCGCGCGCCGGGCGCCCTCGCTGTGGCGCTACAAGGAATGGTTGCCGTTCGACGGCGATCCGGTGTGGTCGCTCGATACGGGGTTCACGCCGCTCGTCGAGGCGCCGGCGCTGGCGCGCCGGCTGAACGTGGCGCGGGCGTGGCTCAAGAACGACACGGTGTCCCACCCGTCGCTCTCCTTTAAGGACCGTGTGGTGGCCGTTGCCATCAACGCCGCTGCGGTCTTCGGGCTGGATACCATTGGGTGCGCTTCCACGGGCAACCTCGCGAACGCCGTCGCCGCGCACGCCGCGCGCGTCGGCCTCAAGGCGTGGATCTTCATCCCCGACGACCTCGAAGCGGGGAAGGTCATTGGAACGAGCGTCTACGGCGCCCGGCTGGTGCGGGTGCGCGGCACGTACGACGACGTGAACCGGCTGTGCGCCCAGGTGGCGGACCGGTTCGGCTGGGGGATCGTGAACGTGAATTTGCGCGCCTACTACGGTGAGGGATCGAAGACCGTCGCCTATGAGATCGCCGAGCAGCTCGGCTGGCGGCTGCCGGCCGCCGTCGTGGCGCCGATGGCGGGCGGGTCGCTCCTCTCCAAGCTGCGCAAGGGATTCGGCGAGTTCGTGGACGCGGGGCTGGTGCGGGGCAGCGTGCCCCGGCTGTACGGCACGCAGGCATCGGGCTGCGCCCCGATCGTGCGTCTGGTGGAGCGCGGCGGCGATACCGTCGAGCCCGAGATCCCGCACACCATCTGCCGCTCGCTCGCGATCGGGAACCCGGCGGACGCCCTGTTCGCCGCGCGCGCCATGCGTGAGACCGGTGGCTGGGCCGCGGCGGTGAGCGACGCGGAGCTGGTGGAGGGAATCCGCTTCCTGGCCGGGGACGCCGGCGTGTTCGCCGAGACCGCGGGCGGCGTCACGGCCGCGGGCGCCCTCGCGCTGGCGCGCGCCGGCCGGCTCCGCCCGGAGGACGAGGTCGTCCTCTGCGTCACGGGCCACGGCCTCAAGACGCTCGAGGCGGTGCAGGACGCCGTTCCTCGAGCGCCGGTCATCGCCCCCCGGCTGCGCGAAGTGGTGACGTTGGTCGAGCAGTGACTACCCCGGACTCCAGATGGAGGAGCTGACATGCCCGTCACTCTGAACCTGCCGTCGGTGCTCGCCGCCCACACGGGTGGCGCCCGTACGATTCAGGCGACCGGCCGGACGCTCGGCGAAGCGGTGGCCGACGTGGCCGCCCGCTACCCCGCGCTCGCGCCCCGCCTGCGGGACAAGGACGGCAAGCCCTATCCGTTCGTGAACTTCTACCTGAACGACGAGGACGTGCGCTTCCGCGGCGGCTTCGCCGCGCCGGTGCAGGATGGCGACGAGGTGACCGTCATTCCCGCGATCGCGGGGGGCTGAGTCACAGCCCAGCGTCCGCGGCTGCAACGCGCGCGAGTGCGGATCAGGCTCGCGAGCGGCAGCAGCGCCGCGGCGAGCGCGAACACCATGGTTCCACCAGGTGTTCGGGTCGGGGAAAGGAGCCGAGTGAAAGCGATTCGCGTGCACGCACCGGGCGGGCCCGAGGTGTTGCGGCTCGAGGAGATTCCGCCGCCGGTGCCGGGGCCCGGGCAGGTGCTCGTGAAGGTCGAGGCCGTCGGCGTGAATTTCATCGACGTGTACCAGCGCACCGGCCTTTATCCGATCCCGCCGCCGTTCACGCCCGGGCAGGAAGCGGCGGGCCATGTCACCGCTGTGGGGACAGGCGTCACGGCGCCGCAGGTGGGCGACCGGGTCGCGTACACGGGGGTGCTCGGCGCCTACGCCGAGTACGCCGCCGTTCCGGCCGACCGGGTGGTGAAGCTTCCCCCGGCCGTCAGCGCCAAGCAGGGCGCCGCCGCGATGCTCCAGGGCATGACCGCGCACTACCTCAGCGCGACGACGTATCCCCTCAAACAGGGCGATACCTGTCTGGTGCACGCCGCGGCCGGGGGCGTGGGGCTGCTGCTGTGCCAGATGGCGCAGCTCCGAGGCGCGCGGGTGCTGGGTACGGTCTCGACGCGCGAGAAAGCCGCGCTGGCACGGGCGGCCGGGGCCGACGAGGTCATTCTGTACAGCGAGCAGGACTTCGAGCTGGAAGTGAAGCGCCTGACCGGCGGCGCCGGCCTCCAGGTCGTCTACGATTCGGTCGGCCGGACGACATTCGAGAAGGGGCTGAACTGCCTAGCGCGCCGCGGGATGATGGTGTTGTACGGACAGTCGAGCGGCTCAGTGGGACCGTTCGATCCCCAGGTCCTGAATCAGAAAGGGTCGCTGTTCCTCACGCGGCCGACACTGGCGCACTACATCGCCGACCGCGCGGAGCTGCTGGCGCGCGCCGGAGACGTGCTGGGGTGGGTCGAGAGCGGCGCGCTCAAGCTCCGCATCGCCCACGAGTTCCCGCTGGCGCAGGCGGGGGAGGCGCATCGCCAGCTCGAGGGCCGGAAGACGACCGGCAAGGTGCTGTTGCTGCCATCACATTGAACGATGAGGAAACGGTGGTCATGACGTTGCTTACCCGTCCGCTCGGGACGAGCGGACTCGAGATCTCGACGGTCGGCTTTGGTGCCTGGGCCATCGGGGGTGGCGGCTGGGCGTTCGGTTGGGGACCCCAAAACGACGCCGATTCCCTGGCGACCATACGGCACGCGCTCGAGCTGGGCGTCAACTGGATCGATACCGCGGCCGTGTACGGCCTGGGCCACTCGGAAGAGGTGGTCGGCCGGCTGCTGCGGGATCTGCCCCAGCGCGACCGGCCGCTCGTGTTCACGAAGTGCGGGCTGGTGTGGGACGAGCGCGATCGCATGGCGGAGGCGGGGCGGGTGCTCCGCCCGGACTCCATCCGCAGCGAGTGCGAGGCCTCGCTCCGCCGCCTCGGTGTCGAGTGGATCGACCTCTACCAGTTCCACTGGCCCGACGAGACCGGCACCGCGGTGGAAGACTCGTGGGAGGCGATGGTGCGGTTGGTGGAGCAGGGTAAGGTGCGTGCCGCGGGCGTGTCGAACTTCGACGTCGCGCTGCTCGAGCGCTGCGAGGCGATCCGGCACGTGGACTCGCTGCAGCCGCCGTTCTCCCTGATTCGCCGGGAAGCCGCGGAGCGGGAGATCCCGTGGTGCCCGGAGCACGGGACGGGGGTGATCGTATACAGTCCGATGCAGTCGGGTCTCCTGACCGACGGCTTCACGGCCGCGCGCGTGGCGGCGCTGGCGGCGGACGATTGGCGGCGCCGGAGCCCGCAGTTCCAGCAACCGAACCTGGGGAAGAACCTCGCGCTGCGGGATGCGTTGCAGCCGATCGCCCGACGCCACGGCACCACGGTGTCGGCGGTGGCGGTCGCGTGGACGCTCGCCTGGCCGGGGGTGACGGGGGCGATCGTCGGCGCGCGGACGCCCGCGCAAGTGGATGGCTGGATCGGCGCCGCGGCGCTCGAGCTGACGGCAGCCGATCTCGAGCAGATCGCCGCGGCGATCGCGCGGACCGGCGCCGGTACGGGCCCCGTGCGCCCCGTGGCCACGCGCGCGGCGACGTAAGACATCCGGAGCGCCCCGCCTCAGCGAGCTGCGGCGGTAGCGCGCCCGGCCGCCCGAACCCACACGCGGACTTCGGGAAGCGTGGGTCGCGGGCCGTGGTGCACAATCCGCCACACCGAATCGGGTGCCGCTGCTGCCAGCTCTTCCACGCTGCTGATACCGCCGCCGATCAGCGCCGCCGCGTGCGCCGTGCCGATGCCCCGGAGCGTCGCGAGCCGCGCGGCCTCGCGCGCGGCGCGCGCGTCGGCGGGACTCAGGTTCGCGCGGTAGGCGATCTCCGCGGTGGAGGCTCGGGCCAGGCGGAACACGTCGGTCCACCCCGCTCGCCGCAGGCGGTACAGCACGCCGTTCGTCACTCCCGGCAGCTCGGCGAAGCGCGGCGCGGTGGAGCTCACGGTCCAGTGATCGATCCCCGCGAGGACGAGGAGCGCGAACAGCGCCGAGCCCTGCAGGGCACGGCGGGTGGTGCGCGCCGCGACCAGGTGATAAAGCGACCACACTTCCAGCGCGAAGAACGGAAAGCCCAGGAACCCGAGTGGCGGCATCTCGAAGATCTTCAGGCCATCGAGGAACGGCACCGTGTAGATCCAGCGGCCGCGGGCCAGCGAGTTGAACGTCTCCCACAGCGCTCCGGCGAACAGCCCCGCGGTCATGATCCGCGCGATGCGTCCCCAGCTCCCGCGCGCGATGTCGGCGAACAGCGACCGCTCCGGGTCGCGCGCATGGAGCAACGGCTCGACGATGAGCCACACGGCGCCCCACGTGAGCGGATAGAGGTGGCGGGGAAAGACGAGCACGGCGGCGAGCAGCCCCCACCCCGCCCAGGTCGCGATCTGCAAATGCCGTGGCTGGAGTGTGACCGGACGGGAGTGCAGGTCGCGCCACACCGCCAGGCGGTCGAGCAGCCGCTCGGGGAGCAGCACGGCGGGGACCACCGTCGCGAGCGACATGATGATCCCGATCCAGCGCTCCAGCCGGCCCGCCGGCAGGAACACGTAATACCAATCCTGCAGCCGGAAGTTGATGGCCTCGAACAGCAACCAGATGCCTGCCGACCACCACAGCATGACCGCCAAATCGCGGGGGCGCACGAGCAGCGACTCGCCGCCCGTGAGCACCACAGCCTGATCGAGGATGGCGAGCGTGGGGTACCACGCCAGGACGTAGAACCAGGTGGGAATCGGCGGGACGTCGTAACCGCGCAGCACGACGGCGGCGGTCAGTGCGACCGCCGCCGCGCCGAGTCTCGTCCGGGCTAGTGCGGCAGCCTGGGCCGCAGGTATCCGTATATCCACGTTCCCGCCATCGCTGCGAGGCATGCCACGCCGATCACGCCGACCCCGGCCCCGAGCAGGGCGAACAGCGGGCCGGGGCAGGCCCCGACCAGCGCCCACCCCGTTCCGAAAATGAGTCCGCCCGCCACGTAGCGGATGCCCCGCCCCAGCACCTTGGGCGGAATCGCGATCGGTTCGCCGGCGAGCGAGCGGACGCCGCGCCGCTTGAGGAGCGCGAACGCGGGTGCCGCCACCGCCAGGGCGCCGGCGAACACCTCGTACAGGTAAAGACCCTTGAAGCGCAACGCTTCCTGGATGCGAAACCAGGAAACCAGCTCTCCCTTGGTCAGCACCAGGCCGAACAGTGCTCCGAGCAGCAGATATGCCGGCAGCAAGCGCTCCCGAGAGCGCTCCTGAACGGGAGCGGTCGCCGTGGTGGCGGTCATCTCGGGACGAGCAGCGGCAGGAGGAAGTGACTCGCCAGGGCGCCCGCCGCAAAGAACGAGATCACCGCGATCAACGACGGCAGCTGCAGGTCTGCGAGACCCGCGATCCCGTGGCCCGACGTGCAGCCGCCGGCGTACGCGGTGCCGAATCCGATGAGCCATCCGCCGCCCACGACCATGATCAGCCCCCGGGCGCTCAGGAAAACGTGCCAGTTGAACAGCTGATGTGGCACGAGGCCCGCGAAGTCGCGGATGCCGAGGGCGGTGAGCGACGCGTGTGCCTGCGGGGTGATCGCGGTCGGGTGCGGGTTTGCGAGCAGCACGCCGCCCACATAGCCGCCCACCACGACGCCGCCGATGAACACGATGTTCCAGAGACCGGCGCGGCGCCAGTCGTACTTGAAGTAGGCCACGCCGCCGGGCACGCACGCGGCGCACAGGTGCCGGAGGTTGCTCGACACGCCGAATTGCTTGTTGCCGATCACGAGCAGGCCCACCGCGACCAGGCCCACCAGCGGACCGGTCACGAACCAGGGCCAGGGCTGTCGCAGCAGATCGATGATCAGGCGTGCTCCCGTTCGAGCTGCGCCGCCAGCTCGATGATAGTGTCCACACAAATCTGCGCGTCCGCCGGGGTAGAGCGGAAGTTGGTGACGCAGCCGCGCAGCACGAACTTGCCGTCGAGCGTCGTTCCCGAGATGAACATCCGGCCGTCGCGGTGAATGCGGTCGAGCAGCGCGCGGTTGAACGCGCTGGCGTCGCCCCGTTCGGGCAGGTAGCGCACGCAGAAACAGCTCAGGTCGGACGGGCCGAGCACTTCGAGCCTCGGATGCCGCCCCGCCAGGCGGACGATCTCCCGGGCGATGGCGATGTCGCTGCGCCACAGTGTCCGGTACTGCTCCAAACCCAACGCCTGCATCACCGCCCACACCTTGAGCGCGCGGAATTCGCGCGTGAGCTGCGGACCCAGGTCGGAGATCCACACGGGCCCCTCGAGATACGACTCCTCTTCGAGCGCCAGATACTCCGCGCGGTGCGCGAACATCGCGCGCAAGCTGGCCGGGTCGCGGACCAGCGTCGCCCCGGCCTCGTAGGGGACGTACAGCCACTTGTGGGGGTCCATCGCGACGGAGTCGGCGCGGTCCATGCCGCGGTAGCGTCCGGCGAGCTCCGGCAGCGCCGCACCCACCGCGCCGTAGGCGCCGTCCACGTGAAACCAGCAGCCGTGCTCCTGCGCTGCGTCCGCGACTTGGGCGATCGGGTCGACGACGCCGGTGTTCACCGTGCCGGCGCTGGCGACGATGCAGATCGGCTCGAGCCCGGCCGCGCGATCGGCGGCGAGCATGCCGCGCAGCGCGGTGACGTTCATGCGGTACTCCCCATCCACCGGCACGAGCCGCAGCGCGTCGGTCCCGAGCCCCAGCAGCTCCACCGCCCTGCGGATGCAGGAGTGGGCCTCGGTGGACGCGTACACCGCGGGCTGCCGGGCGGCGGCGCGCACGCCCCGGCGCCGCGTACCGGGGAGCTTCGCTTCGCGTGCCGCCGCGAGCGCCACCAGGTTCGCCATCGAGCCCCCGCTCACCAGCAGCCCGCCGCTGCCGGACGGCAGGCCGACCAGGTCGGCGAGCCACCGCATCACCGTCAGCTCCACCTGGACCGCCATCTGGCTGGTCCCGGCGCAGTTGTTCTTGAGCGTGGCGGCGATCAGTTCGGCGGCGATCCCCGCCGGGTGCGGCGGGGAGTTGATGAACCCCCACCAGCGGCGCTGCCCGACGCCGAGCGGATAAGGCACGATCTCGCGCTCGATGCGGTCGAGAATGCGATCGAGCGGCACCCCTCGCTGCGGCAACGGCTCGGCACGCCAGGCGGCCACGAGCTCGTCGGGCGGACGCGTGTATGCCCGCATTTCGGGCAGCCGCTCCCAGTGCCGCGCCGCTACCGCTACCGCTTGGGAGAGCAGCGCCTGGAACTCTCGGGGATCGAGGTCGGGTGCCGGTCGCTTGGCTGCCGAGGTCATCGCTCACTCCCCGGCGGCGCCGCCACCGGTCGGAACAGCAGGTCCTGATAGTCGAAGCTGAAGTCCGCGAGCGGCGACACCGCGAACATCTGGAACCGGTCGATGGACCCGTCGGGGTCGAGCGCGAAGGTCACGTACGCGTCCTCAATGTGCCGGGTGCGCCAGTGCGCGACGAAGCTGTCGTACTGCCAGTGCTCCAGATCGCCGACGAACGCCGGGGAGCGGCTGAACCGCAGCACCAGCTTGCCGCCCTCGAGGGCGAGCGCCGCGTCGCCGTACAGGTCGTCGCGATAGCGGCCCGCATACCGGTCGAGGGCGAGGGACGGGCCGGACGCCGAGTCGCGCGCCGCCCGCGCGGCGGAGAGCGTCGAGTCGGCGCGAGCCCGGGCGAGCCGCCCTGCCTGTGCGAACGCCGCTACCCAGTCGGTGCGCGGCCGCGGCGCGCCCAACAGATCGTCGAGCAGGCGATACGTGAGCGCCGCCATCAGGTCGGCCTCCGAATTGGTGAGAATCACGACCCCGAGTTTCTCGGCCGGCACCAGTGTGATCTGCGAAGACATGCCGGCGAGCCCGCCGGTGTGCGAGACGATCTTCCGGCCCTGATAGTCGCGCAGCCGCCAGCCGAGCCCGTACTCGGCAAAGTTCGGGCGCAAGGCGACAAGCGGCGACGGCGGGTCGGCGATCGGCTGGATCGTCTGGCCGGACCACATCTCGCGCGCCTGACGCGCGCTGAACAGCCGTCCGCCCGCGTAGCGCCCCGAGTCGAGCCGGCAGACGAGCCATTTCGCCAGGTCGGCCACGTTCGACGCGATACCGCCCGCCGGCGAGATGTTCTCCACGGAATCGAGCGGCACGACCAGCAGGCGGCCGTCTTCGACGGCGTGCGGGGCGGCCGCGTCGGCGCTCGACGTGAAGAGCGCGGTGGTCGTTCCGGACTCGCTCATGCCGAGCGGCGCGAAGATGCGACGCTGCACGAAATCGTCCCAGCTGGCCCACGCCACGGCGGCCACGACCTCACCGGCTACGATGTACAGCACGTTGTCGTAGGCGTACTGACTGCGGAAGCTCGACGCCGGTTTGGCGAACCGGATGCGGTACGCGATCTCGGCGCGGCTGTAATTCGAGTGGAACCACAGCAAGTCCCCCGCGCCCAACCCCAGGCCGCTGCGATGCGTGACGAGGTCGCGCACCGTGAACTCGCGCGTCACGAACGGGTCGGACAGCTGGAACCCCGGCAGAAACTTCGTGACCGGGTCGTCCCACGAGAGTTTGCCCTCGTCCACGAGCATCGCGAGCGCGGCCGTGGTGAACGCCTTGGTGTTGGACGCGATCTGGAACAACGTGTGCGCGTCCACCGGAGCCTTCTCGCCCATGGCGCGCACGCCGTATCCCTTGGCGAACAGCAGCTTACCGTCCTTCACCACGGCGATGGCCACGCCGGGCGTGTTGAGGGTCTGGAGGCCTCGGGTGACGTAGGCGTCGAAGTCGTTCTGGCGGAGCTGGGCGGCAACGGGGGACGCGATGACGGCGAGCGCGCATCCCGCGGCGAGCGCGAGTCTCACAGGAGACCTTCCTAGGCTGGGGGTGAAGCGACGCGGCCGATGTGGGAAGATACGCCCGCGCGCGTGCTTGGGAGAAGTCGACCCCTGCCCGCCGGCTATTCTCCGAGTGACACCCGCAGCGTGATGTTCCGCCCCGGATCGAGCGCGAACTCCTTGTAGCGGCTCAGGAAGCTCCGGTAGCTCACGTTGGTCACGTTGCGGACCGCCAGGTCGATGTGGGCATCCCGCCCGAGCAGCGGTCCCTCGAGGCCGACCGAGAAGTTGAGGAGCGTGTAGCCCCCAGTCGCGATATCGAGGGGATTGAGGCGGGTCTGCCGCGTGGCGAATTCCGCCTCGGCGCCGACGTAGGCGCGGTCGGCCCAGCCCAGCCCGGCGCCGTGCAGCTCGGCGCCGAGCGCTCCCCGCGCGGGAGGGATGAGCGGCAATGGCTCGCCGGTCGTGCGGTTCGTGCCGCGCACGGCGTCCGCGCGGGCGCGTACGGTGAGCGGGGCTGCGACTTCTACCTCGACGCCCGCTTCCCCGCCCAGGAGCCGGGCATTCGCCTGCTGGTAGCGATACACGCGCAGCGAGTCGGTGGGCGTGACGTGGACGAACGAGTCCGTCGGCGTGATGTAGATGAACCGCCCGATCGCGTTGCGGTATCCCGCGAGCTCGGCCCGGACGCGCCCGCCCTGCCAACGCACCGCAACGTCCAGGTTCGTTCCCGCCTCAGGCTTCAAGCCCCGGTCACCGATTTCGTAGCGCGCCTCGCCCAGGTGGGGCCCGTTGGAAAACAGCTCGAACAAGGTCGGTGCCCGCCACGCCCGACCCAGGTTGGCTGTGAGCGCCGCCGCCCCCGCCGGCCGGTAGACGATCCCCACGTTTCCCGAGAGCGCGGTGTAGTCACGCGTCTGGGACGGGGACGGGACGCCCAGCGTGGCGTTCGAGTCGGCCGTGAGCCGCCGCACATCGACCCGGCCTCCGACCAGAAGGCTCACACGGCCCCGCGCGGCTTGCTCGAACGCGAACACGGCGCCTGAGCGGACGCGGGCGTCCGGGACGAGCGGGATCCGTCCGCGGGTATCGTTCGTCTGACTCAAGCCCGACACGCCGAGCGTACCCTTCACCCGCTCCCCGATGGTATGATGCGCGAGCACGTCGAGCGTGAGCGTGTTGAGCAGCAGGTCGAATGCCGTCCCCTCGAGCGGCGCGCCGCCGGCGCTCACTCCCGTGTCCGAGACCTCGATGAGAGAGTGACCCTGCCATTGCGCCTTGGTCTCGAGTCGCACGCCGCCCAGGAGGTAGTCCCCCGCGAGCTGGACCCGGTTATCCGCGAGCTTGCGTTCCGGACCGCCCGTCTCGCCGCTCGCCGGACCCTCGGCCTCGAGCAACTTGAACTCGCCGCCGTACCGCGTGTAGCGCAGCGTCGTGCTGCCGCGCGCGCCGCGGGTGCCGACGGCGGCCTCGCCCGAGAGCGCACTGAAGCCGGTATTGGCGAGCTCGCCCGCGGGCGTATGGAGACTGCTCGCGAACCGGCCGATGCCGAATAGGCGCCAGCCCCACGCCCCGCTCGCTCCCTCGACCCGCGCGGCGCCCTCGAGCTCCGCGTTGTTCGATGCCCCGAACAGCTCGAACCCCGTGCGCACCGTCTTGGGCCCGCGGTTCGCATCCGGGAGCTCCTCGGGGATCACGTTCACCACGCCGCCCAGGGCGTCCGAACCGTACAGCACGCTCGCCGGTCCGCGGATCACCTCGACGCGTTGCGCGAGGCGGGCGTCCACCGAGGGGCCGTCTTCGTCGCTCCAGGAGTAATCCTCGAGGCGGCTCCCGTCCTCGAGCACCAGCACCCGCGGCCCGCTGAGCCCGCGGATCACCGGCTTGCCGATCTGTTGACTCGTCGCGAGAACATTGACGCCCGGGAGTTGCGCCAGCGAGTGGGCGAGGGAGACGCTCTGCTCCCGCCGCAGGCGGTCCTCGGAGAGCGCCGCAGTCGGCAGCGGGGACGCGGTGGCGTCGAGCGGCGCGCGGGTCGCGGTCACGGTGACCGGCTCGACCCACACGGACGAGCGTTCCAGCGTGACGTCGAGCGTCGTGGACCCCGCGAGGACCACCACCCGGGCGAGCGGCGCGAACCCGAGCCCGCGCACCGTCACCGTGTAGTGCCCCGCGGGCATGTCGGCGAAGCGGAACCCGCCGTCGCTCCGGGTCAGGGCCACGCGATGGAGCTCGACCACGACCACCGTCGCGCCCGGAACGGCGTGGCTGTCCCGGTCCGCGACCCGGCCGGAGAGCGTGTCCCCGCCCGTGACGAGCGACGCGAGCAGCACCAGAGCGCCTGGCATCACCGCTGATTCCCCTTCCGCGGTCGTGAGCTGATACGATCGGAGGTTGCTGCGCGCTGACCATACCGCGCGGATCGGCTCGTGCGCAAGGCGGGAAAACCGCGAGGCCCGACCCGTCGCTCACGACGGGCCGGGCCCCTGTTGCGGATGCCGACGCGGCTCCGCTACACCCCCTCGGACGCTCGCTTGTACATCCAGTACTCGGGCCCGGCCGACGCCTCGGGCCAATCGGCGAAATGCTCCTCGCCGCGCCAGGCATCCTCGCCCGGATCAGCCCGCCACGGCTCAGCGTCGCCATGGACGTCGCCGCGCCAGGCCTCGCGCTCCCGGGCGAACAACCGCTCCAGCTCGTCTTCCCCCGGTTCGTCGGGTCGCCATGGGTGTGTCATACGTCGCTCCTCGTCGGCCGCGTCCTGCGGCTACAGATTCCCAGTCGCAAGCCGTATGCCCGGTCGGGGCGTGCGGGACAAGTGAGCCTGTGCTATAAGGATAGACGGCACGGCGTGGCGAACCGGCGGTGCTGGCGACTCGCACGAGTCGAGTCACAATGCCGCACCCCTGACCGTTAACGTGGAGCGTGACCGCGATCACCATGCGTTTGCGTGTGACATACCACCTCACCGGCTCGAGCCGGACCGCCGCCGCGAAGGCGCGCGATCTTGCGTTCGAGCAGACCGTGGAGCTTCCCCCGGACGCCGTATCGCCGGAGGTCGCGGCCCGCATCGCCGGGCGCGTCGAGTCGGTCCAGCCGCTCAGCCGGGGCCGCTCGCGTGCCGTCGTCTCGTTCGACCCGGTCGTCGCGTGCGGCGACCTGCCGCAGCTCCTCAATCTCCTGTTCGGTAACATCTCGCTCAAGACCGGGATCCTGATCGCCGGCATCGAGTGGCCGGACGAGTTGCTGGCCGCGCTACGCGGCCCGCGGCTCGGCATCGCCGGGGTGCGCGAGCTGACAGGAGTGACCGGGCGGGCGCTCGTGTGCGTGGCGCTCAAGCCGCTCGGCCTCAGCGCGTCGGACCTGGCGGATCGCGCCTATCAATTCGCGCTCGCCGGGATCGACATCATCAAGGACGACCACAGCCTCGTGGACCAGGCGCCCGCGCCGTTCCGCGAGCGGGTGGAGCGCTGCCAGGAAGCGGTCGCGCGGGCGAACCGTGAGACGGGGGGAAGCACGTTGTATTTCCCGAACGTGACCGGCGGCCCGCGGGAGCTGTTCGAGCGCGCCGAGTTCGCGCGGCAGGCCGGGTGTCGTGGAGCGATCGTGAACGCGCTCCCAGCGGGGCTCGGCTCCCTGGGTGCACTCGCGGATACCGGGCTCGCCGTCGTGTCGCACCCGTCGCTCGCCGGCGCATTCTTCCAGCGGGATCACGGCATCGCGCCCGCCGTGCTGCTCGGTGACCTGTTCCGCGTCGCAGGGAGCGATGCGGTGATCTATCCCAACGTGGGCGGACGGTTTACGTTCTCGCAAGCGACCTGCGTCGCGATCAACGCGCGGCTGCGCGGCCCGCTCGGGCCCGTGCTCCCTGCGTTCCCCGTGCCGGCGGGCGGGATCGACGCGGCGCGCGTGCCGCATTGGATCGAGCGTTACGGTCCGGACACCATCTTTCTCCTCAGCTCGAGCCTGTACGCGCAACCCGATCCCGGGCGCGCGGCGCGGCGGCTGGTCGGGGCGGTGAGACGATACTCCCATGGATGATCGGTCCAAGGTCCTCAAGTTCCGCGGATTTCGTTGGGACACGGTGCCGCTCCGGGAATACAAGAGCGGCGACGCGCCGTACAAGGACGTCACGCGGCAGACGATCCTCGGCGAGGGCGCGGGCGAGGAGCCGTGCAACTTTCTCACGCGCTACTTCGAGATCCAGCCAGGTGGCTACTCCACACTCGAGCGGCATCAGCATCCCCACGCCGTGGTCGTGATCCGGGGCCGGGGGCAGGTGACGCTGGGCGGGCGGAGCTGCGAGATCGCGCCGTTCGATTGCGTGTACGTGTCCCCCGGCGTGGCTCACCAGTTCCGGGCGACGGGCGACGAGCCGCTGGGGTTCCTCTGCACGGTGGATCGCGTACGGGACCGGCCGGAGGCCGTGACGTGAGCCTGCAATCCCTCAACCCCGCGACCGGGGACGTGCTCGAGACGTTCGAGGAGACGTCCTCCGACGCGCTCGACCGGATTCTCGAGCGCGCCGCTGCGGCGTCGCGCGACTGGGCCCGGCGCCCGGTGGCCGAGCGTGGTGCGCGGCTTGCTGCAGCGGGGCGCGTGTTGCGCGAGCGGAAGGACGCCTACGCCCGCACCATGGCGCTCGAGATGGGGAAGCCGCTCGCGCAAGGCGCCGCGGAGGCCGAGAAGTGCGCCTTGGTGTGCGAGTACTACGCGGAGCACGCCGCCCACATGCTCGCCGACGAGCCGCGCCAGACGGACGCCTCGCGCAGTTATGTCCGGTTCGACGCCATCGGGCCGGTGTTCGCGATCATGCCCTGGAATTTTCCCTTCTGGCAGGTGTTCCGGTTCGCCGCGCCGGCGCTCGCGGCGGGGAACGCCGGCATCCTGAAGCACGCCCCCAACGTGTCGCGCTGCGCGCTCGAGATCGAGCAGGTGTTCCGGGAGGCCGGGTTCCCGGACGGGCTGTTCCGGGCGGTCTTGCTCTCGAACGCTGCCGCCGGCCGGGTCATCGCGGATCCGCGGGTGCGCGCGGTCACGCTTACGGGCAGCGATCGCGCCGGGAGCCAGGTGGCCGAGCAGGCAGGGCGGCACCTGAAGAAGACCGTGCTCGAGCTCGGAGGCAGCGATCCGTTCATCGTGCTCGAGGACGCGGATCTCGCGCGGGCTGCGACCACCGCAGCCGAGGCGCGGCTGATCAACAGCGGCCAAAGCTGCATTGCGGCGAAGCGGTTCATCGTGGTGGACCGCATCGCGAACAGCTTCATCGAGCGATTTACCGCGGAGATGCGCTCGCGGCGCGTGGGCGACCCGCTCGACCGGGCGACCGCGATCGGCCCGCAGGCGCGGCTCGACCTCCGTGCGAACCTCCACCGGCAAGTGGAGGAATCGGTGCAGCGGGGCGCGCAGGTGTTGCTGGGCGGCGAGTTGCCGGCCGGCCCGGGCGCGTTCTACCCGCCCACGGTGCTCGTGGCGGTCGATCGCGGCATGCCGGCGTTCGACGAGGAAACGTTCGGCCCGGTGGCCGCCGTGATCCGCGCCAAGGACGAGGGAGCTGCGGTCCGTATCGCGAACGCGTCGGCGTACGGGCTCGGGGCCTCCGTATGGACCCGGGACGGGGCGCGCGGTGAGCGCATCGCCGGGGAGCTTGAGGCCGGAAGCGTGTTCGTGAACGGGCTGGTCAAGTCCGACCCGCGGCTGCCGTTCGGCGGCGTGAAGCGCTCGGGCTACGGACGCGAGCTGTCGGAATACGGGCTGCGAGAGTTCGTGAACATCAAGACGGTGTGGGTAGCGTGAACGTCCGCGTCGGCACCTCGGGCTACAACTTTCCGGAGTGGAAGGGGACGTTCTATCCGGCCAAGACGCCGGAGTCCAAGATGCTCGCGTATTACGCCCAGCGGCTCGGGGCGGTGGAGATCAACTACACCTTCTACCGGATGCCCAACGCGAAGACAGTGGCCGGCTGGGACGCCGCCACCCCCGCCGGCTTCATGTTCGTGCTCAAGGCGCCGCAGCGCATCACCCACATCGCCCGGCTCAGGGACGTGGACGAT
>JBGPDL010000036.1:0-27186 GCA_041482275.1 Gemmatimonadota bacterium | reverse complement strand
GAGAAAGAGCAGTACCTGGGAGTGCTGGAGAAGGAGCTTCCGACGACCATCAAGGTGCTCAAGGCCTACCCGGCCGCCAAGGCGGACCTGAAGCCGCACGCCAAATGCAAATCGGCGAAGGACCTCGCCTGGCTGTTCGTGACGGAGCAGAAGGCGAGCGAGCAGGCGCTGGACGGTGCGATCGAATTCGGCAAGATGCCGAAGGCGCCAGAGACCCTGCCGGAAGTGATCGCCGCGTACGAGCAGTCCTCCAAGGCATTCGTCGAACGCATCAGGAGGACGCCCGACGCGGAGCTCAACAAGACGGTGAAGTTCTTCGTGGCGCCCAAGCAGATGGGCGACGTCCGCAAGATGGATCTGCTGTGGCTCATGCTGATGGACAGCGTGCATCACCGCGGCCAGTTCTCGATATACCTGCGGATGGCGGACGCCAAGGTACCGTCGATCTACGGGCCGTCGGCCGACGAGCCCTGGATGTAGTCGATCACGGATTCGGCCGCGAAAAACGGATAGATCGCGGCACGGCGACACGCTATGTTTTCGAGCGTGACCCGTGCCACCGCCGTTTCCGAGCTCACACCCAATCGCCGCTGGCGCATCGTGCTGGCGCGCGACCGGCGGTTCGACGGCGTCTTCGTGTACGCCGTACACTCCACGCGCATCTACTGCCGCCCGTCCTGCCCCAGCCGGCGCCCCCGGCGCGAGCAGGTGACCTTCTTCCCGGAGCCGGAGGCGGCGGAACTGGCGGGCTTTCGTGCCTGCCGCCGGTGCCGCCCGGGCGAGGCACCGGCGCCCGACCCGGGGGTTCCGCTGGTGCGCACGGTGTGCCGGCTTATCGACGCGCGCCCGGACCAGCCGGCCAGCCTGGCGGCGCTGAGCGCGCGCACCGGCGTGACGTCGCATCAGTTGCTGCGCGCGTTCCGGCGGGTGCTCGGCATCAGCCCGCGCCAGTACCGCGATGCGCGCCGCCTCGACCGGTTCAAGACGGAGCTCCGCTCGCGGCGCGGCGTGAGCCCGGCGTTGTACGAGGCCGGCTACGGGTCGACCAGCCGCGTGTACGAGCGCGCGCGCGCGCAGCTCGGCATGACGCCCGCGACCTACAGCCGGGGTGCTCCGGGGGCGCGCGTCAGCTACGCCGTGGTGCCCTGCCCGCTAGGCCGTCTGCTGGTCGCCGCCACGCCGCGCGGCATCTGCCGCGTCGGTCTGGGGAGCGACGCGGCCGAGCTCGAGGCGGGGCTCGCTGCCGAGTTTCCCGCAGCCGCACTGCGCCGGGACCGGGGCGCGCTGGCCGCGTCGGTCGGTGCGATCTTGCGGTACCTCGACGGTCATGCCCAGGCGCTCGATCTCCCGCTGGACGTGCGCGCCACGGCGTTCCAGCGGCGCGTCTGGGAGGCGCTGCGCCGTATCCCCTACGGCGCCACGCGGTCCTACGCCCAGGTGGCGCGCGCGGTCGGGAAGCCGGCGGCCACACGCGCGGTGGCGGGCGCCTGTGCGACCAACCCGGCGGCGCTGGTGATTCCGTGCCACCGCGTGGTGCGACAGAACGGCGAACTGGGCGGCTACCGGTGGGGCGTGGACCGGAAGCGCGCCCTGCTGGAACGGGAGCAGGCGGCGGCAGGACGCTAACGGCGGGCCGCTTGTTGCCCGCTCGAGAGCCGAGGCCTAGGTTCCCGATCATGACCTCGCCTGCGGGCCTGTCGGAGCGCACGCGCGGCGCGTTTCGCGCGGTCGCCGTGACCGTCGTCCCCGAGGCGGCGCGGCTCGAGCCCGCACAGTGGGACGAGCTGGAGGCCATCGTCGCCCATGCCGTGACCGCACGGCCACGACACGTGCGGCGCCAGCTCGCGCGGTTGCTCCACCTGCTCGAATGGCTCCCCCTGCTCCGCTACGGCCGGCGCTTTTCCCGTCTCGATGCGGTGCGCCGCGCGCGCCTACTCGGCTCATGGCAGACCGCCTCCCTGCTCTTGCTGCGGCGGGGGGTCTGGGGCCTGCGCACCCTGGTGTTGATGGGCTACTACGGGCGGCCGACGGCGGCGGGAGCGATCGGCTATCGGGCGGACGCGCGCGGCTGGGAAGCCCGGCGGTGAGCGCCGCGCGGAGCTACGACGTCGTCGTCATCGGCTCGGGCGCGGGCGGCGGCACGGTCGCGCAGGAGCTCGCCCCCCTGGTGCGCGACGGTGTGTCCATCCTCGTGCTTGAGCAGGGGCCGCGGTTCGCGGATCACGAGTTCACGGGCCGCGAACTCGAGATGGCCGAGGCGCTGTACGTGGAGGGCGGAGCGTTCCTGACAGAGCAAGGCACGCTGACCCTCGCCTTCGCGGCGGCGTACGGCGGCTCGACCGTGGTCTACACGGGAACTTCGCTCACCGCGCCGGAGCGCGTCATCCGCGACTGGAGCGTCCCCGGACTCACGCACGCCGACCTCGCCGGCCGCTCCGCGAAGTTCGCCGAGCAGAATAACGTCCACCGGCTCGAGCAGCCGCTCATCAACGACAACAATCGCCTGTTCCTCGAGGGCGGGCGCAAGGCCGGCTATCAGGTCGAGCAGTTCCCCGTCAACGTGAGGGGGTGTCGCGGCTCGAGCCTCTGCAATCTGGGATGCCCCAACCAGGCGAAGCAGGGGACGAACCGGGTGCAGCTGCCGCGCGCCGAGCGCGCGGGCGTGGAGGTCGTGACCCGGGCCGTCGTACGGCGTATCGGCGCGGACCGGACGCTGGACGTACGGGTGATCGAGCGCCCGGCCGGGGCGAAGGGCGCGCCGTCCGAGTGGGCCCCCGGCGACTACCGGGTGCAAGCGGGGATCGTGGTGTGCGCCGGCGGAGCCATCGGCAGCACGGCGCTGCTGCTCCGCTCGGCGCTGCCGGCGCGGCTGCCGCGTCTGGGTCAGGGCTTCACCTGCCACCCGGCCATGATCCTCGTCGCGGAGCACCCGCACGCGATCACGAACGACGTGGGCCACCCCAAGAGTTACTTCGTGGACCGCGCCGAGGCGGAGCGGTTCGTGCTCGAGACGTGCATGTACTTCCCGTTCATTACGGCCAAGAGCCTCACGGGCTTCGGCGCGTCGCACAGCGCCATCATGCGAGCGTTTCCGAGCCTCCAGATGATTCTGCTCCTGGCGTGCGATCGCGCCGTGCCCGACAACCGCATCGCCGTGGACCGCGCGGGCAACGCCGTCGTGCGCTACCGCTTTACACCAGAGACGATGGAAGGGCTGGTGCGGGGGACCCGCGCCGCGACGCGGATTTTCTTCGCCGCCGGGGCCCTGCGGGTGCATGCGCCGGCGGATCCGCCGCTGGTGGAACTCGGAGATGCCGGGCGACTGGAAGAGCGCATCGCGCCGCGAAATTTCCTGCCCGGCACCTTGACCCTGTCGGCGGCCCACCTCATGGGCGGTTGCGGCATGGGAGGGAGCGCGGCCGACTCGGTCACGGACGCGTGGGGACGGGTGCACGGGCTCCCGTGGCTCCGCGTGGCGGACGCGAGCCTGTTCCCCGATGCCCTGCACATCAATCCCTACCTGACCATCATGGCCCTGGCGGACCGCGTGGCGGAGGGCATCCGGCAGGACGCGCCGGACCTGCTCGGGCGGCGCACCGTGTCGGCCGATGTCTGAGCGCGTGGACGTCGCGGTGGTAGGCGCCGGGCCGGCCGGCCTCGCGACCTCGCAGCAGCTCGCGCAGCGCGGCATCCGCCACCGCGTCCTCGAGCGCGGCGACACCGTGGGCTACACCTGGGCGAACCTGTACCACAGCCTCATCCTGCACACCGGCAAGCACATGTCGAGCCTCCCCGGCATGCCGTTCCCCCGCTCTGCTCCGCTGTTCGTGCCGCGACGCGAGTTCTGGGAGTACCTGCGCCACTACGCCCGCGCGTTCGAGCTGCCGGTAGACACCGGCGTCGGCGTCGAGCGGATCGCGAGAACCGACGGGCGCTGGACGGTGACCACCAACCGTGGCACCGTCACGGCGGACGTGCTGGCGGTCGCTACGGGGATCGTGGCCAATCCGAAAATCCCCCGTTTCCCGGGCCAGGAGCGCTTCGCCGGCCGCATGGTGCACAGCGTGGCGTATGAGCGCCCCGATCCGTACGCCGGCCGTCGCGTGCTGGTGGTCGGGGTGGGAAACTCGGGGGCGGAGATCTCGAGCGAGCTCGCGCGCGCCGGCAGCAAAGTGACGCTCGCGGTCCGCTCCGGCGCGAACGTCGTCCCGTTGACGCTCGCCGGGTTGCCCATTCAGTACATCGCCTACTGGGTCCGCAAACTGCCGCGCGCGGTGCAGGAGCGTGTGGTGGGTCTGGTGCGCCTGACGACGGAGCTCGCCCGGGGCCGGCCGGTGCTGCCCCGGCCTGCGCACAGCCCGCTCGACGCGATCCCGGTCATCGGCTTTCATCTCGTGGACGCGATCTGCGAGGGCTTGATCGACGTGCGGGCGGGTGTGGCTGAGCTGACGGCCGACGGCGCGCGCTTCACCGACGGCTCGGCCGGCGCGTTCGACGACATCATCCTCGCCACCGGGTTCGGGGCGGCGCTCGGTCCGCTCGGCGGGCTCGTCCAGGCCGATGCCCAGGGGTTCGCCCGGCGCCGCGACCGCGTGGTGAGCCTCGATCAATCCGATCTGTTCTTCGTGGGGCACAACTACGACGCAACCGGCGGGCTCTACAACATCAACCGCGACGCGCGGCTCGCCGCCCGGCTCATCGCCGGGCGGCTCGCGCGCGGGACCGCTTAGGGCTGCTGCGCTCCCGTTTCCTCGGTCTCGAATTCGATCTCCACGGCGTCGATGGTGAGGGGCGTGGTACTCGCGACCAACCCTTCACCTTCGGCCTTGACGGTGCGGCCGGCAGCGAGCGCCGCCTGCACGTCCGCGAGCGACGCGAGGTGACCGTCGTCGCGCTCCCCTTCCTTGGCCTCGATCATCGTGCCCGCCGACAGGCGGACGATCGTCCCGTCCACGAACGTCACGCTGTTCGCCGTGCCGTCGACCGATTGCACCAGCCCTGCGAACTCGTGCTGGCCTTCGAGATCCGGGTGCTCGGCATGGAGCGTGGTGGTGCCGTCGCTCACGCGTAGCTCGATGCTCAACCCCAGCAGCCGGAGCGTGCCGTCGGGGGGCGGCGTCGGGTTGGTCGTGAGGTTCGCGTCAGTGACGTTGAGGCTCATGTGGGGATGGTCGTTCTCCTGGTCGAGCCGTAGCTCCGTGGCGAGAAACGTCGCATCGTCCGGGGCCTGCGGCGTCGCGGGCGGAGCGCGCCGCGCCTTCACCGCGGGATGCCGTCCGGCCGCCAGCTCGGCTTGCACCCGCGCCACGAAGTCCGCCGGTGTCGCGCCGCCATGGTCGTCCGACATCATGGCGTCGTGCTCGCTCCCGTCGCCGTCGTCGGGGCGGAACCGGGTCGACGCATCGAAGGCGATCTGCAGGCCGCCCAGCTCGAGCGTCACCGTTCCTTGATCGGCCGTAGCGCTGATCGCGCTGACCCGGCTGCGCACCTCCTCGGGGCGCGCCAGCTCTTCAGGAGCCTCGATCTGCACGCGGCGCGCGACGAGCGTGCCCGGGATGACGCGTACGTCGACTCGCGTCGGGCCCGTGAGGAGATGACTCTGGAGATCCCGTAAGCTGATTTGACTCGAGAACTGCGCCGGCAGGGCGGATCCGGGGCCGCTGGCGGTCGAGTCGCAGGCGGCAAGGGCGAACGTGAGCGCGAGCGCCGCGGGCAAGGCTCGCAGAGAACTCGTCATAGGGCGCCCCCTCTGGGTTTGGTGTCGTGCGTCTGCCGTGAAGAGCGCGGCAGCGGTGCTCCGGTAACGAGCACGCGACGTGCCAGGGCGGTGTGCGGGACGGAGCGTTGCGACGTGCGACGGGCTGGTTCGAAACGGCCGGCCTGAAGCGAAACGAGTCGGCCCGACTAGAAGCCCTTGGGCTTCTTACGGGAGATCGAGTACACGTATGCGGCGACGGCGCGCACCTGCTCGGGGCTGAGCTGCGCTCCACCCATGGGCGGCATGGGGGCCGGCCCTTCCTTCGGCTCCGCCACCCCCTGCTGAATCAGCTGCACGAGGAACTCGTAGCTGCCGTCGCCGTGCAGCCATGCCCCCGCCGTCAAGTTCGGTGCGAGTCCGGGCGTGCCCTTGCCATCTTGGCCGTGGCACACGAAGCATGCCCCTCCACCCGCTCGCCCGTGGAAGACGCTGTCGCCGAGCGCGATCATCGCGGGCGTGATGGCGGCGCCGCTCGGGTCCTGCTGGGCGAGAGCGCTCTGACACCAGCCGCCGAGCAAGAGCCCGCCGACCAGCACTGCAATCCGCCGCCGGCTCGCTTCCGCTTCATCAGCCCGGGCCATGCTAGAACACTAACCACGCCAGCAGATAGAGCGTGTTGTTGTCTGAGGCAGTCCTGCCGAACCCGTCGTAGTCGTCGCCCGCGCCGTTGAAACTGGCGTATGCGACGTACTGCAGCGCGAACCTCGTATTCCACCAGGGCAGGAAGTCGAGCTCTCCGATCAGGCCGCTGCTGTTGGGACGCCCGGTGCGGCTGCCCACGACGGGCGCGGGACGGTACCGCAGGGTGTCACGCCCGCCGGCCGTCGAGAAATACGCCAGCGTCGCGCCGACCCGGCCGGCGGTATAGAACGCCGCGTCGGCTCTGAACGTCCGCAGTGTACTCGAGCCGGTGGCCGCGGCGCCTGCGGCAAGTGTCCCTGCGAGATCCTGCCGCTCGTGAATCCACGTCGCGTGCGCCGTGAGGTTTCCGCCGGCGAGCCGGCGCTCGTACTGGGCATCCCACGCGACGTCGGTGTACCGATCGGTGCGACCCGTGACCCCCGTCGGGTAGAGCGTCGTGGATAGCCCGTATGTCCCGATCGCGAGGTACTGCGACCGCCAGCCGTGTTGCCAGGCCAAGCGCCAGTACGGGGCGACGCCGCGGATGGTGCGCTCGGCGCTCGAGTCGGGGGGGTGGGGCCCGCCCTGCGGAGCGGAACGGTAGGCGCTGAGTTCGCCGTATACCCGGTTGTCCCACAGCGCGTAGCCGCCCAATCCCGCCACCCGCTGTGCCAGGCGGCCATCCACCAGCGGGGCAGCGGCGGGCGTCGGCGCCACGGCCGAGGACATGAAGGGGACGCGCCACGCGGGCGTACTGTTCCACACGTCCTGCACCGTCGGATTGTTGTTCAGCGAGATCCCGTAAAGCACCTCCTTGGAACCCACTCGGCCGTCGTTCGCATACCGGATGTCGACATTGTCGATGCGGAAGGACCCGCCGGCAGCGTCGTAGGTGAACTGCAGGAAGGTTCCCAGGTTAGGGGTGATGGCCTCGCCCAGGAAGAGGCTCACTTGCTGGGGAAACTCGGCGTTGCCGTTTTGCGTGCCGGGCTGCGGCGTTCTCGCCTGAGTCACCGACGCCACGATCATGGTCGATACGGGGGAGATCAGATCGATCTTCAACGTGCGCGGGCCGGAGTCGCCGGCTTCGATCAGCTGCAAGCCGGTGAGTGTGTAGCCGTTCAACTTGAAGCGTCGGCCGAACGGGGTCAGGTAGGGAAAAGTCGTGTGGCACTGCGTGCACTTGAGCCCGGTTTGACGGGAGAAGCTTGGGATGACCTCGCGGTGGATGACATGCGCGTCGAGCGCGCGTCCCTTCGCCGCCACCGCGTCCCGCCGCGCGACGGCGCCGGCTGCGGCGCACACCGCGAGCGCGACCAGCGTCGTCGGCATTCTCCCATCCAGGCGGACCCTCATGCGGGCACCGCTCTGCGCGGAGGCGACGGGGGCGCGGGCAGGTTGACTTTGCCTACCGACGGCTGCGCAGTTCCGGGTGCGTCAGCGAATACACGTACGCCGCGACGGCCCGCACCTGCTCCGGCGCGAGCTGCGAACCGCCCATCGGCGGCATCGGCGCCGGCCCGTCCTTAGGATCGGCGACGCCGTTCTGCACCGTGTTCACGATGAAGGCATAGGTCCCGTCTCCGTTCAGCCACTTGGCGTCCGCCAAGTTCGGCGCCAGCCCGGGCGTACCCTTCGCGTCCGCCCCGTGGCAGACCATGCAGGCCCCGCCCCCGGCCTTGCCGTGGAAGATGCTGTCGCCGAGCGCGACCAAGGAGGCGCTGATGGCGGCGGCGTTGACCGTCACCCGCTCGTTCACGCCCGCGCGCGAGGCTTGCTGGGCGGAGGCGCCCTCGCACACCGCGGTCAACGCCAGTCCGGCGACGAGAGCCGCGCTCCACCGGGATCGAGTCATGTCAGAACACCAGCCACGCCAACAAGTAGAGCGTGTTGTTGTCGGAAGCGTTTCTCACGCCGTCATACGCCGTGTGAGCGCCGTCGAACTTGTCGTACGCCACGTACTGCAGCGTGAACCGGGTATTGAGCCAGGGGAGGAAGTCCAGCTCACTCACCACCCCGTTGCTGTTGGGACTTCCGGTGGCACTGCCGGCGTAGCGCAGGGCATCGGCGTCGCCGCTCGTCGAGAAGTACGACAGCGTCAGGCCGACGCGGCCGGCGCTGTAGTACGATCCGTCGACCTTGAACGTCTTCAGGGTATTCGACGGGTTGGTCGCCGCCGTGCCGACCGACGCGGCGAGGTTCTGCGCCTCGTGGATCCACGTGCTATGGGCGGTGATGCTCCCCTGCCCCACCTTGCGCTCGTATTGCGCGTCGAGCGCGACGTCGGTGTAGCGATCCGTCAGGCCGGTCACGCCCGTCGGATAGAGACGGGTCGACATGCCGTAGGTGCCGAGCTCCAAGTACTGCGACCCCCACGCGTGCTGCAGCGCCGCCCGCCAGTACGGCGCGACGCCTCGGAGGGTGTTCTCGGCGTTCCGATCCCCCTGCGGCGCCGACCGGTACACGCTGAACTCGCCATACACATGATTGTCCCACATCGCGTACGCCCCGAGCCCGGCCACCTGCTGGGCCAGGCCGCCCTCGATCAGGGTCGTGGCCGCCGGTGTAGGGACCACCTCGGACGAGGCCCACGGAAAGCCCCAGGCCGGCGTGGTGTTCCACAGGTCCTGTACGGTCGGATTGTTGTTCAGCGAGAATCCGTAGATGAGCTCCTTCGAGCCCAACTTGCCCTGGTTGGCGTAGCGGATGTCGGCGTTGTCGAAGCCGAAGGACGCATCAGCGGCGCTGTAGGTGAACTGCAGGAACGTCCCGATCCGAGGGGTGATCTCCTCGCCCAGGAAGATGCTCACCTCTTGGGGCAAGTCGACGTTGCCATTCTGGGCTCCGGGCACCGCCTTCTTGGTGTAGCTGATCGACGTCTGCACCATGGCCGACACGGGCGGGATCAAATTGATCTTGAGGGAGCGGTTCGCCGTGTCGCCCGCCTCGACCATCTGCAGGCGGGTGAGGGTGTAGCCGTTGAGCTTGAAGCGCCGCCCGAACGCCGTCAGCTGCGGGAATGTGGTATGGCACTGATTGCACGCGAGGCCGGTCTGACGGCTGAAGCTCGGGATCACCTCGCGATGAATCGTGTGTGCGTTGACCGTCACTCCGTCCGCCGCGATGGCGCTCCGCTGCTGCAGGGCGGCACCTGCCGCCAACACTCCCAGCGCGACGCCCGTCGTCAGAATCCGAGTCCGCATGGCCAGCTCGCTCCGTGAACGAGGAATAAGAATAATAAGGATCGAGAAGCAGCCTATGACATGATGCTCGTTAACCCGGCGATCATGAGAAATGGATGAGGGGAGCGTGAGGGAGTCATGTGTCGCAGTCTTCGACCGGCCTGGGCCTTGCACTAGCGGGTGCCCGCCCCGGTGGCGGGCTCGGTGTTCCCGCGCCGATGCTTCTCGAACCAGCTCATCATGTAGAGCTGGGTGCGCATAAAGTTCGACGGCTTCGATCCGGTGCCGTGGTATTCCCCGTTGAAGCGCAGCAGCACGGCGGGCACGTTGCGCATCTTGAGTGCCGTGTAGAACTCCTCGGTCTGCGGAATCGGCGTGCGGCGGTCGAGCTCGCCCGTCATCAGCAGCGTCGGCGTGGTGACGCGCCCGGCGTACATCAGCGACGAATGCGCCAGCCACTCGTCCGGTTTGTCCCAGAACGGCTGGCGGAAGAAGCTGAACGTGAACAGCGGGACGTCGGTCTGGCCCGCCATGCTCATCCAGTCGATCACCGGGCAGCGTACGGCGGCCGCGGCAAACCGGTTGGTGTGCCCGATCACCCAGCTCGAGAGCACGCCGCCCCCCGAGCATCCCGAGACGAACATGCGCGTCGTGTCGACGTAGCCCTTCCCGACCACGGCGTCCACGCCCGCCATCAGGTCGTCGTAGTCCGGCCCCGGATAGTTGTGGTCGATGCCGTTCGAGAACGCGTCGCCGTAGCCGGTGCTACCGCGCGGGTTGGTGTAGAGCACCACGTAGCCGTTCGCCGCGAAGTTCTGGAACATATAGCTGAAGCCCACGTTGTACATCGCGAACGGCCCGCCGTGGATCTCGAGGATGAGCGGGTACTTCCTCGCCGGATCGAAGGCCGGCGGCCTGACGATCCAGCCCTGCACTTTGGCGCCGCCGCTCGAGCCGTACCAGATTTCCTCGACCTTGGCGAGCCGCTTGTTGGCCAGCACGTCGTCGTTTACCTCGGTGAGGCGCGTGGGCGCCTGCGGGCGCCGCAGGTCGAGGCGCACCACGTCCGCGCCGTGCTCAGGATCGCTCCGTACGCCGACCCCCACGAGCGTGCGGGCGAGCGAGGCGAGCGATATCACCTGCGCCCCCTGGGTGATGTCCCGGATCCCGCCCGCGAGATCCGCATAGCGGATGTTGATCGATCCGCGGTCCGGTGCCGTGAAGTAGACGCCCTTGCCATCGGGCGCCCAGCGCAGATTGTCCGGATCGCGGTCCAGGGCGCGGGAGAGATCGCGCATGGCCGACCCGTCGATGCCCACGGTCCACAGGTCCGTCGTGCGGTGCGTCTGGCCCGAGGAGTCGGACCCCGCGAACGCGACGGTGCGCCCGTCGGGCGAGACGGCCGGACCGGTCCAGAACCCGGGTCGGGCGACGAGCGGTTTGATCGCGCCGCTCGCCACGTCCAGCGCGTAGATGCGCGACACCTGGTACTGGTGGTCCCACGTGGTGTCGCGCAACCCGTCGAACACGATCATGCGACCGTCCGGCGTCCAGTCGTAGCCGGCGCCGAGTGCCAGCCCGTCGAACCGGGCGCCCACGTTCCAGTGACCGCTCGTGAGTGCGCGCGCCGTGCCGCCATCGGCGGGCACGAGAAAGAGATGGCTGAAGCCCTGGGCCATGAACCCAACGCGGTCCTGGCGGTAGTGGAGGTCGTCCACGACGCGCGGAGCGGGCGTCCACTTCGCCCCTTCGGGCGGCTTGGGGAGCGAGATGCTCCAGTCGGTCGAGTCCGGCACGAGCATCAGGAAGGAGATCGCTTTCCCGTCGGGGGCCCACCGCGCATCGCTCGGCGTCTCGGCCACGCGCGTCACCTGGGAGGACGCGCCTTCCGCGTCCATCCAGCGCACGAAGACCTGGGTGCCCTTGGGCTCGCCGTCCGCGAGATACAGGATACGCGTGCCGTCGGGCGACCAGCGCGCGTCCGAGCCCTTCACGAGGAAGCGGTTGTGCGACCCGGCGGCGTTCATGATCCAGAGCGCCGACTCCCACTTGTCCTCGACCTTGTTGACCCAGCGGCGCGTGTACACGATCTGCGCGCCGTCGGGAGAGAGCTGCGGATCGGCCACCTGCTCCCAATCCAGGTAATGATCGACGGTGAGCAGGGTGTCGGAGGCGGTTTCCTGGGCGCGGGCGGGCGCGGCGAGGCCCGCGAGACCCAGCAAGCCGAGCATGATGGACGAGGCGCGATGCATGGAGTGGTTCTCCCAGAACGTGATCAGAAAAAAAGAACCCGGTGTCAGCGTGCCGTCTTCGCGCCCCCCGTCAGGCTGTCCTTCACCACCTGGCCGCCCTTCATCACGAACGCGACGTGCTCGAGCACCGTCACATCCTGCAGCGGATCGCCCATCACGGCGATCACGTCGGCGTACTTGCCGGGCTCGAGCGCGCCGACCTTGTCGGCCCAGCCGAGCAGATCGGCGGCGTTGACCGTGGCCGCCTGAATCGCCTGCATCGGCGTCGTCCCCCAGCGCACCATGTGGGCGAACTGCTTGGCATTCCAGCCGTGGGGGTACACACCGGCGTCGGTGCCGAACGCGATCTTCACGCCGGCCTGCACCGCCTTCTTGAAGTTCTCGCGCTGCTGGCGGCCCACCAGCCGCTCCTTGTCGATGATCTTCTGGGGGAAGCCGAGCCGGGCGTACTCGGCCAGGATGTAGTCGTCGTTGTAGATGTCGGCCACGAGGTAGGTGCCGTGCTCCTTCATGAGGCGGATGCCCTCGTCGTCGATCAGGCTGCCGTGCTCGATGGACGCGACGCCGGCGCGGACCGCGCGCTTGATCGCCTCCGCCCCGTGCGCGTGCGCGGCTACCTTGCGCCCCCACATGGCGGCTTCCTCGACCAGGGCGTTCAACTCCTCCTGCGAGTACTGCGGCGCCCCCACCGACTCCTCTTCCGACAGCACGCCGGCGCTCGCCAGCACCTTGATCAGGTCCGCCCCGTACTTCACCTCGAACCGGATCTTCTCGCGGATCTGGTCCACGCCGTTCGCGATCCCCGAGAAGCCGTCGAAATGCAGGTAGGGTGACATCCCGTTCACGTCGCCGTGGCCGCCGGTGGCGGACAGCGGCATGGTGGACACGAGCATGCGCGGTCCTGGGATGGCGCCTTCGTTGATCGCGTTGCGGAGCGCCACGTCGATGAACTCGCCCGCGCCGACGTTGCGCACCGTGGTGAACCCGGCGTCCAGGGTCCGCTTGGCGTAGATGTGCGCCCGCACCGCCTCGTCGATCGCGCTCATGCGGAACAGCTGCTTGTAGTAGTCGCCCGGGTCCGAGGTGATGTGCGTGTGACAGTCGATCAGCCCGGGCAGGACGGTGGCGTTGCGCAGGTCGATCACGCGCGCGTCGCGCGGGGCGTGCCCCGCCACCGCGTCCGCCGGCCCGACTTCCTTGATGCGGTCGCCCTCGATGAGGATCGCCTGGTTCGTGAGCACCGTCCCGGTGCGCACCGCGACGAGCCGTCCGGCGCGCACCAGCACCGTGCCGCGGGCACCCGAATCCGCCTGCGCCCGAGCATCCCGGCCCACGCCGCCGCCGACCACAAGAGCGAGCGCGGTCACGTGCGACAATCCGCTCCAGCTCATCGCCGTTCCTCCGATTCGTGTGGCGTCAGGGAGCGGCGGCCTGCGCCGCCGTGATGGCCTTTTCCACCCGCTGGGCGAAGACGTGCGCCGCCGCGGGCGCCATGCGTGCCGGGTCGCCCTTGATCTCATAGCTGTCGGCGAGCACGGGCTTTCCGGTGGTCGCGTCGAACAGCTCCGCCGTCAGCATCCAGACGATGTTCGACAGGTTGGTGATCGTGCCCTTGGCAACCCAGCGGGCGCCGAGTCCGCGGGCGACGGCCACGGCGCAAACGTTGTCGCAGGAGTTGCCGTCGGCTTCCGCCGCGCGGACCGCGGCCGCCACCGTGCCGGAATCGACCAGCCGCACCCGCTCGGACGCCGCGAGTGTGGCGAGCAGCTTGCTCGTCGCGGCCGCGACCACCGCGGTGTCGGTCGGTTGCCGCACGTTGGCATGCTCGTCGTCGAATCGCAGATTCAGCACCACGACCGCGGGACGGGAGCTACTGCTCTGCGCCGCGAGTCCGGCCGCGGAGTGGGCGAGCAGCACGGCGAGCGTAACAGGGATCGGGCGCACGGAAAAGCTCCAGGTCGTGGGATGCACCGAATGAGTGTAATCTAGAGGCCTCTCGACCCGGACACTAATGAGCTCGACCCGACCCGCCGCGAGCGATCAGCGCGCCGCCGTCACCGCCGGCTTCCTCGGCTGGACGCTCGACGCGTTCGATTTTTTCCTGGTCGTCATGACGCTGACGGCGATCGCGCGAGAGTTCGGCAAGTCGGACGCCGCGATCGCCCTCTCGCTCACGTTCACCCTCGCGTTCCGGCCGGTGGGTGCGTTCATCTTCGGCCTGCTGGCGGACCGGTACGGCCGCAAGCTGCCGCTGATGATCGACCTGGTGTTCTATTCGGTGGTCGAAGTACTCACGGGCCTCGCACCGAGCTACACCACGTTTCTCGTCCTCCGCGCGCTGTTCGGGATCGGGATGGGCGCGGAGTGGGGAGTGGGCGCGTCGCTCGTCCTGGAGAAGGTCCCGCCGCGATTGCGCGGCATCACCTCGGGGTTGCTGCAGCAGGGATACGCGTTGGGGTACCTGCTGGCGGCGGTGTGCTACCTGTTCGTGTTCCCCCACTGGGGATGGCGTCCGCTGTTCTTCATCGGCGGACTGCCCGCGTTGCTGGCGCTGTTCGTGCGGGCGCGCGTGCAGGAGTCGGAAGTGTGGCGCCAGACGCGCCACGAGAGCTGGAGCGGACTGGGCCGGGCCATCATCTCCAACTGGAAGCTGTTCCTGTACCTGACCGCCCTGATGGCGCTGATGAACATGGTGTCGCACGGCACGCAGGACATGTACCCCACGTTCCTGGAGCGGGACTGGGGCTTCAGCCCCACGGCGCGCGCCGCGCTCACCGCGTTCTCCCAGGTGGGAGCGCTGGCGGGAGGCGTGCTGTGCGGCCTGTATTCCGACCGGCTGGGTCGCCGGCGCACGATCGGGCTCGCACTGGCCGGTGCGGTACTCACCATCCCGGTGTGGGCGTTTGCGCCCGCCGTGCCGCTCCTGGTGCTTGGCGCGTTCGCCATGCAGTTCTTCGTGCAGGGCGCGTGGGGCGTGATCCCCGCGCACTTGAACGAGCTCTCTCCCGATCCGGTGCGGGGCTTCCTTCCCGGCTTCGCCTACCAATGCGGCGTGGCGATCGCCAGCCAGACCCCGCACGTGCAGGCGTTGTTCGCCGCTCGCACGAGCTACGCGCAGGCCATGGCGCTCTCCGCGGCCACCGTGTTCGTCCTCGGCGCCGTGGTCGCCGCGCTGGGCCCCGAGCGCCGAGGAGTGGCGTTCGGGCGCGCCGTTCCATAGCGTTAGGGCCATGACGACGTTCGTCAAAGCGACCCAGGCCTACCAGCAGGGGCAGCGCACGCTCCCCGGGCGCTACTACACCGCGCCGGAGATCTACGCCGAGGAGCAGGAGCGCATCTTCGCGCGCCGCTGGGTGTGCGTGGGCCGCGCCGCCGAGATCACCGACGCGGGCGATTACATGGTGCGCAGCGTGGCGGGCGAGAGCCTCATCGTGCTGCGGGGCCAGGATCGCGTGGTGCGCGCGTTCTACAACGTGTGCCGCCACCGCGGCACGCGGCTGTGCGATGCAGGCTCCGGCCACCTCTCCGAGACCATCCAGTGCCCCTATCACGCCTGGACCTACACGCTCGACGGCACGCTGATCGGCGCGCCGCACATGAACGAGGTGGCGGGATTCGACAAGCGGGACTATCCGCTGCGCGCCGTGCCGGTGGAGACCTGGGAGGGGTTCCTCTTCATCAATCTGGCGCCCGAGCCGCAACCGTTCGCCCGCGCGTTCGCACCTGTCGCGGGGCGGTTCAGCCGCTTCAACCTGGAGCGCCTGCGCGCCGGGGGGCGCATCGACTACGACGTGCAGGCCAACTGGAAGCTCATCTTCCAGAATTACTCCGAGTGCCTGCACTGCCCCATCATCCATCCGGGGCTCGCCAAGCTCACGCCCTACACGAGCGGGGAGAACGACCTGTTCGACGGTCCCTTCCTCGGCGGCTACATGGTGATCACCCAGCCCGGCGGCAGCCTGACCGCGAGCGGCCGGGCGTGCGGGCCCGCGGTGGGCGACCTGCCGGCGGAGGATCACCAGCGGGTGTACTTCTACACGATCTTTCCGAACCTGCTGCTGTCGCTGCATCCCGATTACGTGATGTTCCACACTCTCTGGCCCGCGGGACCCATGCGCACGGCGATCACCTGCGAGTGGCTGTTTCACCCCGATGCGTTCGGGCAACCGGGGTTCGATCCCGACGATGCGGTGCGCTTCTGGGACGAGACCAACCGCCAGGACTGGAACATCAGCGAGCGCTCGCAGGCGGGGATCGCCTCCCGCGCCTACGAGCCCGGACCTTACTCACCGCGCGAAGGCATCGCGGCCGCGTGGGACCGGGAGTTCCTGCGCGCGATCGGCCACGCACGCTGAGCGCGAGTAAACTCGCGGCTCGGCCCTGTCAGTGAACCGACGCCGCTTCAGCGGCAGTGCCGAGCCGCGGCTTCAGCCGCGCCTCAGTTCCCGAACGGCAGCCGGTTGAGCGCGACGCGCCCGTTGCTGATGACGACCTGGACGTCCTCGAGCGCGGTGATGTCCTCGAGCGGATTCGTCCCCACCACGATGAGATCGGCTTCGGTGCGGCAGCATGGCCTGGCCGCGGATCCTGAGCGCCCGGGTGTCGTAGTCCCCGCCCCGCTCGGTGAGATCCACCACTGTGGAAAAGGTGGGGACGAACACGGCGTGCTCGCGCTTCGCACCGTCGTGACGCCGGACTCGAGCGCCCGCCGCGCCGCACCCCGGTCCGCGATGTGGGTGTGGTCGTCGACGACGTTGGCATGCGTGAGGACGAGGGGTTTCGGAACGGCCGGCGCGGCCTGTGCCACGTGCGCGACGACCGCAAGAGCAAGGGTGATCACGCTATTTCCTTCGCAGATATGCGTCGGTCTTGTTGAGCCAGTCCTCGCGCGGCGGAGAGAACACATCCACGTCGAGCGTGTCCTCGAGCGCACGCGCCTCGTGCGGCACGTTTCCCGGCAGATGCAGCACCTCTCCCGCGCGCACCACGATCTCGCGGGCACCGTCCTCGCCCACCAGGAACCGGAGCGCTCCCTCGAGGATGTAGGTGAACTGCTCGTTCTCGTGCGAATGCCGCGGGACGACGCAGCCTTTCTTCAGGTACACGTGGGCGAGCATGATGCGGTCGCCCGTGATGAGGCGACGGGCCAGCCGCTCGTGCAGCTCCTCCCGCGGGAGCTCGTCCCACCGGTACCACGTCGCCTGGCGTTCGTCGCTCACAATTCGCTCCGGGTGCCGTACCGGCGACAACGCTATACGCCGCTGGTTCCCACGTCAAAAGTGGCGTATTCAATAGTCTCGATCGCGAGTTCTTGCAACCGCCCTAGCGCGTGACTACCTTCGCGGCTCTCCCACGATGGAGATCGCGGAGTGCACGGTCCCACCCCTACGAACCGAACCTCTAGGACTCGCGCGTGACGTCCTGGGAGCGACGTGTCTCGCGGGCGCTGCGCGCGCTGCGGCTCGACAGCATCCGCTCGAAGATGCTGGTGTTCGCCGTCCTCGCCACGCTCATCCCGTCCTTCACCACCGCCTGGATCTCGTACCTGCAGAACAAACGCTCGCTCACGGAGAAGATCACCGGCGAGCTGCAGAGCGAGAGCGGGCAGACCGCGCGCGAGATGGACCTGTGGGTCAAGGAGCGGCTGTACGAGCTGCGCGTGTTCGCGAGCTCCTACGAAGTGTCGGAGAACCTCGACCGGATGACGCGCCCGGGGGGTCCCCGGGCGCAGGCCCGGCTCACCGACTATCTGCGCTCGGTGCGCGAGCGCTTCGCGGACTATCAGGAGCTCCTCGTCGTCAACCCGCAGGGCGAGGCGGTCGCAAGCACGGCCCCCCGGCCGACGCCGGCCCACCTGCCCCGGAACTGGGCGAGCGCCATCCGGGCCGACAATGCCGTCGTGGGCGACGTGTACTGGGACGACGCGCTCGGCAAGGGCGTCGTGGTGTTCGCGGTGCCGATCTACCAGACGGGTGGACGCTTCCTCGGCGCCTTGACGGCGAAGCTCGACCTCGCCGCGGTGCAACGCCTGCTGCGACGTTTCGCCGCGTGGGAATCGGGTCAGGTGTATCTCATGACCGTGGACGGACGCCCCGTGGTCGGCTCCCGCACCGCCCCCGCCGACCTGATGCGCCGCACCCTGGACGGCGCGATCGTCCGCCGCCTGCTCGAGCGTGAAGGCGCGACGGTCGAGTACCGCGGGCTCGATGGCGAGGAGGTCGTGGGAGCCCTGAAGCGCGTGCCGCGGCTCGACTGGGCGGTAGTCGCCGAGATTCCGGCGGGCGAGGCGTTCCGCCAGGTGACGCGGCTCCGCAACGTCACCGTGCTGATCGTGGCGGCGCTGCTCGTGGGCGTGGGCCTGCTCGCCTATTTCCTCGGGCTTCTGATCACCCGGCCGCTCGACCGGTTGACCCGAGGCGCCGCCAGGGTGGCGGAAGGCGACCTCGAGGTGGATCTGCCGGTGGTGAGCGGCGGCGAGCTCGGCTACGTCACCGAAGTATTCAACGACATGGTCGCCAGGCTACGCGAGGGACGGCGCGAGCTGGAGCGGCTCTCGATCACGGACCACCTCACCGGCCTGTACAACCGCCGCTACCTCATGGAGGCCCTGGCCAACGAGATACGCCGCTCGCACCGGCTGAAGCATCCGTGCGCGCTGCTGATGGCCGACGTGGATCATTTCAAGGAGTACAACGACGCCTACGGCCATCTCACGGGTGACGAGGCGCTGGCGCGGGTCGCGACCATCTTGCGGGAGGCGACGCGCGACGTGGACTGCGCGGCGCGCTACGGCGGCGAGGAGTTCGTCGTGCTGATGCCGGAGACGGAGGCGGACGGCGCGGCCGCGACGGCCCAGCGCATCCGCACGCGGCTGGCGGACGACCCGCTCGTGGGCGGCAAGCTCACGCTGAGCTTCGGGCTGGCCCAGCTCCCCGATGACGCCGACACGCCGGAGGCGTTGCTCGCCATCGCCGACGCGGCGTTGTACCAGGCCAAGCGCGAGGGACGGGACCGGGTGCAGCGCGCGTCGCGCTAACGGTCGCCCGCGTCGCGCCGCCCCACCAGGGTGACGAACATCCAGCCGGTGCGCCCGCTGTCGTCCGCCACCCGTACCCACTGATCGACGGCCGAATAGCCGGTGAGCGCGGCGCCCGGCTCCACCGTGAAGAGCACGCGGAATCCGGCTCCCGGCCCGTCGCGGACCTTGCCCCGCGCGATCGCCTTGAGGCGCAGAGGCACGGCGAACGGCGTTTCTCCCTGGCGCAGCGCCGGACGGTCCACGCCGCCGAGCCGGCTCCGCCCCGCACCGGCGACGCCCTTCGCCTGGTTCGCGAGGTACAACGCGCCGCCGTAGTTCTGCTTCGCGAACTCGGCGCTGCTTTGCTGCAATAGCGCACCCGCCTGCGTCACGTCGGGCCCTCCATTCTGCGCCCCCGTGGCGGCGCGCAGCGCCTGCACGGCGATCTCGGCCTCCGCCATCGCCGACGCGGCCTCGGCCCGGCTCGCGAGCGTCTCCAGCTTCGCCATGGCGCGCACCACCTCCTGCCGGGCTTCGTCGAGCCGCGCGTTCAGATCCTCGATCTGCGCATCGCGCTCGGCCAGCCGCAGCTCGAGCCGCGCGACACGCTGGTCCAGCGCGCTGTCGCGCCCGGGCGCGGCGCTGCGCGCCGGCGCCGTGCTGTCACGCACTACCTTGGGCGTGACCGGGGTCGTCGCGTGCGGGCAGCCCAACAGGAGGGCGATGAGCAACACGCCGGCCGGGCAGCGGAAGGACGCAACAAGGGCCCGCGCGCGCGGGCCCTCCCCCGTCGCGGCCACGCATGGCACGCTCAACCCGCCGCCTCCTGGCCGTCCGCCTGCTGCTGCTGCATCGGCTCGTGGGCCTGCGCACTCACCCACACACCGGGGTGCGGGATCGTGACCACAAAGCCATCGCTCACGCGCAGCGGCCGCGCCTCGTATGCTGCCAGCGCGTCGCGCCACTGGCGCGGCAGCTCCGCGGCCGCGCGCAAGGGCAGCGCGATGGCGTTGCCCACGCGACCCACCACGGTGTTCTCCACCACGTCGGTGAGGGGCCGGCCCGCCGGGTCGCGCAGCTTCGACAGCGCGACGTGCCGCGCCGCGGGGTCGCCCGCGGCGATGATCACGGTCGAGTAGTACAGCAGGTTCGATTCGATGTGCTCGAGCAGCCGGCCCCCCCCGCGGGCCGCGCCGGGCGCCGCGGGCGCCGCGGGCGTGTCCTCGCCGAGCAGGCGGTCCAGGTCGGGGAGCATGCCGCGGTCGAGCAACGTGCGGCGGAACAGGTAGCCGAAGCGCCGCACCACGTCGGGCGTCGCCACGTTGGGCAGCCGGAACGGCACGAAGATCACGGGACGGGCGCGCGGGCTCCGCGCCATCACCTTGAAGCGCTCGAGCGGCTCGAAGAAATGGAACGTGACGAGCCGGTCGCGGGTGGTGTTGCGCACGTGGCGCACCGCGCCCGTCGCGGGGGTATCGACGGGGGCGTCCACCACGCCGAGCGGCCGCCGCCGCAGCGCGTGGCTCATGCGCTCGGTGCGGTCGCGGATCAGCTCGACCGTGTCCGACACCGCGGCCTCGATGCCGGGCTCGGTGAGCGTCAGCGGATCGAGCTGCAGCTCAGGGCGGAGCGCGGTGGTCAGGTCGCCCAGCATCGACGTGCCCACCATGCGCGCGAGGATCTGCAACGGCCGCTCGCGGCCATCCGCTTCGCGGCGCCAGCGCCCGTCGAGCACCGCGAGCTTTGCCTCGTCGCCCGGCGTGAGCGTCACGCTGTACAGCAGCTCGCCCCACTGGACGCCGAGCGACTGCCAGTACTGCTCGACGTCGATCAGCGCCCCGTAGCGCAGCGCCGTCGGGCCGTCGCTTGCGGGAGAGAAGAAATCGGCGGCGCCGCCCGGGCGGGCGCCCGCGGCCGGAGCGCGCTCCGCGAACAGAACGAGCCGCTGGAAGTAGAGGACGTGGCCCGCCGCCTCGGGCTGCGGCTGCTCGGGGGGGGGCAGGCGCGTCGGTTGCGGCGCGGGCCCCGGCTCGGTCGCGCGCGACTCGCGCCCCGGCCGATCGGTCACCAGGCCGAGCGACGGCGGCAGATGCGTCGGCGCGGCGAGCGGCGTCGGATCGTCGCCCAGCGTCGCCGTCGCGATCTCGATCGGATCCTCGCTCCGCAAGCCGACCCGGATCCGCAGCCGGGCGGTGTCGCGGCGCGGGATCGCCACCGTCCCGTCGGGCTCGCTCACCCAATGGCCGGCCGAATTGCCGGCCGGGTCGAGCACCGTCACGGGCACGCCCTGCGCGGGCTTGCCCGTGTCCTGGTGCACGATCCGGAACAGCCAGACGTCCTTTGCGCCGCTGGTCATAGGGGGCACCAATATGCAACCCGGCGGGTGCGACGTACAACTACAGAGCGAGGCGTCGCGCGGTAAGGCGTTACACGGTGAGGCGTTACATGGTGAGGCGTGGCACGAGCGACGTCAGCGCAGATCGAACATGAAGTGGTGCATGTAGTCGATCGTCTGCTGCTGCTCGCTCACCTGGAACGCGAGCACGTCGCCGATGGTGATGACCCCGACCAGGCCCTTGTCGCTCATCACCGGCAAGTGGCGGATGCGCTTCCCCGTCATGATGGCGGCGCACTCGTCCAGGGGCGTGTCGGCACCGCAGGCTGTGACGGGCGCGGTCATAACGTCCGCGACCTTGGTGGCCGCGGGGTCGCGGCGCTGCGCCACCACCCGGCGCAGGATGTCGCGCTCGGTGAAGATCCCGGCCAGTCGTTTCCCCTCGGTGACGACCAGACCGCCGATGCCGCGGTCATTCATGAGCTGCGCGGCGCGGAGCACGGTCTCCCCCGGAGCAACAGAGATGATGTCGCTGCCCTTCTTGGCGAGGATGTCCTGGACGGTCGCCATGCTGCCGCCTCCGGCTGAGGGGATAGTGGTCCGCGTTCGATACTATCGCGCGCCGGGCGCGGGCGCCACCTTACCCCCGGTCCTTCCGGAGGTATGCCGATGCCGCCGCTCGTCTTACTGGCGTTGACCCTGGCCGCCCCCATACAGAAGAAGGACTCCCAGCCGCCGCCCAGGACCATCCCCGAGCTCGAGTCCCGCATCCGCGCCGTGCTCGGGCGCACCCACACGCCCGCGGCCGGTATCGCGCTCGTCACGCGCGACAGCGTCCTCTGGGTGGCGGGCCTCGGCAAGGCGGACGTGGCGAGCGGCCGCGACGCGACGGCGGAGACCCTGTTCCGGATCGGATCGACCTCGAAAGCGTTCGTCGCGTTGCTCGTGCTCCTCGCCGAGCAGGAAGGCAAGCTGCGGCTCGACGACCCGGTGCGCCGCCATGCACCGGAGATCGGGTTCCAGAATCGCTGGGAGGCCACCGACCCGGTCCGGATCGTCAACCTGCTCGAGCACACCACCGGCTGGGACGACCTGGCACTGCGCGACTACGCCAACAACGACTCGACGCTCACGCTGCGGCAAGGGCTCGCTTACACGCCCGCGACGCGCACGTCCCGATGGCGGCCGGGGACGCGCGTGGCCTACTGCAACTCCGGTCCACCGGTGGCGGCCTACATCGTCGAGAAACTCGAGGGGCAGACGTTTGAGACCCTCGTGCACGACCGCCTCTTCGTCCCCATCGGCATGACGAGCGCGACGTACTTCCCGCCCGAGCCGCGCGAGCGGCTGGCCACGCTGTACCACGGCGACGGCAAGACGCCCTATCCCTACTGGCACATTCTCGAGCGTCCCGCCGGCGCGATCAACGCATCGCCCCAGGACATGGCCGCGTACGTGCGGTTTCTCCTGAACCGGGGGGCGGCGCGGGGCCACCAAGTCGTGCCGCGCGCCGCCATCGAGCGCATGGAGCGGCCGCAGAGCTCGCTCACCGCGCGCGCGGGCTTGCCGGTCGGCTACGGGTTGCACCTCAGCACCTACGTGGCTGACACCGGGTTCGTGTGGGTGGGGCACGACGGCGGCGTGGCGGGAGGGCTCACCGTCATGGCCTATCGCCCCGATCAGGGGGTGGGGTTCGCCTTCATGATCAACAGCGGCAACGAAGCCGCGCTGCGGGAAATCGACCACCTGGTGCGCGGGTTCCTGACGCGCGACACGCCGCGCCCAGCCCTGCCTCCGGCGGCCCCGCTGTCGCCGCTCGCGCGCGCACGGGCCGGCTGGTACGTCGCCGACAACCCGCGGGTGCAGACCCTGTACTTCATCGAGCGCCTGCTCGCGCTCGCTCACGTGCGGGTATCGGGCGACAGCGCGCTCACGCTCGACCCGCTCCTGGGCAAGGCCACGCGATACGTGCCCGTCACGGCGACGCTGTTCCGCGCCTCGGATTCCGTCCCCACGCTGGCGTTGGTGAACGACTCGCTCGACGGCCGCCCGCAAGCCATCGAGCGGATGGGTTACCTGTTGCCGCGGTCCTACACCCGGATCGCCGCGCCGCTCGTGTGGCTCGAGCTCGTCACGGCGGCCGCCTTTCTGCTCGCGTCGGCGGGCAGCGTGCTGTTCGCGCTCGTTTGGGTGCCGCGGCGCCTGTTCGGGAAGCTGCGCGGGGCGCCGCACCTGTGGGTGCGGGCATGGCCGTGCGTGGCAGCGCTCGCGCTGTTCGTGCCGGTGCTGCTGTTCGTCGTCTCGGCGGACGACGCCATCTCGCGCTTCGGCGCCGTCACCGTCTGGTCGCTGTCGGTGTTTATCGGTACGCTGCTCTTTCCGGTCGCAGCCGTCGCCGGTCTGGTTACGGTAGTGCGCCTGCCACGCGCGGACCTGGGGCGCGTGCTGCGGGGGTACGCGCTGGTGGCGTCGGGCGTGAACGTCGTCGCGGCGGCGTATCTCGCCTGGTGGGGTGTGATCGGGATGCGGACGTGGGGGTGACGGGCATATAATAGTAGAAGGGACTCTCCTGTCACCTCCCTCCGAGCGCTACGGCAGATCCTTGACGTAGATCCGCGAGCCGAAGAAGTACGCCACTCGCCGACCGTCAGGTGACAGTGCGATCTGGTAGCCCTGCGCTGCCGCGTGGGCCTGGCGGGATAGAGCGCCGCCCCCGTCCGCAATCTGGAGTGAGACCTGGTTGTCGAGCGCCGGCGCGGAGATCGGGGTGGGGATCGTCCAGAACGCGACGCGGGCGAGGTCGGATGATGCGTCCCAGCCGTACATCTGGAGCCACGCACCGATTCCACTCCTCAACAGCCAGGTAGTGACCCCGGTAGCCACGTCTTGGACGCCGAGTTCCCTGTTGTTCGTGAAGAGCACGCGGATGCCGGCGGCTCCCCACCGGACCAGCGCGGGGAACTGGATGGGGGGAAGCCCAAGCGGCGCGTCGGTGCCCACACCACTGTCGAGGGAGACGATGGTCGAGGTGAACTCGCCCGTGCTCGTGTAGCGCAAACACAAGAGGTGGCTCGCATCCGGCGAGAATGCCAGCGGATACCCGGCCGCTACGAGTCGAGCGGTGCCGCCGGCGACGTCGTACACGAATACCGAGCCGCCGGCTGCGTACGCCAGGCGTCCGCCGTCCGCAGCGACGACGACTGTCTCTTCGCCGTAGTAACGGCCGACGTCGATGCCCTCGGCGATCACCCGGCCGGGCCCCCCGTTCCCGGATGCCTCATAGAGGTTTGTCGGACCTTGTGTGGAATCCCGTCCGACGTAGAACACCCCGGTCGGGGCAGCGGCGAGCGCGTGCACGACGGCAAACAGCACCACGCCTACGACCGCTACAACACGAGTGGACCGGTCCGATACGCGTGTGGCTTGAATGCTCGAAGGCGCGGCCGGAGTCGGCGACGGGACGATGTACAGAACTTCGGCGCCGTCCGCCGACCACGCGAGCGCCGAGGACGGCGGATCCGCAGACTCCGCGAGCAGGGTCCCCCGGTCTTCGCTCTCAGGCCCGCGATGGGAAGGGGAGGGCAGCGCGGTCGGCTCGGAGCACCCTGATTGCAGCAGCAACGAGATCAGGGCTACGGCGCCCGCGTCAAGACGACCCAACATGGCGAACTCCAGTGTGATGTCCGTTCCACGCTAGGGAAGGGCTAACAAGCGCGCGTCAAGCAGGAATGTTTGCACCGCACGGCCCGATCTTGAGGACCATTCGCAGCGCGGTATCCTTATAGGTAGGCATTCCACCGGAGGCAGCTCTATGGCGCAGGCTCGTATGAACGTCGGCCCGCTCGACGCCCGCGCGCGCCAGGTGGCCGGCGCGCTCGCGATCGTCGGCGGTCTCATGGCGCTCGACGGGTTCTTCCAGGGGCTCGGCTTTCTCACCTGGATCGTGTGCGCGGTCATGATGTATGTCGGGGCCCTGCTGGCGATGGGCGGCTTCAAGGACGGTACCGCGGCATTCGGTTTCCCGCTCTTGATCCTGTCGGTGCTCGACGCCTGGCTGCCGCTGGTGCACAAGGGCTACTGGGGGCTGATCGCGGGCGTGGTCGTGGCGGCCGGCGCGTTCCAGACGGCTCGAACCAGAGTGTGCCCGATCAACGGGCTCTTGGGAGTGAATACGGCGGCCGGGTCATCGGCCTAAGGCACGAGCTTCCTCCTGGTCCACCGCCTGTGTTAGGGTGCGGCGCATGAAACTGACCGGCTGGACGGGGGTCCTGGGCATCGGTGTGCTCGTCGCGGTTGCCGCGGTGGGTCTCCTGGGCCCCCACGCGCTGGTGACATCAAGAGAGCCGGTCGGACCCCGTTGTCCGAAGAACCCTGGCATCGCACTGGGATGCTACGAACAGCATTACCGTGCGATTGTCGCCCGACAAGGCGTGCCAGAAGCCTTCGCCGACTTGAAGGCGAGTTATGCCAGTGATGCCGATCTGCAGCGGCTGTGCCATGCGATCACGCACGCGATCGGCCAGGCCGCGGCCACAAAGTACTCCGATGTCGCCGAAGCCTTTCTTCATGGCGACAATTTCTGCGGCTCGGGATACTATCACGGCGTGCTGCAGGGCTTCGCCTTCACGCTGGGGCGCGCGAGACTGGTGAGCGACCTCAATACCGTGTGTGCGGGTCTCCCGGGGAAGGAGCGAAAGTCGCTCGACTATTTCAATTGCGTACACGGCCTGGGACACGCCATCATGGCGATCACAGGGGATGACCTGTTTGGCGCGCTCCATGATTGCGATAGACTGACGGGCTCCATGGAGCAGAATGCCTGTGCCAACGGGGTCTTCATGGAGAACCTGATCGTGGACGGTGCGCATGGCGGGCACTACAGCAAGTACTTGAAGCCCAGCGAGCCGCTCTATCCCTGCACTGCCGTAGACGCGAAATACAAGGCGGCGTGTTTCGAGATGCAGACCTCCTACGCGCTGGGCGTCGTGCGCGGCGATTTTGCCAAGGTCTTCGCGCTGTGCGCGGAGGTTGGCGTGCCATTTCGTACGACCTGCTATCAGAGCCTGGGGCGGGACGCGGCGGCCGTCAGTTTGAACCAGGTGCCTGGTACCGTCGCGACCTGCAGTCTCGGGATTGGTCACGAGCAGAGATCGAACTGCATCATGGGCGCCGTGCTGGATTTCGTGTACTATTATCATTCTGACGTGCAGGCGAAGGCGTTGTGCGCGGCACTGGATCCGGGGTTGCAGGGTGTGTGCAGGTCTACGACTGCGAAGTCGGTGGGACTATTTTGAGGCGTTAGGTTCTAGGAGGTGTTGGTCCCGGTGTCTGAGCGTCTTGCACCTGTTGGCTGTTCACGGGGCGGGGGTTTCCGGGGTTGTGGTAACGGGACGTAGCGCAGTCCGGTAGCGCACCTGAATGGGGTTCAGGGGGTCGCGGGTTCAAATCCCGCCGTCCCGACTGAGTGAAGATCAAGTCCTGCAGCGAGTTCAGCTGTGGGGCTTTTTCTTCGCCTGCACCCCGTGTTGTGAGTTTTGTTGTGAGTCCTTCCCGGTTCAGCGGCTCACAATCCGCTGCGTCGGGTGCAACACCACCTGCCGCACCGTCTCGGCGTCGGGCTGCTGGTAGGAACGCAACAGCGTCTCCTCGTTCTTCCAGCCCCCGGCTTCCATCACGTCACGTACCGGGTAGCCCTTCCGTTCGGTGGCCCACTTCCGGCGGATCGAATGCCACAGCGTCCAGCGTTCGCGCGGGAGCTGCGTCAGCTCGTACGCCCGCCTCAGCCACGAATCAAACAGATGCCGACTGCACGGCTTCTGCGGGTCCTTCGGCGCAACGAAGACGGGCGTGTTCCCGATCGCGCCCTGCGCCCGCCGAGCTGCGGCGAGTGCGTCCTTCACAGCGTCGGTCATCGGGACGATCTGCTCGTGCCCCGTCTTGTCCGTCTCGGCGCGCCAGCGGATGGAGCCGTGCTGAAAGTCCACGTCATCCCACCGCAGGTTGCACCACGCCGAGATGCG
>JBGPDL010000035.1:0-28048 GCA_041482275.1 Gemmatimonadota bacterium | reverse complement strand
TCGCCAGCGCCCTAAACGAGATCGCCGCGGCCTCGGGAGTCGGGATCGCGCTGGTGGAGCGCCACATTCCCGTCCCACCCGCCGTCGCGGCCGCGTGCGAGATGCTCGGTTTCGACCCGCTGTACGTCGCGAACGAAGGCGTGCTCGTCGCGTTCGTGCCCGAGCCCCTGGCGGAAGCGGCGCTCGCGGCGCTCCGCAGCCATTCGCTGGGCCACGACGCGGCCCGCATAGGCCGGGTGGTGGACACGCACCCGGGGATGGTGGTGCTCGAAACGGCCATCGGCGGCACTCGCGTGGTGGACATGCTCCCTGGGGATCAGCTGCCACGCATTTGCTGAGGCGGGCCCTCGCCGCACAGCCCATGAACTCCCGCCGGTCGGTGGCGTATACAGGATGGCGTGACGTCCGGCCCACCGCCCTCCTGAGGAGCCTTGCATGCGAATCGCTTTGCTGAGTCTCGTGCCCACAGCCCTGTTCGCCGCCTGCGTCGCCCCGACGCCAGGCGCCATCCGGCAGGGGCCGGATCCCGTGAGCACGCGCTACATCAATCCGGGGACGCTCGCCGCGCTCCCGGGGTTCACGCACGCGGTGCGCATCGGCGCGACGCTGTACGTGTCGGGGGAGGTCGCGCTCGACAGCACCGGCCGGCTCGTGGGTCCGGGCGACCTGCGCGCTCAGGCTGTCCAGGCGTTCGCCAATCTCGCGACCGTTTTGAGGATCGGCGGCGTGACCCCCGCCGACGTCGCCAAACTCAACGTCTACGTGGTGAACTACTCGCCGAAAGACCTCGACGCGATCCGCCAGGCGGCGCCAGACTTCTTCCCGCAGCGGAATCCCCCGGCAGGGGTCGTGATCGGCGTCCAGTCGCTGCCGCAGGAGGGGTTGCTCATCGCGGTCGATGCGACGGCCGTGGTGCGGGCGATGATCCTGCCCCGCGACCAGCGCTTCGGAGATCGGCCCTAACTCACTTCCCGACCAGCCCCGAGAAGAACGGCAGGACAATCGACACGGCGATCAACAGGATGATAATCCACTCGAGCAGCTCCATCCGCGCGGTCGCCGCCCGGTCCGCCATCTTCCCGTAGATACCGTCGAGCGTCTGCAGCTTGCGGGTCAGCCCCGCGTCCCACTCTGCCAGATGGAAGCGGCGCGACACGAGGCCGTAGACGCGCGTGAGGTACTGCTCGCCGATCAGCTTGAGGGCGTTCGTGACCTGCTCGAACAGGATCGCCGCGTCGAGTTGCAGCCGGCCGAGGCGGCGGAGCGCCGGCCCGTAGGGACTTGGTAGGAACCGGCGGGGAACCCGCCGTCGGCCCAGCAGGTCGTAGGCTTCCTCCAGCGCCTCGTCCAGCTGCGCGTCCAGGTAGCGCATCTCGAGCAGCTGGGTGTTGGCAAACTCGATCACCGCCCGAACGTCCTCCCCCTCCGGGTCGAACAGCAGCGTCGCATCGGTGTCGATGAGCGTCGCGTCGTTCAGCCCGAACGACAGGCGCGACGCCAGAGCGTCGCTCACCTCTTGCTGCGACAACGTGCGCGGCTCGGCGCGCAGCACCTGGGCCACCGTTTGGGCGTGCTCGGTCCACAGCGTGGCCGCCTCGCGCGGCTCGCTGAACGCCTCGATCTCGAAGATCACGTAGTCCTCAACGAAGCTGGCGAGACGGGACCGAATCGCGGCGTCCCCCAGGGTCTCGAGCAGCTGCTGCACCCGGTGGCGAGCGTCCGCCTGGAGCTGCTCGTTGCCGTAGAGGGCCGTGCTGAGTCCCGGGAGGTCCGTGAGCGGCCCCCGGAGCGGGATGGCATAGCTCACCGAAACGGCGCCGAAATCGTACAGCACGAACTCGACGTGCCGTGTCGTGACGTGCTCCCCCTCCCCGACGGCGAGCGGCTCCGCCGGCTCGGTGACCCGCAGGGGGGCGGGATCGTACTCGAAGAACGCCGGGGCGCGGCGCTTCTGCTTGACCGTCTGGCGCTGCGTGGCGCTCGCCAGGCGCCGCTCCGCCACCGCGAGGTCGATCGCGTGCGCGACCTCGTAGGCGAACAGCACGTAGCAGGTCCCTTGGGCGATAATCGGGGTCGTCATGCGCCAATCCTCCTCCCCCAACGCTCACCCCGGCGCCCGTCGCTCCGCTAGTCCGGCGATCGCCTCCGCGAGGGAAACTCGGCCTTGCAGCTGGATCGCTCCCTCCCCCTCGAATGCGATGTGGCCGGAGTTGAACCCCCGGAACAGCTCGACCCAGGATGTGATGGTGCGAGGACTGAATCCCGCCTGCGTCAGCACACCCGGCCACGCCGCCTCGGGCACGGCCACCGCCTTCACCGGACGCCCCAGCGCCTTGGTGAAGGCCGCCGCGGCGTCGTTCGGCGAGCACGGCCGTGGACCCGCCAGCTCGATCGCCCGTGTGCCGGTCCCAGTGTCAAGCATCGCCTCGGCCGCCACGCGGCCGACGTCGGCGGTCGAGACCATCGGGATCGCGCGATCGAGCGGAGTGAGAAAGCTCGGTAGCACGCCGTCCTGCGCCGCGGCATTGGCAGCCGCCGACCAGTTCTGCATGAAGTAGGCGGGCCGAACGAACGTGACCGCAGCGTCGAGGTCGCGCAGCCGCGCGTCGAAGATCGAGTTGGTGCGGATGTTCCCGTGCCCGGCGGAGAGCTGAGCGCCGACGGACGACAATACGACCAGCTTGGGGAGGTGGCTGCGACGGACGACCTCCCACACGGCCGCTGCGATCGCCTCGGCCTCGCCAAACAGGTCGTCTGTGCTGTAGGCCGGGGGGTTGAGGACGTAGGCCGCCGCCGCGCCCGCGAACGCCCGCGCCAGCGCCGTGACGTCCTTCAAGTCGGCGACCGCCACCTCCGCCCCGGCAGCGACCCAGTTGCCCTTCGCGGGATCGCGCACGATCACCCGCACGGGAACCCGTCGCGCGAGAAGAGCGCGCGCCGCCGCCCCTCCGGTGTTCCCCGTCGCTCCCGCGATGACGTACATTGCATCCTCCCCGAGATCCGAGCGATGACCTCGCGCCTGCGCCGCTGGCTCGCCCGGGCGATCCCGCCCGTGTACGTGGCGCTGGTGACCGCGGTCTGGCTCGTCCCCGTCGCGCCGCTCGCTGTGCGCGCGACGAGCGCGGCCAGGGCGGGGCACGTTTCCGCCCTCATCGCCCTCGCGCTCGGCGCCCTCGGGTTCAGCGTCGGAGCGATGGCTCCCGCCCGATGGCTCGCGTTGCGCGACTGGGAACGGAACGGCTCCCTGTACGCGCGGATCGGCGTGCGCCGCTTCCGAACGATCGCACTGCACGGAGACGTGATGAACCGGCTGCGACGTCGCTTGGCGGGCGGCACGCCCGTTGCCGGGCCGACCATCGCGCGCCGCGCTGCACTCACACGCTGGATCCTGTACAACGAGCGCATTCACTGGGCCTGGGTGCTCGGCACGCCGCCACTGATCGTGTGGGGAGCAGCGAGCGGCTACGCGCTGCTGGCGACGTTTACCTTCCTCGCCCTGGTGCCGCTCAATCTCTACCCAATTGCTTTGCAGCGCTACACGCGAGGCCGGTTGGCGCGCATCGACTCGTAGCGGCCAACCCCAGATCCTCTCACACGCCGAGCTGCAGCGCCGCCGACACGCCGCGATTCATCGCACCTGCTTGTCGGCGCCCGACAGGGTGGCGGGCTTCCAGACGAGAATCACGACCACGGCCCAGACCGTGATCGCCGTGCTAATGATCGCGGCGATCGTCTGGTCGCCGACGGGCGAGCCGGTGACGAAGTTGAGCGCGGCGTGCCCGAGCGCCACCATCAGAAGTGCGCGGGATGCCACGTGCTGGACGGGGGGCCGAACGGTGAGGCGCTCTTCACCGACTTCACCTACGACAACATCGGGGTGCCGAAGAACCCGAACAATCCTTTCTACGCGATGCCGCCAGAATTCAATCCGGCCGGTGCTGCGTGGGTGGATCCCGGGCTGGGGGGGTTCCTCCTCACCCGGATCGCATACCAGGCGCTGGCGAGCGAGAATCTCGGGAAACAGAAGGTGCCCACCTTGCGGAACCTCGATCTCCGACCCTCGCCCGAGTTCGTGAAGGCCTACGCGCACAACGGGTACTTCAAGACGCTCGCGGGGATCGTCCGCTTCTACAACACGCGGGACGTCAAGCCGACCTGCCCCGGACCCTACACCGAGTCCCGGGCACTGGCCGCCGGCTGCTGGCCCGCACCCGAGGTCGCGGCGAACGTCAACCGCGACGAGCTGGGCAATCTGCACCTGACCGCGAGGCAGGAGCAGGCGATTGTAGCGTTTCTGAAGACACTGAGCGACGGCTATCGCCCGTAGATCTCGGGGCGACGTCGCCGACTCGGCGTTCCGCGTCAAGTCGTCTCGTTTGCCACGACGTCCAGACGCATCGCTACAGCACCCGCAGCGCGTTGAGGATCACCGCTGCATCGAGCGCTTCCTGCATCACCGCGCCGACCGCTGGCGTGAGCAGGCCGAAGCTCGCCACCACCATGAGGCCAAAGCTTACGCCCAGGCCCACACCGATGCTCTGGAGCGCGATGCGCCGCATGCGGCGGCTGATCGCCATCGCGTCGCCCACGCGGGAGATGTCGTCCACGAGCAGCACGACGTCCGCCGCCTCCGCCGAGATCGCGGTCCCGTGTGCGCCCATGGCGATCCCCACCGTCGCCGCGGCGAGGGCGGGCGCGTCGTTGATCCCGTCCCCCACCATGACCACCCGGCCGTAGCGGCGCTTCAACTCCTGTACCGCAGCGACCTTGTCCGCGGGAAGCAGGTTGGCGCGCACCGTGCGGATTCCGGCCTGGGCCGCGATCACTTCGGCGCTCGTTTCCCGATCCCCGGTGAGCATCACGGTTTCGGTCACGCCCAGCACGGCGAGACGCTGCATCAGGGACGGCACCTGATGGCGTAGCCGGTCCGCGAACTCGATCGCGCCGGCCAGGCGGCCATCCACCGTGACGAACGCGGTCGTGTGGTCGTCGCGGGCCGGCGGCACCACGATCCCGCGACCCGCCATGAACCCGGCCGACCCCACCGCGATCGTGTGCCCCTCCACAATGCCCGAGACCCCCGACCCCGGAGTCTCATGGAACTCGGCGGCGGACGCGATGGAGCCGAACCGTAACCGGCCCGCTTCGACCACCGCTTTCCCGAGGTGGTGCGATGACAGCTGCTCGACCGCCGCAACCAGGCGCAGCAGCTCGTCGGGCGCCACCCCGTCGCCGGCCTGGATGCGCTCCACGACCGGATGGCCCAGCGTGAGAGTGCCCGTCTTGTCGAACACCACGGCGCGCGCACGACCCACTTGCTCGATGGCGGCGCCGGTCTTCACGATCACTCCCAGGTCGGCGGCCCGGCTGATGCCGGCGATGACGGCCACGGGCGTGGCGAGGATGAGCGGACAGGGGGTCGCGACGACCAGGACGGCGAGCACGCTCGTGGGCGTCCCCGTGACGAGCCACGCGACGCCGCACATTACGAGGGTGGCCGGCGTGAACCAGACGGCGAACTGATCGGCGAGCCGCTGGATCGGCGGTCGCTCCCGGCGCGCCCGCTCCACGAGACGCACGATCTGCTGGTACTGGCTCTGGTCGGCTTCCCGGACCGCCCGCATCCGCAGCACGCCGTCCAGGTTCACGCTGCCCGAGAGCAGAGCAGTACCCTGGGTGGCGCGGATCGGCAGCGGCTCTCCCGTGAGCGCCGACTGGTCCACCGCCGAGACCCCCTCCGTGACCTCTCCATCGACAGGCACCAGGTCTCCGGGCCGGATCAGCAACAGGTCACCCCCGCGGATCTCACTCGCGGGCACCTGCTCCACCTGCTCGCCCCGGAACCGGTGACCGACCTTGGGCGCGCGCGCCAGCAGCGCCTCGAGCGACTGCGAGGCACGGCCCATGGCGTAACGCTCGAGCGCCTCGCCGCCCGACTGCATCAGCGCGATGACGGCGCCCGCGAAGTACTGTCCCAGCAGGAGCGCCGTGACGATCGCGAGCATCGCCACGATGTCCGACGCGAACCGGCCGCGCAGCATGCCCCGCACGGTCTGCAGCACGAGCGGACCGCCCCCGGTCAGCAGCGTCGCCAGGAAGATCCACTGGGCGACGCCGGGCGTCCGGAAGACCAGGTGGGCGACGACCCCGGCGACGAGCCCTCCGCCCACGATCGCGGGAAGGGGATACAGCTTCACGAAGCGCAGGGGTACAGACCCTTCCGTCGTCACCGTTGTCAGAACGGCGAAAAGCCTGGCGACCCGTACGTCTGCATGTGGAGGTGCGCCCACAACGGATACGCGTACGCGATCAGCACCAGCAGCACCGCGACCATCGTCCACAGGCCGTAGCGGTCGAGCAGCCCGGCGCGCGGGCTCACGGGCTCCAGCGGCTCGGCCCATTCGATCGGCTCGGGCGCGAACCGTTTGCCCGCGAGCCCGGTGCCGAGCATCACGAGGATGAAGAAGCCGGCGCTCATGAACAGAAACAGGCCCCCCACCGCCGACACGGCGGTGAGGCCACGCCACGCGTGCGCCACTGCGCTGCCGCCGTAGCTCGCGTCGTAGATGCGCCGGGGCATCCCCATCAATCCGGTGATGTGGTTCGAGATCGAGAACAGGACCATGCCCACGAACCACAGATATGGCTGCACCCTCGCGAGCAGCCCCAGCTCGAGCTCGCGCCCCGTGAGGCGCGGCAGCAGCCAGTACGCCGTCCCCATGAACGTGAGCGCGGTGGCGCTCCCCACCGTCAGGTGAAAGTGTCCCTGGATCCAGGCGGTGTTGTGCACCACCGCGTTCATGCCGTAGGCCGCGTTGATCGCTCCGCCCAGGCCGCCCACCGCGAACAACAGCATGGAGAGCAACACGCTCGCGACCAGCGGATCGCCCCACGGTAGGCGCGTGATCCAGTCGAACAGCCCGGTGGCGCCCCGCAATCGGCCCGCGACCTCGAGCGACGCCGTCACCGTGAACGCCGTGACGAAGCTCGGGAACAGGATGGCGAACGTGAGGACCGCGTGGAACAGCTTCCACGACGCGGCAATGCCGGGATCCATGAACTGATGGTGGAATCCCACCGGCGTGGACAGGACGATGAACAGGATGAACACGAGCCGCGCCAGCGGGTCGCTGAACAGCTTGCCGCCCGCCACCTTCGGCAGCACCGCGTACCATATGACGTACGCCGGCAGCAGCCAGAAGTACACGAGCGGATGCCCGAAGTACCAGAACAGCATGCGCGCGAGCTCCGGGTCCACGGTCTTGGTGAGCCCGAGCGACCAGGGGATCAAGAGAAACAGCATTTCCGCCGCGACCCCGACCGTCGCGATGAGCCACACGATGACGGTGGCGAGCATCCCGTGCAGCGCGAGTGGCGCCGGCTGGCCCGCGTGCTCGCGCTTCCAGGCGAGATAACTCCGGATCACCACGAAGCCCCAGATCCACGAGCCGACCACGAGCAGCGTCGCCCCGATGTAGAACGCGGGGTGTGCCTTGAGCGGCGGATAGAAGGTGTACAGCACCGTGGCCTTGCCGGAGAGGATCGCGGCGACGGTCGCGAGCGTACCCGCGAGTGCCACCCAGTACCCCGTCCACGCCAGACCGGGGTGCGGCACCGGACGGCCCAGCGTACGCTCGGCCACGACGTAGCCCAGCGCCATGATGAAGAACGTCGTGAAGACGAGCGCCATGAGCGTGCCGTGCGCCGTGACGGAGAGGTAGTACATCCTGGCCGAGCGCCACGGCAGGTCGAGCGCGGCGCGGGACAGCGCTTGCATGAGCGCCATCGCGGACGCGACGCCGAACGCCGCGATCGCGACCCACAGGTTCGCGAGCGCGAGACGACTGGTGCGGTCGCTCATGGCTTGGCCCCTTCCACGATCAGCTTGCCCGCCATGAGATGGTGACCCAGCCCGCAGTATTCGTGACACACGATCAGATACTCGCCCGGCTGCTGGAACACCGTTGTGAATTGGCTCACGTAGCCGGGGACGAGCATCGTGTTCGCGTTGGTTCCGACGATCAGGAACCCGTGCGTCACGTCGGCGCTGGTCATCCGGAACGTGACCGGCTTGCCGGCGGGCACGTGGATCTCGGCCGGCGTGAAGCCGAACATCATCCCGAACGCCACGACCGTGGCGCCGGTCGCATCGACGGTCACGCCCGGGTGAGCGAAGCGGGGGTCCTTGAAGACTTGCGTGGGATCGATCGTCTCCACGTGGCTGGGCGGCTGCAGCGCGCCGCCGATCCCGGTGATCAGCACGGTGGCGACGAACGCCACGATGATGCCGCCCGCCGCCCACATCCAGATCTTCTCGTAGAGGTGGACGTTCATGGCGTCACGCCTCCGCGCTTCAGGTAGACCAGCAGGTAGACGGCGAACCAGCCGACGACGAACAGCACGCCGTAGAGGCCAATCAGAAACAGCGTGCCCCGCGGGTGCTCCGGGTGCTGCGGATGGTCCTGGGCCACGGTCTTGCCTCGCGGTTCAGGTGTGGGATTCGGCTGCGGGAAGCTCCACGTCGAAGTGCGCACCGCCCGGGCCCGGAACGTTGCTCGCTCGGATCGCGCCGCCGTGCAGGCGCACGATGGCTGTCGCCATGGCGAGCCCGAGGCCGGTGCCGGTCCCGCGGCTGCGCGCTTCGTCGATCCGGTAGAACGGCTCGAAGATGTGCGGGAGATGCTCGGGAGCGATGCCGGGCCCCGAGTCCTCGACCGACAGTCGGACCCCTCCGGTGCCGTTCAGGGGCGCGGTCGCGATCCGAACAGTGCCTTCCAACCGCGTGAATTTCACCGCGTTGTCCAGCAGATGATGCACCACCCGCCCGATCAGCTCCCGGTCGAGCGGCGCGATCGCCCCCGCGGGTGCGAAGCGGCGCTCCACGGTGAGGCCGCGCTCCTCGATGCGCGCGCGCAGCGCGCCGAGCGTGCGCTCCACGACCTCGTTCACGTCCGTGGGCTCCCGCTGCGCCTCGAGCAGCCCGGCGTCGATCCGGGTGATCAGCAGCAGATCGTCGCTCATTTCGGTCAGCCGCTCGATCTCTTCGAGCGCGCTGTGGAGCACGCGCTGATAGTCGCGCGGCGTGCGCTCGGCGCGCAGCGCCACCTCGATCTCTCCCCGCAGGGCGGTCAGGGGTGAGCGCAGCTCGTGGCTCATGTCCGCCGTGAGGCGGCGCTGGTTACGGAACGCCTCGTCCAGCCGCTCGAGCATGCGATTGAGCACGGCGACCAGCCCGCGATACTCGCCGGTCTCGGCGTGGGCGACGATCCGCTGGCTCAACGTCCCCGCTTCGACCCGCGTGGCCTGTTCCGTGATTTCGGAGACGGGGCGGACCGCCGAGGCTGCGAGCCACCAGGCGCCGACGAACGTCGCCCCGGTCAAGAGCAGCACCACCGCCAGGAGCGCGGGGGCCATGACCGACCGGATGAGCGCCGGATCGATGTGGTGCTCGAAAACGAGATGGCTGGCGTAGAACGCGGCGGCGGCGACCGCTAGCAGGCCGACACCCATGGTCGCCGCGAACCGGACGGCCAGCGTCCGACGCAGCGACCGGCTCACTCCCCGTCTCGATCCGGCGACTGAAGGCGGAAGCCGACACCCCGCACCGTGTGGATCAGCTCCAGCGCCGAGGCGTTCTGGAGCTTGCGCCGGAGATTGCCGACGTGCACGTCCACCACGTTACTCTCTGGGTCGAAGTGGAGGTCCCACACCTTCTCGAGCAGCTCGGTGCGTCGGATGACCTCTTCCGGACGGAGCAGGAAGTGCTCCAGCAGCTGGAACTCCTTCGGCGTCAGCTCGAGCTTCTTTCCCCGGACCTTCACTTTGTGCTTCAAGCGGTCGAGCTCGACCGGCCCGTAAGCCAGGAGCTCGGTGCGGCTGGCACCGCCCCGGCGCACCAGCGCGCGGACGCGGGCCAGCAGCTCGTCGAACTTGAACGGCTTGGGGAGATAGTCGTCGGCGCCGGCGTCGAGGCCGCGCACCACGTCCTCCGTGGTGTCGCGGGCCGTGAGCATCAGGATCGGCGTCCTCCGGCCCTCGCGCCGCAGCTCGGTCGCCACCTGCAGCCCGTTCTTCTTGGGCAGCATCACGTCGAGCACGACGAGATCGTAGTCGTAGACGTGCGCCAGTGTCGTGCCCTCTTCACCGTCGGGCGCGACGTCCACGGCGTACCCTTCCTCACGCAGGCCCTGTTCGATGAAGCCCGCGACTTTGCGATCGTCTTCCACCACGAGGATTTTCATGAAGCGGAGATTATGGGCCTCGCGCTGAATCGAATCTAAAGAAATGGTGAGGAAACCTTCATGTTGACGGCGGCAGCCGCGGCAGCGTGAGCCTGAAGGTCGCCCCGCCCCCTACGCTGCTCTCCACCGTGAGCCGCCCGCCCAGCACTTCCGCCAAGCGCCGCGACACCGGGAGGCCGAGGCCCGTTCCCAGGCCGGAATGCGGATCGAACCGCTCGAACGGCTCGAAGATCCGCGCCTGCAGATCCTTCGGGATCCCGGGTCCCTGATCGGTCACGTCGAATACGACCTCGGAATCGACGGTGTCAGCCCTGACGAGGACGGTGCGCTCCTCCGGACTGTGCCGGATGGCGTTGGTGAGGAGGTTCACCAGGATCTGCTCGAGCCGCATGGGGTCGGTGCGGAACGGCGGCGCGGAAGACGGGCATTGCACGTCGAGGGTGACGCGCTTGGCGTCGGCCGCCGGGCGCACACCCTGCAGGGTCCGCTCGAGCGCCGCCGGAATCTCGAGCTCGCGCCACACCGGACGCATCTTCCCGGCATCCAGCCGCGACAAGTCGAGGAAGTTGTTGAGGAGCGTGATCGTCCGCTCCGCGCTCTCGTACACCTCGCGAGCCGCGTGCGCCGTGGCCTCAGGCGCCTTGCCTCGCACCAGCCGCTCGGCCCACCCGTACACGCCGGTCAGCGCGTTCCGCAGCTCGTGGTTCATCATCGCGAAGAACAAGTCGCGTTGCCGCTGCATGTCCCGCACCTGCCCCAGCAGCCGCTGGCTCTCCTCGTTCAGGCGCGCGTTCTGAACCGCGGCCGCGGCGTGGGCCGCCAGCAGCACCGCGATCGCCTCGTCCTCCACGTCGAACTCCGCGGCGCCGATCTTTTCCGTGAGGTACAGATTGCCGAACACCTCGCCGTGACTCACGATGGGGACGCCGAGAAAAGACTTCATCACCGGATGATGTGGCGGGAATCCAAACCGCTTCGGATGCTGCGTGATGTCCACCGTACGAATCGGCCTCGACTCGCGGATCACGAGCCCGAGCAGGCCGCGTCCGGTCGGCACGGCGCCGATGCGGCGGCGCTCGGCCTCGGATAGCCCCGACGTGACGAACTGGCTCATGGACTTGCGGTCGGGCGCGAGCACGCCGAGCGCGGCGTAGCGCGCTCCGACCACCTCCCGCGCCGAGTCCACGACTTGCTGGAGGACGCGGTCGAGCGACCGCTCCGAAGAGACCGCGACGCCTGCCGACAGCAGGCGCTCGAAGCGGTGCCGGACGCGCGATCCCTCCGTGGCTTGTTTGGGTGTGGGCTTCCGCCGGCCTTTTTTCAGCAACGCGACCTCAGGGCTGCGACGTGTGAAGACAGTATGAAGAGTCTGGTCCGGGTAAGCTAGCCTCACCCAGCGTTCACCGTGTCTTCAGCCGCCGGCCTCTAAGCTGCGTCTCAGGAGGCTTTCGGATGCGACAGCTTCGAAACATCGTCGTCGGGGTCAAACCGGGCGCCCAGGAGTCTCACCCGCTCGGGATGGCCAGTGAGCTGGCGACCCGTGCGCGGGCCCGCGTCACCCGCTTGAGCGTCACGGATTTGTCGTCGCGCGGCCCCGGCGTTGCGCCCGCCCTGCCGGATCGAGTCACGGGGGTGACCGCCCTCGGCATCCCGGCGATCGAGATCGCACGCCAGGCCGACTCGGGCGGGGCCGACCTCATCGTCCTGGGCCGGGAACTGCCGACGGGGACCGCACCGCGCGACGGCCGCGACACCGTGGAGGGCACGGTGCGGCGCGCCCGAGTCCCTTGCTTGCTCGTGCCGCGAGGCAAGAAGGCCTTCCGCCGCGTACTGGCGGCCGTGGACGGCGGGCCCGATTCGGAACAGGTGGTCGCGGCAGCCCGCTTGGTCGGGCAGCTGTTTCATGCGGCGGTGCGCGCGCTCCACGTAGAGGAGCCGGTGGCGGCCGGGATGGACGGGAGGGCTTGGTCCCACGAGTCCGCGCCGTCCGCCCGCCATTGGGCGCCAGAGGGCGAGTGCGATACTATCTCAGGCCAGGGAGATCCGGTCTCCGAAATCATCCGCGTGGTACGCGAGGACAGCGTTGATCTGCTCGTGGTCGGGCATCACCGCGGCGGTCCGGTCAGCGCGCATGCCACAAGCGGAGTCGCCGCGCGGCTGCTGCAGCGAGTTCCCTGCGCCGTGCTGACCGTCCCGATCTGAGCACGGCTCGTGATTGCGATTCTCGATGACACCGCCGTCAGACTGAGGAGGAGGAGGCTGTGGGCGCAATGACCCAGGGGAATACGCGATACGAGCTCGGTAAGTCGGTATCACTCCCCTACGAGCAGGCGGTGGAGCGGACGCGGACAGCGCTGCAGAAGGAGGGGTTCGGAGTCCTCACCGAGATCGACGTGCAGGCGACTCTCAAGAAGAAACTCGGCGTCGATTTCCGGAAGTACGTGATCCTCGGCGCCTGCAATCCAGCGCTTGCCTACCAGGGATTCCAGGCGGAGCTCGACATCGGACTCCTCTTGCCGTGCAACGTGATCGTCTACGAAGAAGACGCGATGCGCTCTCGGGTCGCGATCCTCGATCCGCTGGTGCAGCTTTCGATCGCCGGCCGGAAAGACATCGAACCCCTTGCAACCGAGGCGAAGCAGAGGCTCGAGCGAGCCCTTGCGGCGGTGTGAAGGCCTTCAGACCTTGGCCGTCGCCACCGCACCCACGATGTCTGTCTGCGAAATCACGCCGACCAGCGCACCCTTCTCCTCCACGAACAACCGCTGCACCTCGAGATACAGCATCTCGCGCGCCGCATCGCGCACATCTAACTCCGGTGCCACCGTCACCGGCCACGGCGCCATGATCTCGAGTACCAGCGTGTCCTCGAACAGCCGGTCGCGCGCCCGGGAGCTCCGCAGGCCATGCTCGGCTTTGAGGATCTCCCGCGTCGACAGTACGCCCACGGCGCGCCCGTAGCGGTCCAGCACCGGCAGGGCGGACACCTCCGCCTCGGTGAGCGCCGCAATCGCGTCGGCGATCGTGGTGTCGGCGCTGATCGTCTTCAGGGCGGTCCGCATCAGTTCGGCGACTTTCATAGAGCCTCCTGTCCAACGAAACCTCGCCGGACACGTATGAAGGGGAGCTGAGAGCGGCCGTAACATCCCCATAGAGAGCTTTCAGTCACGCGCGCTCCACGACCCTTTGTGGCTCGTAGGGGCACAGCGGATCCTCTCCAAACGGATCCCCGCTCGCCGCGTACGCTCGGGCGCGTGAACCACCGCAGTGCGAGTGGAATTCGCAGCGGCCACAGCGGCCCGCGAATAGGTCGGGCCGCCGCAACGTGCGGAACAGGTGGGAGTCGCGGTAAATCGACACGACGTCATCCGTGCGCACGTTCCCCGCGGACAGCGGCAGGAAGCCGGACGGATGCACGTCGCCGGTGTGCGAGATGAACATGATGCCGTTGCCGTCGCGGATCCCGGCGCCGTGCCCGCGGGCGCCGGGGTGGTGGCGCTGCAACATCACCCGGCGGAAGTGCGGGGCTTCGGTCGTGGTGACGACCGGGCCGCTTCCCTGACCTGCAAGCTCCGCCAGCCAACGCATCACGGCTTCCGCTTCCGCCGGCGTGATTTGCTCGAGCACCGTCCCTCGCCCCACCGACACGAGGAAGAACAGGCTCCAGCGCGCCGCGTCGAGCGCGCGTGCGAGCAGGTAGATCGCGGGCAGGTCGTCGAGCGTTTCCTCGGCGACGAGCGTGTTGATCTGGAAGGGGAGCCGCGCGGCCCGCGCCGCAGCCGCAGCCTCGAGCGTCCGCCGGAACGTGCCGCCGATACCGCGGAGCGCGTCGTGCCGCTCCGGCGTCGCGCCGTCGAGCGACAGCGAAATCGCGTCCACCCCGGCCGCCTTGAGCCGCCGAATCTCCTCTGTGCGGAGCAGCGGGGTCGCGCTGGGCGCCACGGAGACGCCGAGGCCGAACGCCTGGGCGGCGACGATGAGCGACCACAGGTCCGGCCGCTTGAGGGGATCGCCACCGGTGAGCACGACGTGCGGCTTGGGGTCGCCGAAGGCGGCGAGGTCCTCGAGCAGGTGCAGGCTCTCCGTGGCATTCAGCTCTTCGGGGTGCCGGAGCTTGACCGCCTCGGCGCGGCAGTGGCGGCAGGCGAGGTCGCAGGCGCGCGTCAGCTCCCAATACACACGCAGGGGCGCACGGTCGAACACCAGCCGTGGAGGGATGGAGGGTCCGTTCATCGGTTAGCTCCGTGTGAGGACAACAACGTCCCGAGTCCGGTGCCGAGCGCGAGCAGCAGAAACCCGAGCAGGGTCAGCGCCTGTGCCGGGACGATCGTTGCGGTGTGCTCAGGCGTTCGGGCGAGCGTGCGGGCCGCCCGGCCCGCGGGGACGAATCCCGCCGCGCCCAGCAGAGCGGCCGCCGGCGCCCCGGTCGCTCGAGCGAGTACCAACCCGACGAGGGCAAGCGCTACAATGCCCGCAAACGCGACACTCGCTCGCGCCCGGCCGAGCCGCACCACCAGGGTGCGCTTGCCCGCCGCCAGATCGGCGCGGTAATCGGGAAACTCGTTGATCCACAGGAAGGCCCCGATCAAGAGACCGAGCGGCACCGACAACGCCAGCACATATGGCGCGACGGTCCCGCGCTGAACCAGATAGGTGCCACCGGCGATCAGCGGCCCGTACACCACGGTGACGGCGAGTTCGCCCAGGCCCCGATAGGAGAGCTGCACGGGGCGTGCATGATAGAAGTAGGCGAGCGCGAGCCCCACGATCCCGAACCACAGCACATCCGGCTCCCGCAGGAGCACGATCACCAGGCCCGCGAGGCTGCCGCCGGCATAGCCGGCCGCCGCAATGGCCCGGGTCTGCCCCCGCGTGAGCAGTCCATCCACAAGAACTCGCTTGCCACCCGAGAAGGGGCTTCGATCCTCGGCCGCAACGGCCTGATCGGTGCCCGAATCCCAGTCGAACAACTCGCCGGAGGCATTCTTCGCGACTTCGATCGCGAAGATCCCGAGCACGGTGAGCGCCAGCCATCCCCATGCCAGCCGGCCGTCACGCGCGGCCGCCGCCGCGCCGAGGAATATCGAGCCCATCGAGGCAAGGGAAATCTTGGGGTCGGCGAGCCGCCAGAAGCCAAGCCGGAATCGAGGGGTCATGGCCCTAATAATGGCCTTCCTGGATGAAGACCTCCAGAAGAGAGGCTCAGGGAAGCTTCATGATGCACCCATTGATTACGCTGCCCGGAGGTCACTCATGAACTGGGCACACATCCATCTCTTGCTGAACCACATTCCCGTGCTCGGCACGGTATTCGGGTTGGCGCTGCTCGGCTACGCGCTCGCCCGACGGAATGACGCTCTCAAGAAGGCCGCGCTCGGCACCTTCGTCGCCGTCGCGCTGCTCGCGCTCCCGGCGTACTTCACCGGCGAGCCCGCCGAGGAGGTCGTGGAGAGCGCTGCCGGCATCTCCAAGGGAGCGATCGACGCGCACGAGGACGCCGCGCTGATCTCGCTGATCGGCGTCGAAGTGCTCGGGGTGGTCGCACTGATCGGGCTCGTGGTCGCGTCGCGCGGCCGTCCGGTAGCCGCGAAGACCACCGGCGCTGTGCTCGTGGTGTCGCTCGCCGCGGCAGGCCTGATGGCGTGGACCGCGAATCTGGGCGGCCAGATCCATCACGAGGAAATCCGAGCCGGCGCGCCGCCGCCCGTGGCCGAGCACGAGTCGGGCGAGGATCGCTAGCGGGGACTCTCACTCGCGGTTCACGCCGGTTTCTGGGCGGGCAGCGTCGGGCGGCGGAAGAGAGGCTCCGCCCGGCGCAATTTCATATTTCCCCTCTTCACCGCGGCCCAGCTCCCACTTCCGCCACAGGAAATACACGGCCGGAATCACCACCAGCGTGAGCACGGTGGACGTCACCATCCCGCCCACCATCGGCGCCGCGATGCGCTTCATGACGTCGGCGCCCGTCCCCCCGCCCCAGAGAATCGGCGCGAGCCCTGCCATGATCGCGACCACCGTCATCAGCTTGGGTCGCAGCCGCTCGACCGCGCCGTCGTGCACCGCCGCGGCTACATCGGCGGCCGTGCTCATGCGCCCGGCCTGCTTGCGCTGGCGATACGCTTCGTCGAGATAGATGAGCATGATGACGCCCGTCTCCGCCGCGACGCCCGCGAGCGCAATGAATCCCACCCACACCGCGACGCTCGTGTTGTAGCCCAGCGCCCAAATGGACCAGATGCCCCCGACCAGCGCGAACGGCAGCGCCAGCATCACGATCAACGACTCCGCTACATTCCGAAAGTTCAGGAACAGGAGCAGGAAGATGAGCCCGAGGGTGACCGGCACGACCAGCTTGAGCTTCGCCCGCACCCGCTCCATGAACTCGAACTGCCCGCTCCACACGAGGCGGTAACCCGCGGGCAGCGTCAGTGCCGCGGCCACGACACGCTGCGCTTCCCGCACGTAGCCGCCGATGTCCCGGTTCGCGATATCCACGGAGACGGTGGTGACCGGGAACGCGTCGTCCGTCTTCACGGCCATCGGCCCCTGGACGACGTTCACCGCCGCGATCTGCCCCAGCGGAATCTCCAGCCCGGTCATCGTGGGAACGACGATCTGGCGCAGCTTGTCGAGATCGTCCCGCAGCTCGCGCGGGTAGCGGACGTTCACCTCGTAGCGCTCGCGGCCTTCCACCGTGATCGCCGCGGTCATGCCGCCTGCCGTGGCCATGATGGCGTCGTGCAGGTCACCGGCATTGAGCCCGAACCGCGCCGCCTGCGCGCGGTCGATGTTGATGTCCACGTAGTAACCCGAGACGTTGCGCTCGGCGAATGCGTTCCGCGTTCCGGGCACGGCCTGCACGATGCGTTCGATCTCGACTCCGAGCTGCTGCAGCGTGTCGAGGTTGGGCCCGTACACCTTGATCCCGACCGGCGTGCGCACGCCGGTGGCGAGCATGTCGATCCGGTTTTTGATCGGCATCGTCCACGCGTTCGTCACTCCCGGCAGCCGCACCGCGCTGTCCATGTCGGCGACGAGCCGGTCCGTCGTCATGCCGGGGCGCCAGGCGTCGTGGGGCTTGAGCACGATCGTCGTCTCGTACATGTCCAGCGGCGCCGGGTCCGTGGCGGTGTTCGCCCGTCCAGCCTTGCCGAACACCGACGCAACCTCGGGGAAGGACGCCAGGATCGAGTCCTGACGCCGCATGATATCCCGCGCCTGGGCGATGGAGACTCCGGGCACCGTCGTGGGCATGAAGAGGAGCGACCCCTCGTCGAGCGGCGGCATGAACTCCGAGCCCAGCCGGCTCCAGGGGAACACGGTCAGCGCGACGACGACCGCGGCGGCCGCGACTACCCGGGCGGGGTGCCCGAGCGCGGCAGCGATCACCGGCCGGTAGGCGCGCATCAGCCAGCGGTTTACCGGGTTCGCATTTTGCGGCCGGATCCGTCCCCGGATGAGGTAGCCCATCAGGACGGGCACGAGCGTGATCGACAGCAGCGCCGCGCCCGCCATGGCGAAGGTCTTGGTGAACGCGAGCGGCTTGAACAGCCGGCCCTCCTGCTGCTCCAGTGAGAACACAGGGAGGAACGACACCGTGATGATCAGGAGCGAGAAGAACAGGGGCGGCCCGACCTGCACCGCGCTGTCCCGCACCACATCCCACAACGGACGCTTCTCGTCGCGCTCCAGGTGTTTGTGCATGTTCTCGATCATGACGATTGCAGCGTCTACCATCGCGCCGATCGCGATGGCGATCCCGCCCAGGCTCATGATGTTGGCGTTGACGCCGATCCCGCGCATCACGACGAACGAGATGAGGATGCCGAGGGGCAGCGTCACGATCGCCACGAGGGCGGAGCGCACGTGCAGCAGGAAGAGCAGGCAGATCGCCGCGACGATGAGCGACTCCTCGAGGAGCGTCCGCTTCAGGTTGCCGATCGCTCGGTGGATCAGATCGGAGCGATCATAGACGGGAACGAGCCGCACGCCGTGCGGCAGGGTGCGTTGGATCTCGGCGAGGCGGGCCTTCACGGCCTCGATCGTCTTGAGTGCGTCGCTCCCGAAGCGCATGATCACGATCCCGGCGACGACTTCCCCCTGACCGTTCAAGTCCGCCGCCCCGCGCCGCGGAGCGGGGCCGACCTGCACGACCGCGACGTCGGACACCCGGATCGGCGTGCCGGCCATCGTGGCTCCCACCGCCACGTTCCGGATGTCGTCGAGGCGCCGCAGGTAACCAAGGCCGCGGATCATGTACTCCCGGCCGCCCATCTCGATGACCCGCGCGCCGACGTCGGCGTTGTGCGCGCCGATCGCCTGCACGACCCGCATCACCGGAATCCGGTACGCCCGCAGCCGCTCGGGGTCCACTTCGACCTGGTACTGCTTGACGAAGCCGCCCAGGCTCGCGACCTCCGAGACACCGGGAACCGCGGTGAGCTGATAGCGGATGTACCAGTCCTGGAGCGTGCGGAGCTGGGCGAGATCGAGCGAGTCGCTCTCCAGCACGTACTCGAACACCCACCCCACTCCCGTCGCATCCGGCCCGAGCGTCGGCTCGACCCCCTTGGGGAGCCGTTGCCGCAACCCGTTCATGTACTCGAGCACCCGGGAGCGCGCCCAGTACAGGTCCGTCCCGTCCTCGAACAGGACGTACACGAGCGACAGCCCGAAGAACGAATAGCCCCGGACGACCCGGGACCCGGGGACCTTGAGCATCTCGGAGGCGATGGGGTAGGTGACCTGGTCCTCGACGATCTGCGGCGCCTGCTCCGAGACCTCGGTCTGGATCACAACCTGGACGTCCGACAGGTCGGGCAACGCGTCCACCGGCGTGGTGCCGATCGCCCAGATGCCCGCCCCAACCAGGCCCAAGGCGGCGAGCAGCACGAGAAACCGGTTGCGGAGCGACCAGGCGATGACTCTGGCGATCATGGCTTATGGTTCTCCATCCCCGGCATCCCCGGCATCCCCGTACCCGTCGCGAGGCGCGATTCAGCATCGATGAGGAAGGTGGCCGACGCGGCCACGCGCTCTCCCTCGGCGACGCCACGGAGGATCTGGAGCCGCTCGCCGGCGCGGGGGCCGAGAACCACTTCACGCGGCTCGAGCGCGCCGTCTGTCCCGACGACGAACACCAGGTTTCGCTCCCCGGTCATCACGACCGCTTCGGCCGGGAGGCTCAGGACGTCGGCCCCTACGAGCACGTCGAAGAACAGCGTGGCATACATCCCGGGCTTGAGCAGCCCGCCCGCGTTCGACAGAGCGACCCGGACCTTGCCGGCCCGGCTCTGCTCGTCCACGGTGGGATACACGAAGCTCACGCGGCCCGCGAACGCGCGGCCCGGATACGTCGCGACCTCGACCCGGGCGCGCGCGCCCACCCGCATGAAGCCGAGGTCCTGCTCGAACACCTCTCCCTCAACCCAGACCGTCGAGAGGTCCGCGAGCCGGTATAACTTCATGCCGGGCATCACCGACTGGCCCTTCACCACCATTTTGTCGAGCACGATCCCGTCGAACGGCGCCGTGAGCGTCAGAGTCTTTGTGACCTCCCTGGTGCGCTCGAGGCGCTCGATCTGCTCGGCGGAGATGTCCCAGTAGGCGAGCCGCCGCCGCGACGCCGCGATGAGGTCTTGCGCGTTGCGCCACGCGTCGGCGTCGCTCGTGTCCAGAGACGCTGTCAGCCGGCCGGCGGTGAGCAGCTCCTGCTGCGCGGCCACGAGCATGGGGCTGTAAATGGTGAGCAGCGGCTGGCCTCGCCGCACGGCGACGCCGGTCGCGTCGACGAAGAGCTCGTCCACGAACCCGTCGATCTTCGTCGTGATGTCCGCCAGGTTCGGCTCGGCGGCAACCACCTGACCCACGGTACGCACGGTACGCTCGAGCGGCCCGCGGCTCACGACCGTGTACGTCATCCCGATGGCCCGCCCCTGCTCGGCGGTGAGGTGCACCGGCTCCCGGCCCGACCCGCGGGCGGTGTCCGTCGCGCCCGCGATCCGGGCATGCTCTTCGGCCTTCATGCCGGCCATCGCCTCGGGGTCGGACTTGCTGCGGCAAGCCGCGAGGGCGAGCAGGGTCAGGGTGAAGATGGCTGAAGTCCGTTTCATGGCTGTCCCTCCAGCGGCTGACCGACGAGAGCTTCGAGCTCCCCGATTGCCTGGTGGTAGTCGGCGATCAGCCGATAAGTCTCCGTCTCGTACCGGTTCACGGTCATCTGGTTGTCGATCAACTGCATGAAGGTCAAGCGCCCCACGCGGTAGCTCGCGAGCCCCGCGTCCACGGCGGCGCGAGCCTGAGGCAGGATGCTCGCCCGATACAGTCGCCCGAGGTTCTTGTCCTGTTGGGCCCGCGCGCGGATCTCGATGATCCGGGCGACGGTTTCGTTGTGGATGCTCGCGAGCTCGGCTTGGGCCATATCGCGCATCGCCGCCGCCTCGCGGCGCATCGGCAGCTGGCGTGCGCCGGCGAACAGCGGCACGCTCACCCCGAACGTCAGGCTCATCATGTTCAGAAACGCGGGGCGCGCCTGGTACGCGAAGCCGAGCCGGAAATCGGGTACGAGCTCGCGGCGCGCCGCCGACAGCGACGCCTCGGCGGCGGCCACTCGCTCGGTCCCCGCGCGCAGCGCCGCGCGCGCGCCGAGCCCCCGGGCGATGAGCGTGTCAACGGAGGGCAGGTCGCTCGCCGGAAGTTCCGGCAGCTCGAGCGCGCCGATCGGGCTCGTCGCTTCGCGCCCGAGCAGCGCATTCAACCGCGCTGCGGCCGCCAGCCGCTCCTGCCCCATGCGGGCGATCTCTTCGCTCATCCGGGCGACTTCGACCTGGGCCCGGAGGACGTCCTGCTGGAGCGCCGTGCCCACGGCGTACATCGTGGTCGTGACCTCACGGAAGTTCCGGAGCAACCCAACCGTGCGCTGCATCACGTCGAGCGCGCGATCGGCGTAGGCGGCATCGTAGTACGCCATCTGCACCTGCGCGGCGAGCATGCGCGCCTGCTCCTCGGCGCTGGCGCCGGCCGCGGCGGCGGCGTGGCGCGCCGCGGACCGCGCGCTCGACAGCTTCCCCGGCCAGGGCACCATCTGCATGAGCTGCACCTGGTTCATCGTCATCGGATCCATGGTGGACCCGAAGTCGGATGCCATGCGATTCATGAGCCCGAACTCGAGCTGCGGATCGGGCAGGGCGCCGGCGGGCCCAACGCGCTCCGCCGCAGCGAGCGCGCCGATCCGGGCCGCGCGCAACATCGGGTTCGCCTGCAAAGCCGCCTGAACAGCCTCCGACAACCGCAGTGTGTCGGAGCCGGTCGCTTGGGCGCGCAGGCCAGGCGCCGGCGTGCCGAGGAGCGCACAGATGGCCAGTCCAATCGCAGTGTAGAACCGCAGCTTCATCTGATCCTCCCCATCTCCGGTGCACCGACCGGAATGGAAATGTCGAGCGCAGCCGGAGACTCCGGCCGCTACGCTACTCGCCGTACGGCGAGGAGGATCAGCTGTTGGGAGGTGGTGTCGGAGGTCCGGCCCGGGTGAAGCGGGGGAGCCGCGCAGCCGGGACGGAGCTGGCGACGGTCAAGCCAAGGGACAGAACGAGGAGAACGCCGGAGGAGACCACCGCCGGTGCGACGGCGGCGCCGCAGATAGCCGAGCCGCAGGGGACGGCATGCGTGCAACCGGCGCCGGAGTCGCCGCTAGGACCGACCACGGCGGCGCTGACCGGCGTCTGACGGTCGGCGCAGTCGTGGGCCGGGCCACGCAGTGACATGGGCCGCTGGGCCAGGACAAGACTCAGCAGCAGGACGCTTGCGAGCACCCTCCTGCCCGTCTTGGGTCCGCTTCCGGTGTTCATGCTCATTGAGTCCAATCTAAGCACCCCGCGTTTCCCAGAAGCACGAAGCAGCCCCGAGAAACGAATGAAACGCAGTCTATACTCCAGGCGTTCTGATGATTCATGAAGGAAACGTGAAGGATTCTTCACATCATGAACCGTGAACCAGCGTTCCGTTGCGACTCACCGTCCCTTCACGGGGCCGGCTTCATCTTGATCCCGACGCACAACTCCTCTTCGCAACGGGGGTCCCCATGTCGTGGAAACCCATCGTGGTCGGTGTGGATGCCTCGCTCGAAGCCGCCGCCGCCGCGGCGTTCGCGCTGCGCGCCGCCGAGCGCGCCGGGACGACGTGCCACCTCGTGCACGCGACTCGCGATACGCTGGCATCGCCGCAGGCGCCGGAAGGCGACCGCTACCGCAACGCGCTGCTCCAGCAGGCGCGTGCGCAGCTCGTGGCCGTGCTGCGGGAGGCCGTCCCGCCGCAGGCGCTGAACACCCTGGCCGTTCGCCTGGGGAGCGCCCCCCGAGTGCTCAAGGACGTCGCGGCGGACTGCGGCGCGGAGCTCATCGTCCTCGGGGGCAAGCAACATTCGGTGCTGGGCCGGTGGCTCGGCGGCAGCACCAGCCTCGACGTCGCCCGCACCACCGACGTGCCCCTCTGCGTCACGGCCGGTCCGGCGCTCGCGATTCGCCGCGTGCTGGTCGCGGTGGATCTGTCCGGCGCCGCGCGTGCGGCCCTCACCGCCGCGGAGCGGTACGCCGAGCTGTTCGGCGCCGAGCTGCGCGCGCTCAGCGTGCTCGAGCCGATTCCGGTCATTCCCGAGGTGACGCCGCCCTACGACGCGACTCAGTACTACGCGATGGCCGAAGAGCTGCTCGAGCGCGATGTCTGGCCGCTCATCCGTACGGCCGGGGCGGACAAGATCGTGCGGCACGGCATGGCCGTCGAGACCATTTTGCGGGAGGCGACCGATTGGCGCGCGGATTTGCTCGTGGTCGGGTCGCACGGCAAGGGATGGGCTGAGCGGATGCTCGTGGGGAGCGTGACGGAACGGCTGCTCAATCATCTGCCCACGTCGCTGCTCGTCGTGCCGACGCGGGTCGCGGCGGCAGTCACGGTGGAACGGAGCCGCGAGGCCGAAGCGCCGCAACCGGCGGTGGCGATCGCCTGACGGCGGCCGAGCGACCTGGCCATGCTGCCACTGCAAATCTCGGCGCGCAACGTCGCGCTCTCTCCGGAGATGGAAGCCGACATCCGGGAGCGCGCGACGGCGCTGCTCTCATACTTCGACCGTGTCATGAGCTGCCGCGTGACGGTGGAGGTACCGAGCCGCCGGCATCGCTCGGGTGAGCTCCACAGGGTTCAGGTGGACCTCACCGTGCCGGGAGGAGAAATCGTGGTTCGGCGCCGGCCGCATGAGGACTTGCGCACCGCCGTGCAGATCGCTTTCAACGTCGCCCGCCGGCGGCTGCAGGACTACGGCCGGCGCCGGCGCGGCGCAGTCAAGGCACGCCAACGGACGTCCGTCGCGGTGGTGACCCAATACTACCCCCTCGCCGGCTACGGCTTCCTCACCACGCCGGACGGCCGTGAAGTCTACTTCGACAAGCACAGCGTGATCGACGGCGGCCCCGAGCGCCTCGACGTGGGAATGGAAGTCCGGTTCGCCGAGGAGCAGGGTGAGAAGGGGCCGCAGGCCTCGACGGTGGTCCCGCGCATACGCAAGCACGCATCCCAGAAGGGTTGAGTGTTCCATGACACACAAACGACTGGTCTTCCGCGCCGCGACGCCTGAGAACGTGCTGCGCGGCGCGACCGCCCTAGGCGACGTGACATGACCGCGACGCTGAACGGCCGCGTGGAGACCCATCCGGAGCGACTGATCGCGGTCGTGCTGGATCGTGCCCACGCGCGTTTCTTCGAGGTCACGGCGGCAGGCACAGTCGAGCTCCCGTCGCTCCACTCTCCGGCGATGCGCGGCGGCAGGTTTCACAGCGATCGCCAGGGGGGTCCGGGGTGGGGCGAGCACGACTACCACACCCGGATCCGTGAAGAGGAGCGCCGCCATTTCGCGGCGATCGCGGAGCGGCTCATCGCCCTGCAGCGCGGCGGCCCAATAGCGGGCGTGGTGCTCGCCGGCCAGGGAAGCGCAGCCGTCGCCCTGCGTGAGTTTCTCCCGCCCGCGCTGGCTGATCAGGTGATTGGCAGCGCGAGGCTCAACCCGGCCCAGGTGACGGAAGCCCGGGTGCAAGAGGTCGCCCACAGGCTGCAGGACAAGCACGACCGTGATGCAGAGCGCGCGCTAGTGAGCGGACTGTTGGAAGGCCTGGGCACCGGCTGGGCAGAGAACGGCACCCGCGCGGTGCTGGCAGCGCTCGCCAGACGACAAGTCCGCACGCTGCTCGTTCGGTCGGACGTGCTGGGCCGCGGGTTCCGCTGCGCCCGCTCCGGTCGCCTCGTGCTGTCGGCGAGCGACTGCCGCGGAGAAGGCGACGCCGTCCCCGTCCATGATCTGCTGGGCGAGGCGGTTGCGGACGCTCAGGGGCAAGACGCCTCGATCGTGATCGTGAGCGACCCCGAGACGGCCAAGGCCATCGATGGGCTCGCCGCCCTGCTACGGTTCCGGCGCGAGGAGGCCGGTCCCCTCATGCCCGCCGGTCCTGGATAGACGCGCCATGGCCCGCGGATCCGTCGTGGTCGGTGTGGATGGTTCACCTGAATCCGGTCGCGCGGTCGAGCTGGCCTGGAAAATCGCGCAGGCGGCGCGTGCAGACCTCGTTCCAGTGCACGCTGTGCCCGATCTGTGGCTCGCCGGAGGGCTCGAGCGCTCGTTGGTGGACGTTCATGCTGTCCTCCCCACGGTGGCCCGCGGTCACGCCTTCCGGTGAGCAGCGCGGCCGCTATGACGCTTCGCGTCCGCGCCTGTCGTATCGATGCCGAGCGCCGAATACACCGGGCACGAGCGGCTCAGGGCGGTGCGGAACAGCGGGATCGACAGCAACACCAGTGCGATGGACAGCAACGTCCACTGCATGGTCCCGGCCGCCGCAAGCACCAACGCGAGGCCCAGCATGACCCGGATGGCGGAGTCCAAACCACCCACGTTCCTGTTCATACTTGCCTCCTCCGCACCAGCCAGCACTACGCGGTCGTCGCCTTCTGGCGCCGCACGGCGCGCACCACGGCCCGCGCGGCCAAAACGGTCGCGGCCGCCGTCCCGGTCACCATGGCTGCCTTGCCGACCGTCTTGAGCGCCGCCTGGGCCGCGCGTTTCCGCTGGCGTGCTCTCGCGGCGTCTCCCGCAGTGACAAGTGCGGCGTCCGCGGCCGCAACGATGCGCTTCGCGGCCCTGCGTCCGGCGGCGCGCGCACGGGCGGCAGCCTGCTTGGTCGCCGCTGTCAGTTTCTGTTTCGTGGTCATCGTCATCCTCCCCCTGAGTTGGACCATCCCCGCCGGGCCCGGCCTCTGGGAAGCGAGGCCTACGGCGGGCACCGCAACGAAGCATGGCCTCCTCGGAGTGAAGGGGCACTGAGATCCGCTGGAAGGGAGGTTGCAACGATCAGCCCGCTCCCCAGAACCTGCACGCCATCGGCGACACAGTGCCATCACCGCAGGCGGCATGACTCTCCTCACCGTGGCTTCACCACCCCTTCACCCCCGGTGGCGTAGTCTGCGACCAGTCCCCCACAGGGAAAGCGGTGCGTATCACGTGCGGAATGTGGGTGCTGCTGGTTGTCGCGCCTTGCGTCGTTCGGGCGCAGAGTCGCGGCAGCCTGCCCGACCGCTCGCAGGCGAGAGCGGAAGCCAAGCGGGTGTACGAGCCCGTTCGTCACGCTGATCCCGTCACGAAGACCAGCTACCTCGACCTCGTCGTTCGTGGTTACGACGCACGCGGACGCTCCGCGCCCTGCACCGATGGCGATTCCGCCAACATCGTCGTTGGTCTGCGACGGGCCACAACCGGAACCAGGCAGGAGCTGTCGATTTACGCTATATCGGTCGGACGCACGTGGCGCTATCTGGATGCGATGCGCCTCCTCATCGACGACTGGCTCCTCACACCGAGACAGGTGGCCGCTCCCAGCCCGGAGCTCACGCGCTACGGGCAGGGGGTGATCGAGACCAGCGCGTACGGAATCACCCGTCGGCAGTTGGTGCTCATGGCGACCGCGAAGTCGGTCCAGATACGACTGATTGGCGGCGGCGGGCTGTGTGATCTCACTCTCGACCCGCTGAGTCAGGAGCTCATTGGTCTGTTCATCGAGCGTGAACTCGGGAGCTCGCCACGCGTGGCATGGAGCAACGCGCCCAGGCAAGGCCGGAGAGAGGGGAACTGGGTCGGGCTGGCGGAGAAATTGACCGCCAATGTAAGGCTCACTAATCCTGACGAGCCCTGGAGGTGTCGACTTCGGTGGCACCATCCTGATTGCCCGACCCGAAGCAATGTTAGCGCCTAGTCTCTTAGGACACCGTGAAGCGGTTGTGAAGGTTGGATTGACTCCGGCGAACCCCGCTACGCGCCAGTAATCCGGTAATCGATCGGCACTTCGACGAGCACACGCACCGCCCGCCCATGCACGCGCGCGGGACGAAATAGCGCGCGCAGCATCCAATTCCGCGACGCCTCATCGAACCCGGGGTTGGGGCTCCGCACGATCTTGATCGAGTTGGGCTCGGCACGACCAGTCGTGTCGATGATCGCCTGGATCACGACGCGGCCCTGGATCCCGGCTTGTCGGAGCAGTTCCGGATACCGGGCCTCCGGCGCCGAGAGGACCGCGGGCTTCTCCTCAACGATGGCCTCCAGGTACACCTCGCCCGTCGGCACGATACCCTCCGCCACGCCGCCTTCGACGCCGATCCCCGAATAATCCTTGGGATCGAACTTCTCTTGGAGATTCACGGGCGGGATGTTGGACGGGATCTCGGTGGGCGCGACGACCGTCTGGAAGCCTCTGAGCGGCATGGCCAGGCTCACCGGCTGCTGCTCGGGAGGCTTGTGTAGCTGCTGCCGCGACTGCGGGAGATACACCATCGTGGTGTCGACCCTGGCCGCCGTGTCGGCCCGGCCTGCGCTCAACGTCGCGATGACGGCGCCGGCGACGACCATGGCGTGGACGCCCAAGGACACCAAGCCCGCCCCGAGCGATTTCCGGCGACCGCCCGTGCGCCGAGACTCGATCAGCTTCTCAAGCACAGTCCCTCCCAGCGATCAGCGCCGCGCCTTCGCTCGCCGCGTCGTCGGCCGCTTCGCCTTCACGGGGACCACCATGATCGAGGTGGGAAGCTCGGTCACGAGCCGCTCCGTCGTGCTGCCCACGAGGATGCGGTCGACCCAGCCCTTGCCGTGCGATCCCACTACTAGGACATCCGCGTGCCAGGCTCCGGCCTCCTCCGCGATCGTCTCGGCCGCCACTCCGCTTCGGACTAGGCGATGGTCCGGCGCGACCGTCTTGAAGCGCGCTGCAAAGCGATCGAAGATCTCCCGCGATCGCCGCTCATACGCCCCTTCATCCCACTGGTCAGGCAGCAAGTGCGTGAAGCGGATAGGCTCCACCACGTGCAGCAGGCGGAGCCGCGCTCCGAGAAGCTTGGCGAATCGCTCCGCGGCCTGGACGGTGGGCAGGGACGCCGCCGAGAGATCCACCGCGACGAGTACCCTGGTGATGGGCGCGGCGGAGCCTCCGACCACGAGCAGCGGCACGTCGAGCGTCCGCACCAGGTAGTGGGCGGTGCTGCGCCCCAGCCCTCGAGCCAGTGCGCCGTGTTGTTTGCCACCGAGCACGACCAACTCGGCCCGCCACTTGCGGGCGACCTCCGCGATCACGAATGGCGCCGGGCCCGTGCGGACGTCGAGCCGCCGCACGGCGGATGCAGGCAGCGCATGCTCCAGCTCGCGTACCAGCTGCTCTCGCGAAACCCGCACGAGGTCGTCTTGGAGCTCCGGCGAGAACACCGGCATCGGCTCGATCCCGACC
>JBGPDL010000034.1:0-28645 GCA_041482275.1 Gemmatimonadota bacterium | reverse complement strand
ACTCCGGCGCCGTCAGCGCCGCGCGTCGGTCCACCGGTTGGTTGCATCCAACACCGCCAGCACGGCGCTCCGCTCGGTGCTCTCCCGGATCTCGCACGTCCCGGTGAGCAGCTGCGCCTCGCGGCCCCCCAGTCCGTGCACCGCCACCAGCACGAACTTGCGGTCGAACGCCTCGATGATCTGCGCGCCCTCGAGCGCCACGGAGTTGTCGGGCAACAGCTCGTCCAGGCACGACGCCGCCGCCCGCGCCGCCGCCTCCACGCGGTTCCGCATCGTATCGGTCCCCAGCTCCTCCGCCTCCGCCTCCCGCCCCTCGAACGACAGCCGCACCCGCACGATCACGCGCTGCGGCCGGTCCGCGGGCCGCACCTCGAGCCCCTGGAACACCACCACCCGCTTGTTGGCGCGGGTGCGCACCGCCTCCTCCTGCATCGCTTCGATCGGCCGCACATCCGCGGTCTGCGCCACGCTGATCTTGCGGTGGTCGATCTTCATGCCGAGCTGCGCCATCAGCGCCGACTCGATGTTCCGCACCACCTGCTTCGCCTGCACGTCGCTGGTGGTGAGCACGTGGATCTCGCTCACCTCGCCGAGCGGCGTCACCACCAGCCGCGCCGACAGGATGCCGGTGAGGCTCGTGATCAGATTCTCGGCGCGCTTCACGCCCCAGGGATCGGGCGCCTGGCCCGCGAGCGGCAGCGGCTCCCGCTCGCCGCTGTTCGGCGTCTCGGCCGGATTGCTGGGTGTCACGTTACCGTTCTCCCGTCGCCACCAGGTTCCGCCCCGAGGCCTTGGCGCGGTACAACGCGCGGTCGGCCGCCACCAGCACGTCTTCCGTCCCGGGACCCCGCCCCGGCACGAACTCGGCCACGCCGATGCTCGCCGTGACCAGCCCATCCGGATAGCGCATATCCCGTCCCATCACCGCCACGCCGGTCCGCACCTTGTCGGCCACGCCCAGCGCCCCGTCCACCCCGGTGCGCACCAGCACCAGCACGAACTCGTCGCCGCCGTAGCGCGCCGCCAGATCGGTGGTGCGGATGTGGGCGCCGCACTCCCGCGCCGCCCCGCGCAGCACCTCGTTGCCCGCCTCGTGGCCGAAGTCGTCGTTCACCTGCTTGAAGTGGTCCAGGTCCACGAACAGCACCGCGAATGGGTCGCCGGTGCGGTCGCTCCGCGCCACCTCCATGGCCAGCCGGTCGCGCAGCACCCGGTAGGTGGCGAGCCCGGTGAGCCCGTCCACGGCCGCTTGAAGCTGCGCCTGCTTGGCCAACTTGTCGAGATAGGGGGGGCACGATTTGAGGGTGGTGCGCCCCAACGCCGCCGCCTGCGCGAACCCGCGGCACGTCGCGTACCCGCAGGCGCCGCAGTCCCACGGCTTGCCGTTCGGCGCCAGGCCGATGTCACGCAGGATGCCCTCGACCTGGTCCGCCGGCGGGCGGTGCCCGTTCCGCGACACCGGGAAGGCCTCGCCCACCCGCACCCGCCTGGCCACCGCCTCGTCCACCACCGGCCCGCGCGCCCGCGCCGGCTCCGTCGCCCCCACGATCTCGCGCCGCCGGAACAGCTCGTCCCTCGGGCCCAGCAGCGGATGGTCGAGGCACCCCTCGCACGGCAGGATGTCCACGAAACCCAGGTCGATCCGGTCCACCGCCACCGCCCGGGCGATCCCCTCCAGGCTCCCGAGCCCGCGCACTTTCCGGAAGCGGCGGCTGACCTGCGTCGACTCGAGCAGCACATCGAGCGGCAATCCGCCCGCCATGCTCAAGTGGCGCCGCCGCTCCTCGGGCACGCGGCTGAAATAGGCCGGCTGCGCCGCGACGTCGATGCCGCGCCGCCGGAACAAACCCTCCAGCTCGTCGAACGTGATGGCGGCGTCCACGTCCGGCCCGCCCTCGGTGATACACACGCCGGCGTACACGATCGGCGTGGTGGCGCCGTACAAGCCCTTCAGGTAGCGCGCCTCGGCGGCGATCGGCGTCGCCACCGGGGCCAGATAGGGGATCAGCTCGGGATACTGCGCGCGCACCGTCTCCACGATCACCGGGCAGGTGCTGCGGATCATCGTACCCCAGCCGTTGTCCGCCCAAAGCGAGAGATATTCCCGCGCCACCAGCTCGTCGCCCAGCACGCCGCGGTGCACCGTGCGGAAGCCCGCCGCGTAGCACGCGTTCACCACCTGCTCGGGTGTCGCAGGATAGAAGTAGACGGCGCACTCGACCGGCAGGATCAGCGCCGCCCGGCCCGACAGCACCAGCTCGAGCGCGCGCGGCACGTCGCCCGTGGCCTCGATCGCGTCGTGCGGGCACGCCGGCAGGCACAGCCCGCAGCGCGTGCACGCCGCATCCACGATGCGCACGACAGCCGCTTCGACCGCGACGGCGTCGGCGGGGCACACTCGCACGCACGCCATGCAGGCGACGCACGCGTCCGGCTTGATCTTAAAGTCCACGGAGCAGCGCCACGCAGGGCAACCCTTTGGCAGACCGTGATTTAGGCGAGCGCGTACGCCTTGAGCTTGCGGTACAGCGTGCGCTCGCCGATCCCCAGCACCTCCGCCGCTTTGCGCCGATTGCTCTGGGTGGCGCGTAGCGCCGCCTCGATCGCAGCCCGTTCAACGTCTGCCATTGTCATGCCGGGCCGATACACCACCTCGCCCTCCTCCGCCGGCTCGACCTCGACCGGCACGGCGGGGCTAAGTGCAGACCCGGGGCCAACCTCGATGACCTCGACGCGCTGGGGCTGCTCCTCGAGCCGCCGCCGCAGCTCTTCGACCTGTAACTTGAGTTCCACAAGACTGCGGAAGATGAACGCCAACTCCTGCCCCGCCAGGTCGCGGGTGGGGCCCACCAGGCGCATCGGCAGGCCGCGCCCCCGCTCGCGGATGTCGCGCGGGATGTCGCTCGCGCGGATCTCCCCTTCGGGCGCGAGCACCACCATCGACTCGATCAGGTTGCGCAGCTGGCGGATGTTGCCGGGCCAGTCGGCGTCCACCAGGATCTGGAGCGCCTCGGGGGTGATGCCCCGGAACGAGCGCTCGTGCTCCTTGGCGAACTCGGGCGTGAAGCGCCGCACCAGGAGCGGGATGTCGCTCCTGCGCTCGCGCAGCGGCGGCAGGTAGATGGCGAGCACGTTCAGGCGGTAGAACAGGTCGTCGCGGAACCGGCCGAGCGCCACTTCTTCCTTGAGCGACTTGTTGGTCGCGGCGATCACCCGGACGTCCACCTTGATCGCCTGCGTGCCCCCCACCCGGAAGAAGCTGTGGTCTTCGAGCACGCGCAGCAGCTTGACCTGGGTGGCGGGCGGCATCTCGCCCACTTCGTCGAGGAAGATGGTGCCGCCGTTCGCCAGCTCGAAGCGGCCCAGCCGCCGCTCCGCCGCGCCGGTGAAGGAACCCTTCTCGTGACCGAACAGCTCGCTCTCGAGCAGCGTCTCGGGGAGCGCGGCGCAACTGACGGCGATGAACGCTTTGGCGCGGCGCGGCGAGAGGTCGTGGATGCCGCGCGCCACGAGCTCCTTGCCGGTGCCGGACTCCCCCTCGATCAGCACGGTGGAGCTCACCGGCGCCATCTGCTCGATTTTGACGAGCATTTCCTGGATGGCGGGAGACTCGCCGATGATGCCGGTGCGCTGCTGCAGCCTGCGGCGCTCGATCAGCCGCCGCACGGTGGCCGTCACTTCCGCGGGATCGGTGGGCTTCTCCAGGTAGCCGGTGAGGCCGAGCCGGCGCGCCAGGCCCTTGGCGTCGGGCTCGGTCTGCTCCACCAAGCCGAGCGTCGAGATCGAGCGCTCGCGCGCGAGCGCCAGCAGGTGGGCGGCGCCCGTCTCGTGCAGCCCGCCCGTCACCACCAGGCAGTCGGGGGGCGGGTCGCGGCGCAGCGCCTGGCGCGCCTCGTCGAGCGACGCGGAGAGCGTGGTGTGGAACCCCGCCGCCTCGAGCGCCGCGTTGGCGCGGACGGCGTGCTCGAGGTCGTCCTGGGTAACGAGGATCCGGTCAGCCATCGGTGGTACCCGGTGCGTGGTGCGTGGTATTCGCGCCGGTCACAAGCTCGACCGCGTGATCCAGGAAGTCGTCCAGCACGCCCAGCCCGTCGCGCACGCCGCCGGGCGAGCCCGGCAGGTTGACGATCAGGGTGCGACCCCGCGTGCCGGCGACACCGCGCGACAGCCAGGCGCGGGGGAAGCGCGGAGCCGCGGCGCCGCGCAGCGCCTCCGCGATCCCCGGCGCCAGCCGGTCGAGCACCACCTGGGTCGCCTCCGGGGTCACGTCGCGCGCCGTCAACCCCGTGCCGCCGGTGGTGAGGATGACGTCCACCTCGCCCGAGTCGGCCCAGCGCGCCAGCTTGCCCGCGATCCGGTCCGTCTCGTCCGGCACCACGCTCCGCACCGCCACCTCGTAGCCCTTCCGCCCCGCCCACTCGAGGATCGCGTCACCCGACGTGTCGGCCCGCTGGCCCGTGGCCCCAAGGTCACTGACAGTCAGAATCCCGATCCGCATGGCCTCCACCATCCTCCACCGTCTTATTGCTTCGTCTTCCTTGGCACGAACGGCAGCTGTACCACCTCCGCCGGCGCCCGCTTGCCGCGCACGTCGATGGTGAACTGCGCGCCCGGCTTGGAGTGGTCGACGGGCAGGTAGGTGGTCCCGATCGCGCGGTTGGCGGTCGGCGTCACCGTACCGCTCCGCACGACGTCCACCTGGGTGTCGTCCACGTACACGCCGTAGCCGTGCCGGGCGACGAGGTTCGGCTCCTGCACCGTGAAGCCCACCAGCCGGCGCTTCACCCCCTCGAGCTTCTGGCGCTTGAGGGCCGCGAGGCCCGTGAAGTCGGCCCCTTTGTCGAGCTTCACGATCCAGCCCAGGCCCGCCTCGAACGGCGTCACCGTGTCGTCGATGTCGCTGCCGTACAGCGGGTAACCCGCTTCCAGGCGCAGCGTGTCGCGCGCGCCCAGGCCGCACGGCTCCGCTCGGCCCGCCCCCACGAGCGCGAGCCACAACGGCTCCAGGTCCGCCGCGCGGCAATACAGCTCGAACCCGTCCTCTCCCGTGTAGCCGGTGCGCGAAATGAAGCATTGCACGCCCGCGACCTTGCCCTGGGTGAAGTGGTAGTACGGGATCATCGCCACGCCGACCGGCGTGAGCGCCGCGAGCAGCGCCTCGGCCCCCGGCCCCTGCACCGCGAGCAGGCCCGTCTCGTCCGAGACATCGCGCAGCCGCACGTTCGCGCCCCGCTTCCGGGCCACGATGTGCTCCCAATCCTTCGCGATGTTCGCCGCGTTCACCACCAGCATGAGCCGATCGTCGAAGCGGTACACCACGCAGTCGTCCACGAAGGTGCCCTGCTCGGTGAGGATGCCGGAGTACTGCGCCTCGCCCGGCTTCAAGGCCCCGACGTCGTTACAGGTGACGAGCTGCACGAACGCGTTGCGGTCGGGGCCCGAGACCTCGAACTCGCCCATGTGCGACACGTCGAACACGCCCACACGCTCGCGTACCGCGCGGTGCTCGGCGGCGATGCCCGACGGATAGCTGACCGGCATCTCGTAGCCGCCGAACGGCACCAGCTTGGCGCCGAGCGTGACGTGGATCTTGTGGAGCGGGGTGCGCTTGGGAGTCTGGTCGGCCACTTTAGTTCTCCGATGAACCCCGGGGCATGGCCCCGGGATGGGTCCACTCTAGCCCAGCAACGTCGCCAGTAACGCCTTTTGCACGTGCAGCCGGTTCTCCGCCTCGTCCCAGACGCGCGACTGCGGTCCTTCGATCACTTCCGTCGCGACTTCCTCGCCGCGGTGGGCCGGCAGGCAGTGCAGGAAGATCGCCTGCGCATCGGCGAGCCGCATCAGCTCTGGGTCAACGGTGTAGCCGCGGAACGCGTTGCGCCGCGACTCCGCTTCCCCCTCCTGGCCCATGGAGGCCCATACATCCGTATTCACCACGTGCGCCCCTTCCACCGCTTCCTCGGGGACCTCGGTGATCGACAGGCAGGCGCCCGCCGCCTTGGCCCGGTCGAAGATCGCGCGGTTCGGCTCGTAGCCCTCGGGGCACGCGAGGCACAGCTCGAAGCCGAGCACTTGCGCCGCCTCGATCCAGCTGTTCGCCATGTTGTTGCCGTCGCCCACCCAGGCGACCCGCTTGCCTTCCCACGTGCCCAGCGCCTCGCGCACCGTGAACAGGTCGGCCAGCACCTGGCAGGGGTGGGACAGGTCGGTCAGACCGTTGATCACGGGAATCGAGGCGTGGCGCGCCAGCTCCTCCACCTCCGCGTGGTCGAAGGTGCGGATCATGATGCCGTCCACGTAGCGCGACAGCACCCGCGCCGTGTCGGGGATCGGCTCGCCCCGCCCGATCTGGATGTCCCGCGACGAGAGGAACAGCGCCTGCCCGCCCAGCTGGAAGGTCCCCACCTCGAACGACACGCGGGTGCGGGTGCTCGACTTGGCGAAGATCATCGCCAGGGTCTTGCCGGCGAGCGGCGTTTCGCCGTAACCCCCGGTCTTCATGCGGCGCGCCAGGTCGAACAGCCGCGCGATCTCGTCCCGAGTGAGGTCGGTGACGGCGAGAAAGTCGCGCTTGGGGGAAGCCGAGGCCATGGGTTCCCTGGGAGGCGAGTCAAAATGACAGGGGACGGCTGCTAATTCTACGCGCGGCAGAATCCAGGGACAAGCGGCGGCTTACAGGATGTAGCGCCTCAGGTCCTCGTCGTCCACGATCTTGGCGAGGCGGTCGCGCACCTGCGGCGCGTCGAACACGAGGTGCTTGGTGGCGAGCTCGGGGAGCTCGAACAGCACGTCTTCGAGCAACGTGGTCATGACGGTGTGCAGCCGGCGCGCGCCGATGTTCTCCATGCGCTCGTTGGCCTTGGCGGCGATGCGGGCGATCTCCTTGATGCCCTCGTGCGTGAACTCGAGCGTGGCCCCTTCGGCGGCGCACAGGGCGGCGTACTGCTTGGTGAGGGCGTTCTCGGGCTCCGTCATGATGCGGACGAAGTCCGCCTCGGTGAGGGGCTGCAGCTCGACGCGGATGGGGAAGCGTCCCTGGAGCTCGGGGATCAGGTCCGAGGGCTTGGAGACGTGGAACGCGCCGGCGGCGATGAACAGGACGTGGTCGGTGCGGACCAAGCCGTAGCGGGTCTGCACCGTCGAGCCTTCGACGATGGGCAGCAGGTCGCGCTGCACGCCCTCGCGCGAGACGTCGGGGCCCACGGTCCCCCGCTCCCCGGCGATCTTGTCGATCTCGTCGATGAAGATGACCCCGTGGTTCTCGACGCGGTCGAGCGCCTCGTTCACCACGTCGTCCATGTCGACCAGCTTCTTCAGCTCTTCGTCGATCAGGATGCGCCGCGCCTCGTGCAGGTGGACGGTGCGGCGCTTTTTCCGCTTGGGCAGCATCTCCTGCAGCCACTCGGTCAAATTGACGTCCGGCCCCTCCATGCCCTGGGGCGGCTGCATCATCTCCATCCCGGGGAAGGACTGCTGCTGCACCTCGATCTCGACCTCGCGCTCCTCGAGCTTCCCCTCCTTGAGCTGCTGGCGCAGCTTCTCGCGCGTGCGGCGGCGGCGCTCCTGCGCCTCCACGTCCGCTTCGGACGCGGCAGGCGTGACGTCGCCCTTCGAGGACACGACGAACAGGGGCCGAGCCGTTGCCTGCTCCCCGCTCCCCGGTGCGGCGGGGGCGTGGGGCGGCGGCGTGGGAGAGTGCGGCGTAGACGGCAGCAGCAGGTCCAGCAGCCGCTCTTCGGCCCGGGCCTCCGCCTCGGGGTACACGTCGTCTTCGCGCTCGGTGCGCACCATGTTGATCGCCACGTCCACCAGCTCGCGCACCATGGACTCGACGTCGCGCCCCACGTACCCGACCTCGGTGAACTTGGACGCCTCGACCTTCAGGAACGGCGCGCCCGCGAGCCGCGCCAGGCGCCGCGCGATTTCCGTCTTCCCCACCCCGGTGGGGCCGATCATGATGATGTTGTTCGGCAGGATCTCGTCGCGGATGTCGTCCGGCGCCTGGGCGCGGCGCCAGCGGTTCCGCACGGCGATCGCGACGGCCTTCTTGGCCACTTCCTGGCCCACGATGTAGCGGTCCAGCTCCGCCACGATCTTGCGCGGCGGCAGCTCCTCGAGCCACGGCAGCGTTTCTTCTGAACCGGGCGGCGGGGACGGCGCGGGCGGCGTCGCCGGCACGTCGTTCCCGGGCGGGGTACGGGTCGGCTCGGCCATCAGAGCTCCAGGATGGAGATGTGCGCGTTGGTGTACACGCAGATCTCCGCCGCGATCTGGAGCGAGCGCTCCACGATGTCCCGGGCGGGGAGCTCGGACGACGTCAGCAGCGCCCGCGCCGACGCGAGGGCGTAAGTCCCGCCCGAGCCGATGGCGAGCACGCCGTCGTCCGGCTCGATCAGCTCGCCCGACCCCGAGATCACGAAGCCGTGCTCCTTGTCGGCCACCACCAGCAGCGCTTCGAGGCGGCGCAGCACCCGGTCCGAGCGCCAGTCCTTGGCGAGCTCGACCGCCGAGCGCGGCAGGTTGCCGGGATAGCGCTCGAGCTTCTCCTCGAACTTCTCGAACAGCGTGAAGGCGTCGGCCGCCGCGCCCGCGAACCCGGCGAGGATCTTCCCGCCCTTGAGCGTGCGCACCTTGTTGGCGTTCGCCTTCATCACCGTGTCGCCGATGGTGACCTGGCCGTCGCCGCCCAGGGCCACATGCCCGTTGCGGCGGACGCACAGGATGGTCGTTGCGTGTATGGGCTGCATGTCCCTCATGCGCGCGGATGTGCCTGGTGATACACCTGCTTCAGTCGCTCCACCGACGTATGAGTATACACCTGCGTCGTGGACAGCGACGCGTGGCCCAGCAGCTCCTGCACCGCCCGCAGGTCCGCCCCCGCGTCCAGCAGGTGCGTGGCGAACGAATGGCGCAGCGAGTGCACGTGCAAGTCCCGGCCGCGCGCCAGGGTGCCCAGGAGCCGCTTGATCGCGAGCTGCACGCTGCGCGGGGTGAGCCGCCGCCCGCGCCGGCTCACGAACACCGCCCGCCGGTCCGCCGTTCCCGCCGGCCACTCCCCCGGCGCGTCGCGGTGGCGGTAGTAGCGCCGCAGCGCCTGGCCCGCGTGGCTCCCCACCGGCACGATCCGCTCCTTCTTTCCCTTGCCGCGCACCTTCACCTGGTCCGACACCAGATCGATGTCCCGGTCGGACAGCCCCGCCAGCTCGGCGAGGCGCATGCCCGTCGAGTAGAACAGCTCGAGCATCGCCAGGTCGCGCGCTTGCGTGAAGCCGCCCGCCTCCGCCCGGCGCTCGGCTTCCGCGAACAGCAGCCCGATCTCCACCCGGTCCAGGTGGGCGGGCAGCACGCGCTCGAGGCGCGGCGTGCGCACCGCCTTGGCCGGATTCACTTCCAGGCCGCGGGTGACGTTCAAGAAGCGGTAGAACGTCCGCAGCGCCGACAGCGCCCGCGCCGCCGAGCGCTTGGCCAGGCCGCGCTGCTGCATCGCCCCGAGCCAGCCGCGGATCGCCAGGCGGTCCACGCCGGCCCAGCTCCAGGCGCCGCCGTAATAGTCGGCGCAGAACGCGGCGAAATCCGCCACGTCGCGGGCATAGGCCTTGACCGTGTGGGGCGAGTCGTTCCGCTCCTTCGCGAGGAAGGCGACGAAGTCGGCGATCTCGGACGGGGCGACGCGGCTCACGCCGGCACGCCGATCCCGATTCGCGTCGAGAACGCGTCCATGTCCGCGAGCGCCCGCTCGACCAGCAGCTCCTTCTTTTTCTGCTTGTCGCGCACCGTCCGGTCCAGCGGCTCGAGCAGGCCGAAGTTCGCGTTCATGGGCTGGAAGTGCTCGGGATCCGCCGTGTGCACGTAGCGGTACAGCGCCCCCAGCATGGTGGTGGGCGGCGGGACGGCCGGCGCGTCGCCCGCGAGCAGCCGCGCCAGGTTGATCCCGGCCAGAATGCCCGTGGCGGCCGACTCCGTGTACCCCTCCACGCCCGTGAGCTGCCCGGCGAACAGCAGGGTGGGATCGTCCCGGGCCGACAGATGCGCCGTGAGCGCCCGCGGCGAGTTGATGTAGGCGTTGCGGTGGATGCTCCCGAAGCGCAGGAACTCGGCGCGCGCGAGGCCGGGAAGCGTGCGCAGCACGCGCTGCTGCTCGGGGACCTTGAGCCGCGTCTGGAAGCCCACGAAGTTCCACATCTGCCCCGCCCGGTCCTCCTGGCGCAGCTGCACCACGGCGAACGGCTCCCGCCCGGTGCGCGGGTCCACGAGCCCCACCGGCTTCATGGGCCCGAACCGCAGCACGTCCCTGCCGCGCGCCGCCATCTCCTCGACGGGAAGGCAGCCTTCGAAATACGGCGTGCGGTCGAACTCGTGGTGCGGCTCGTACTGCTCGCCGGTGCGGAGCGCCGTCACGAACGCGTCGTACTGGGCTTCCGTGAGCGGGATGTTCCAGTAGTCGTCGCCGCCTCCCTTGCCGTAGCGCGACGCGCGGAACATGGGGACCAGGTCGAGCGAATCGGCCGCCACAATGGGCGCGATCGCGTCGAAGAACGCGAGCGCGCGCGCGTCGAGCCGTCGCGCCACGGCCGCCGCCAGCGCGTCCGACGTGAGCGGACCGGTCGCCACCACGCCGGGGGACGGGAGCTCGGTCGCTTCGGCGCGCAGCACGGTGATCTTCGGGTGACCGGTGACACGCTCGTGGACGCCCCGCGAGAAGGCGACGCGGTCCACGGCCAGCGCGGCGCCGCCGGGCACGCGGGCGTGGTCGGCCGCGTCCAGGACGATGCTCGAGAGCCGCCGCATCTCGGCCTTGAGCAGGCCGTGGGCGTTGGTGGATTCGACCGATTTGAAGGAGTTCGAGCAGACGAGCTCGGCGAGCCAGTCGGTCTGGTGCGCCGCGGTCATGCGGACGGGGCGCATCTCCTGCAGCGTGACCGCGATTCCCCGCTCGGCGAGCGCCCAGGCGGCCTCGCTCCCGGCGAGCCCGCCGCCCACCACCGTGGCGCTCAGCTCGCGACCGACTCCGCCGGCGCTGCCTCCTCGACCGTCACTTCGTGTCCGCACTTGAGGCACTTGCGCGAGACCCCTCTGGTCTTCGTCTGCTTCTCCTCCATCCCGACGAACCCGCAGCTCGGGCAGGCGACCGGGACCGGGCGATTCCAGGTCGAGTAGTCGCATTCGGGATAGCGCAGACAGCCGAAGAAGTTGCGTCCCTTCCTGGTGCGGCGCTCCGCGAGGTCGCCCACGCCGCACTTGGGGCACTTCACGCCGAGCGGCACGGGCCGCGTGTGCTTGCACGCGGGGAACTTGGTGCAGGCGAGGAACTCGCCGTAGCGCCCCGTCTTGATCACCATCGGTGCCCCGCACTCCTGGCAGATCTCGTCGGTGGGCTTGTCGGGCACCTTGTCGCGCCGCAGCGCCCGCGTGAACCGGCACTCGTCGGGGTAGCGGGCGCAGGCGATGAACGGGCCGAACCGCCCGCTGCGCACCACCAGTCCGCTGCCGCACGTCGGGCATTTCTCCTTGTGCAGTCCGGAGAGGTCGTGCACGTCGTGGATCAGTTTCTGCACGTCCACCGCCTCGAGCGCCTTGGCGAACGGCCCCCAGAAGTCGCCCAGCACCTGCTGCCACGCGAGATCGCCCTCCTCCACCTTGTCGAGCTCGTCCTCCATTTGCGCCGTGAAGCCGACCTCGAACACATCGGGGAACGAGCGCTTCATCACCTGCCACACCGTCTCCCCCAGCGGCGTCGGCGCGAAGCGGCGGTCCTTGGCCGTGGCGTACCACCGCGTCCGGAGGGTGGAGATGATGCTCGCGTACGTGGACGGGCGGCCGATCCCCAGCCGCTCGAGCTCCTTCACCAGGCTCGCCTCGCTGAAGCGCGGCGGCGGCTCGGTGAAGTGCTGGCTCGGGGTGATCTGCTTCACCGTCACGACGTCGCCCTGCGCGAGCGGCGGGATCGGCGGCAGGTCCTCGAGCGTCTTCCCTTCCTCGGGCTCGTGCGCCTCGTGGTACAGCACGTGGTAGCCGTCGAACAGCACGCGCGACCCGGTGGCCCGGAACACGTAACGGCCCAGGTCGAAGTCGACCTTGGTGGTCTCGAACACCGCCGGGGTCATCTGCGAGGCCACGAAGCGGCGCCAGATCAACTGGTACAGCTTGAACTGCCGGGAGTCGAGGTGCTCCTTCAGGTCGTCGGGGCGCCGCAGCACGTCGGTGGGCCGGATGGCCTCGTGGGCGTCCTGGACGCGCGTATTGCTCTTGCCTCCCTTGTGCACCACGGGCTCGGCGGGCAGGTAGCGCTTCCCGAACTCCTTGCCGATGTATTCGCGCGCCTGCGCGACGGCCGAGTCGGCGACACGCACCGAGTCGGTGCGCATGTAGGTGATCAGGCCGACCGGGCCCTCTTCCCCTACCTCAATGCCTTCGTACAGCTGCTGCGCGAGCCGCATCGTGACCGCCGCGGAGAATCCCAGCTGCTTGGCGGCTTCCTGCTGCAGCGTGCTGGTGCGGAACGGCGCGGGGGCCGGACGGCGCCGCTCGCCCTTCTCGACCGCGGTGACCGTGAAGGGAATCTTGAGCGCACCCTCGACGATGGCCCGGGCGCTCGCCTCGTCCTTGATCTCCGGCTTCTTGCCGTCGAGCTTGTGCAGCCGCGCCTGGAACGCCTGGCCGTCCTTCTCGAGGTCGGCCTCCACGGTCCAGTACTCCTGCGGCACGAACTTCCGGATCTCCTCCTCGCGCTCGCAGATCAGCCGCAGGGCGACGGTCTGCACCCGGCCCGCCGAGAGACCGGTCTTGATGCTTTTCCAGAGCAGCGGCGACGTCTTGTAACCCACCAGCCGGTCGAGCACGCGGCGCGCCTGCTGGGCGTCGACCTTGCGCTGGTCGATGTCGAGCGGGTGCGCGAGCGCGTGCGCCACCGCGTCCTTGGTGATCTCGTGGAACAGCACGCGTCGCACCTTGCCGCCGTTGCCGAGCTGGCTCGCCACGTGCCAGGCGATGGCCTCGCCCTCGCGGTCCGGGTCGGTGGCGAGCAGCACCTGCTCCGCTGCTTTGGCGGCCTTCTTGATCTCGGCGAGGGTCTTCGCCTTCTCTTTGATCGTGACGTACTCGGGCGTGAAACCGTGCTCCACGTCCACGCCGAGCTTGCGCTGCGGCAGATCGCGCAGATGTCCCACGGTCGCCTTGACGGTATAGCCCGCGCCCAGGTACTTGCCGATCGTCTTCGCCTTGGTGGGCGACTCGACGATGACGAGCGACCCGTGGCCCTTCGGCACCGCCGGCTTTTTCGCTTTCACGCCAGTCTTCTTAGCGGCCACTCGTCAATCCTTCGTCAACGGATCGGAAGAGCGCATCTTTACCATCCCGCGCTGGATTGCGCAAGCCTGACGACTTCATTCGCCACCTGCGGCGGCCCTTTGCGATCGGTATCGACCGCGGCGTGCGCGGCGCGGTAAAACGGCTCGCGCTCTTTCTGCAGCTGCCGCATCCGCACCACCGGATCCTCTCCTATCAACATCGGGCGGGTTCCCTCGGGCACCGCGCGCTGGGCCGCGGTCTCGGGCCGCGTGCGCAAATAGATCACCAGCGCGTGCGCCTTCGCCTCGTCGACCGCGCCCAGTTGCGCCGCCCAGCCGCCGCCCGGCGCGATCACCGCGGGCTCGTTCGCGAGCGACGTCTCCATTTCCTTGCGCTCCATCTCGCGGAACGCGGCTTCGCCCTTCTCCGCGAAGATCATGGCGATCGGCCTCCCCTCGCGCCGCTCGACGATCGCGTCGATGTCCACGAATCCCGCGTGCAGCTGCTCCGCCACCAGCCGGCCCACGGTGGTTTTGCCCGATCCGGGGAGCCCGATCAGCACCACGTGTCGCTTCACGATGCCGCTCCCCTCGGAGCGCGCTCCGTCGGGGCGCGCTCCGGCTGAGCGTGGTCAGGCGGTGTGCGCGCGCGCACCTGTGCGACATACCCCGCGAAGTTCCGCCTGGTCTCGCCCAGCGCATCGCCGCCGAACTTCTCGAGCAGCGCCTGGGCGAGCACCAGGGCCATCATCGCCTCGGCGATGACCCCCATGGCGGGCACCGCCGTCACGTCGGACCGCTCGGACTGCGCCTGCGCCGGGCCGCCCGTCTTCAGGTCCACGGTGCGGAGCGGCGACATGAGCGTCGAGATCGGCTTCATCGCCACGCGCGCCACCACCGGCTCGCCCGTGGTCATGCCGCCTTCGGTGCCGCCGGCGCGGTTGGTGGCGCGGGCCAGGCCCGGCAGGATCTCGTCGTGCACCTCGGAGCCCTTGCGCCGCGCGGCCTCGAACCCGAGCCCCAGCTCCACCCCTTTCACCGCGGGAATGGACATGAGGGCCTGTGCCAGGCGCCCGTCGAGCTTCGCGTCCCACGAGACGTGCGAGCCGAGCCCCACGGGGACGCCCAGCGCGATCACCTCGACCACGCCGCCCAGCGTATCACCCGCCGCCTTGGCAGCGTCGATGCGGGCGATGATTTCCCGCTCCGCCTCGGGGTCGAGACAGCGGACCGGGCTCGCATCGGAGGCCTGATTGAGGGGAGCGGGGAGCGGGGAGCGGTACCGGGCGGTGACGCCGCCGAGCTCGACCACGTGGGAGCCGATTGCGACGTCGAACTGCTCCAGCAGCAGCTTGCAGACCGCCCCGCAGGCGACCCGGGCCACCGTCTCGCGGGCGCTCGCCCGCTCCAGAATGTCGCGCGCGTCCTGGCGGTCGTATTTGAGGGAGCCGGCGAGATCGGCGTGTCCCGGCCGCGGGCGCGTGACCTGGCGGCGCCGCTCCGCCCCGGGGGCGTCCGCCTCCGGCGCCATCACGTCCTGCCAGTGCTCCCAGTCGCGGTTCCAGACCAGCATCGCGATCGGGGAGCCCAGCGTCTCGCCGGCGCGCACCCCGGCGAGCCATTCGATCTGGTCGGCTTCGATCTTCATGCGCGCGCCGCGGCCGTAGCCGCCCATGCGCCGCTTCAGCTCGGCGTTGACGCGCTCGGCGGTGAGGGGCAGCCCGGCGGGGATCCCCTCGAGGACCGCCACCAGGCCGCGTCCGTGCGATTCGCCCGCCGTCGTGAACCGAAACATCAGCGCGTCCTCTCGCTTCCGGATAATAGCACGCGAGCCCGACTCCGGGCCGGGCTCGCGACGCTACCGCGCTCCAGGGTGACGCCGCATGGGGTCACCGCAGCAGCGGCGGCGCGGGGTTCGGGTTCGTGAAGCTCGGGAGCCGCACCATCACCAGACCCTTTGCCGTGATGCCGAACAACAGCTGGCCGGTCGCGTCGCGCGCCACCCGCAGCGGCCCGATGATCGGGTCGCGCAGCGGGATGGTGACGGGCACGCCGGCGTTCAAGAGCCGCCCGCCGTCGAACGTGTCGAACACGTCGATGTTCCCGTCGGGCCGCGCGGCGAAGAGCAGCCGGTTGTCCCGGTTCGTGCCGGAGCCGCAGTTCGGCGTGCAGCTGCCGCCCGGCGAGAAATCGTGGAAGTAGTTCATGTCCATCCCCGGCGCGCCGGTGACGCAGCTGCCGCCGCTCGCCGCCAGGGTGCAGGACGTGGCCTTGAGGCGCAGGAACTCGTCCAGGTAGTAGATCGAGTCGGCGCGCACCACGTTGGTGCGGCCGTTGAAGTTCGTCGCGATCGAGGACACGTGGATGCCGGTGTTGCTGATGAAGTCGCTCACGTTGACGGCGGGCGACATCCCCAGATCGACGTCGACCTCGCCGCTGTCCCTGGTGGTGCTGCTCGTGAAGCACGGCGCCGGGTCGGGACGGCGGATCAGCTGGTTCTTGGTCGTATACGCCATGACCCGGGCGAACGCCGTCGAGATGTCCCCCCCCTCGCCGAAGAAGGCGTGGGTGAAGTTCCCGGTGTTCCGCGCATAGGTGCTGTCGCCCAGGCCGAATGCATCGAGCTTCACCGTGACGCCACCGCAGGCCGACAGCACCACGGAGCTCGTGACCCCGCGTATCTCCTCGATGCGCAGCGTATCCGCGCTTATGCTGGAGCCCGTCGCCGCGAGCTCCCAGAACAGCTTGCCGAACAGGTTGGCCGGGATCGTCGTGTTGACCAGCTTCTCCATGCGCAGCGTGGCCCTGCCGCTGAACGGGCTGGTGCTGCTCACGGTCGGCGTGGTCGAGTAGAGCGCGAAGATCGAGTCCGCGTGGCAGTTCGACGTCGCTGAGGTCACGCGGCACACGGTGGCGACGTACTGCGGCCGGTCGGAAACGTCATGGACCGTGAGCTCTACCGTGTGGCCGCCGCCGGCGTTGATCAGGACCTTGTACGTCTCGATCAGGAAGTTAGGCAGGTCCTGGCGCCACTGCAGCTGCCGCACGCCCGGGCGCACGTCCACGATGGCGAGCTGCGTGCCGCCCGCATCCGCCACGACGATCGAGTCGCCGTAATTGCCCAGGGTGTCGCGCGGCCACAGGGCGACGCCCCAGGGCACCCCGACGCCGAAGGTGATCGGGTTGGCGACGAACGTGGTACTCGCCACCTGGAAGATCTCGACCCGGTGCCGGCTCGGATTGGTGAGGTACAGCTCGTTCTGGTTGGTGTTGAAGATCGCGTCCGCGATGGTGCCGCCGAGCGGGAACGTGCGCGTGATGCCGGCCACGACGACCACCGTGTCGATGCCGTTGCTCGGCGTGGCGGCGCGGAGCGGCGCCGCGGAGAACCGCCGCGGGGCGGTGATCAGGGTGCTGTTCTGCGAATAGCCGCAGTTGGCCGTGGGCGTCGCCAGGTCGCAGGCATAACCGCGCACGATGATGCTTCTCGGGAACGTCGTGATCAGCGCCGCGAGCCCCAGGCTGAGCGTGCGCGTCACGTCGGTCAGGTTCCCGGCACCCACGTTGACGGTGACCAGCGTGAGCGCGGGCCCCGTGAGCGTCAGCGACGTATCCACCTGGAAGCCGATGAGCGAGATGCCGCTCGGGTCCGTCGCATGGACGGTGATGCTGTCGCTCACCTCGACGCGGGCGTTGATGGTGTGCGACACCACGGGCGGGGTGACGTCGTTCGCCGCGGACTGCACCGTCACCACCACCGTGTTCGAGAGCGCGCGCCGCCCGCCCACGTCCACCGCGAATCCGGTGACGCTGAACGTGCCGGTGGTCGCGAGCACGGTGAGCGTATCGGTATAGACGGTCGAATCGGGGAAGCCGGTGGCCGCCGTGTACACGACGGAATCCGCCGTGTTGATGGGTAAGGGCGTCGAGTCCACGACGGCGTTGCGCGGCACGACGATGAACCCGACGCGCTGGATCCCGCCCGCCTGCGCCGCGCTCACCGCCACGCTGATGCGCTTGCCGCTCGACGCCAGCGCGCCGGTGGACGGCGCGAGCAAATTGACCTTGAGCGCCTGCACGTTCGACAGGAAGACCACGATCGTGTCTTCCGCGAAATTGCCTGCGCCGTCAGTGGCGCGGCCGATGATCGTAATGAACCCGCCCGCGCCGGACGTGGGGGAGAACGTGACGAGCTCGGGCAGATTGAGGCTCGTGACCGCCGTGTTGAAGATCGTGTCGGTCTGGGCCAGATAGCCGCCCGTGTAGGTCAGGCGGATGTCCTTGAGGCCGAGGTTGTCCGAAGCGGTGACGGTGAAGCTCAGGCCGGTGGCGATCTGCTGCGTGTCCGCCGCGGCGCTGAGCGCGATGGCGGGCGGGATCACGTCCCGCTGGACGCCGCCCGGGTTGCGGGCGGTCTCGCACGCCCCGACGCCGCCCGCGAGCGCGACGATCCCCCACCACACGCGACTACCGCGAACCGGCCGCATAGAAACGCTCCTGGTTACTTCCCGGTGCTGGGCGTCACCAGGTCGTCGATGATGTGCGGCGTGATGAGAATCAGCAGGTCGCGCCGCTCTTCTTGCTCGGAGCTGAAGCCGAACAGCTTTCCGAGGATCGGCAAGTCTACAAGGAACGGGATTCCGGACTTGGTTACCGTGACCTCCGTCACCGTGAGGCCGCCGATAACGGCCGTTTCACCGTCGTTGACCAGGATTTGGTTGTCCGCCTGCTGGGTCTGGAACGTGAACCCGATGTCCACCGACGCGGGCTTCACGTTGGAGCGCTCGGCGTGCACCTCCATCAGCACCTGCCGGTTCGCCGTCACGTGCGGCGTCACCCTCAGGTTGATGCCGGTCTGCTCGAACCGCACCGTGGCCCGGGGCGGGGTGGCGCCGCCGGTGCCCGAGCTCACGTCGATCACGCGGATCGGCACGCGGTCGCCGACCAGGATCTCGGCCGGCCGGTTGTCGAGCGTCGTGATGGTCGGCTCCGCCTGGACGTCCGCGAGCTCGACGCGCTGCAACGCCTGCAGGAACGTCGTCAGGTCGAAGTTCCCGATCGCGGTCGAGAAGATCAGGTTGAGCGCGGGATTCACCACTTCCTGGTCCGCGTTGCCGATCGCCGACAGCGAGTTGCCGCCCAGGTCCACGATGACGTCGGTCGGGCTGAAGTTGCTCTGCGGCACGAACGCATCGGGGACGCCGTCGCCATTCGTATCCACGGCCTTGGCGGTGCGCGGATCGGGCCGCGAGATGAGCCGGTTGAAGAATTGCGTCTGCGAGCCGAGGTCGTATTTCACGCCCAACTGCTCCACGTCGGTGCGGTCCACGAAGATGATCTTCGCCTGGATCGACACCTGCGGCGTGCGAATGTCCAGCCCCTTCACGAAGTCCTCGACCCGGGTGATGCGGCTCGTGATCTCCGTGATCACCAGCGCGTTGCTCGTCGAGTCGGCTACCACGGCGCCGCGCTTGGTGAGGATCGACTGCACCGACGGCACGAGTGCCGCGGCCTTGGCGTAGTTCACCCGCACGAGACGCGTCTCCACCGGCACGGTCGAGTCGGCGCGCGCCAGGTCCCGCTTGTCGATCACCTGGAGGATGCCGCCGTCCAGCACGTTGACGGTGAGGCCCTGCGCTTCGAGCACGGCGTTGAAGGCGATGTCCCACGGCTGGTTCTTGATTTCCGCCGTCACCTTGCCGGCGATGTCCTTGGAGAGGATGATCGTGCGGCCGCTGAACGCCGCGAAGCCCGCCACCACTTCTTTCAGGTCCGCGTTTTCCCACGTCACCGTGATGCGCGCCGCCTGCGACTGCAGGCTCTCCGTGGCGTGGGTCGCGAGATACGTGTCGATCGTCGCGGCCTCGCCGCTCGGAACGGGCGCGGCGACGCGCGCGGCTTCGCCGCCGCGGCTCGCGGCGGGCGGCACGGCCGGCGCCGCATCCGCCACCGTCTGGCTGGACCAGGCGACGAACGCCGTCCGCTCCGAGCCGATCTTCACCCGCACCTCGCCGTCGCGCCGCTCCACCTGGTAGTCCTTCAGGACGTCCAGATCGATCACCACGCGCACCACGTCGGGGCGGAACTGGGCGTACCGGATGTTCTTGATGCCGCCGCGGTTCTGCCCGTCGTACAGCACGGCGGGCGCCACGAGCCGCGCACCCTGCAGGTCCACCACCAGCCGGGCCGGATTGGCCAGGGTGAAGTCCTGCACGTCGACGGCGCCGCGGAGGTCGATCACGACCTCGACGCTGCCCGCCGCCGGGAGCACGCGGACGGCCCTGACCTCGCCGTCCCGCCCCGACCCTCCACCCGCGAGGGCCCGGGGTGCCGCCGCGACGACCAGCCACGCGGCGAGGGCTGCGATGCGCTTCATGGCGTTACCTCCTGCTTCGCGAGCGACAGGCTCTCCTGCCGCTCGAAGCCGAACTCCTGCACCGTAAACACGATTTCACGCGGCCGGATCGTCGTGGCCTTCAAGCGCCCGATGATGTTGCCGGGCTTCACCCGGTAGATCTTGTTGTTCGTCACGTCACGCAGCACCGCGACGCTGCGCGCCGGGTAGCGGCCGTCGTAGTAGATGCCCACCAGCCGCAGGTCCGACAGCAGCGGCCGGATGTCGCCCGAGCGGAGCAGCGACATGAACGGGTCCCGCCCGCCGCCCTCGTACGAGAACACCTCGCGCACCAGCGAGGGCGCCCGCGCCGCCGCGCTGTCGGCCGTGCGGGCCGTGTCCGCCGCGGCGCCGTCGGGCCGGGCCGGCGGCTTCGCGCCGGGCTTGGCCTGGGCGGCGAGCGAGCCCGTCGCGAGCAGCGCGGCCACACACGCGGCGAGGCGCGCGCTCACGGCGCGGCCCCCGCCCCGGGCTTGGCGCCCTTCTTTCCGGGCGCCGACGGCGGCGCGGCCGCCTTCACAAACGTGCGGATCGCGAACTGCGCTTCGAGCAGCGCGCCCAGCGTATCGCCCAAAAGGCGCTGCGCCTGCTGCTGCGCCGGCTTGAGCTGCACGTCCTGCGGCACGATGATGCGTCGCAGGCTGGCGATGTCCGACAGGAACTCGCCCAGCTGGTCGTAGTGCCCGATGATCTCGAGGCGGTACCGGTACGTGTCGAACGGCTGGCCGGGCTCTACCGCCTGCGGCTCGATCCGCCCGATGGTCACGCCCCGCAATTTGGCCTTGGTCGAGATGTCGTCGATCAACGCGGGGACCTCGTTCTTCTCGGGCACGAGCTGCCGCATCACCGAGAGCAGCGCGGTATACTCCTCCACCTTGCGCCGCAGATCTTCCACGGTGCCGCTCGCCAGGTCCTGCTTCGCCCGGTCGACCACCCCCTGGAGGCTGTCGATCGTGGTTCGCGTCGCCGCGATCTCCGCGCCCGTCGGCTTGGCCCAATAACTCCAGAAGGCCCAGCCCAGCCCGGCCATGGCGAGCGTGATGAGCAGCATCACCTGGCTCTGCCTGTCCTGGGGCAGCAAGGCCATCGCGCTACCTCGCCGACTGGGTCACGGGGACGGTCCGCATGTACACCGAGTCGGCCACGCGGAACCGCACCGCCACGTTGAACGCGGTTACGGGCCGGTCGGCCTCGATGATGGTGGACGTCGTCGCCGGCGTCACGTCGGTCAGCCAGGGCGAGGCGGCGAGTTGCCGCAAGAACGTCGTGTATGCCTGGATGTCCACCGTGCTCCCGGTGATCCACACCCGCACCTGCGGCACACCGGACGAATCGGGCGTGGATCCGGCCGGCAGCGAACCCGCGGCCCCGGGCGCGGTGAGCCCACCCCCGGCCACCGCAATGCCCGTGAGCCAGGTGTAGGGCGGCAGCGCCTTGGTGATCTGGTCGAGCACGTGGGGCCAGATGTAGCGGTCCGCGTCGATCCCCCGGATGATGGCGATCTCGGCCACGAGCGAGTCGCGGATCCGCTCCGACTGGCGCTTCTGCGCGATCACCGCGTCGAAGCGCCGCTTCTCGGCCTGGACCTCCGCGAGCCGTGAGTTCAGGACGCGCAGGCGCGCGCTCTGCGTGATGAACAGCAGCAGCCCGCCGCCGACGACCACCACCGAGGCCACGCTGGCGACGAGCAGCCACGGGTTCTTGATGCTGGCGATCAGGCCCGAGAAGTCGGGCAGCGCGAGCTTGAAGCCCGCGCCGGGCGCCGCTTTCTTCTTCTTGCCGGGGAGAAGATTGATTTCGATCATGCGGCGCGCCTCAGCGCCAGGCCGACCGACAGCATCAGGAGCGGTGCGATCTCATCCACCGACACCGACTCGAACACCGTGTCGCGCACCTTGAGGCGCTGCACCGGGCTCGCCAGCTCCACCGGCACCCGCAGCCGGTTCGACAGCGCTTCGTTCAAGCCCGGGATGCGCGCCCCGCCGCCGATCGTATAGACCCGCCCCAGCCCGCCCGCCGAGCGCGACGCCGTCGCCAGAAACGCCGCCGCCCGCTCCACCCCTACCGCGATCTCCTCACCGCGCGCGTCCACGTACGGCGCCAGGTCCCCGCTCTGCGTCTGGCCCTGGATCACCCGCTCCGACTCCTCGGCGGAGAGCCCCTTCTCCCGCTGCAGATCCTCCCGGAACCGCCGCGTGCCGACCGACAGGTCCCGCGTCAGCACCGGCACCCCGTCTTCCAGGATGTTCACGTTGGTCACTTCGTGGCCGATGTTGACGAGGCCCACGACCCCTTGCATCGCGTCGGGATGGTTCAGCTCGAACGCGTTGTGGATCGCGAACGCATCCACGTCGATGATCGCGGGGTCCAGCCCGGCCTCGCCGAGCAGCGCCATGCGGCTCTCCACCAGCTCGCGCTTGGCGGCCACGAGCAACACGTTCATCTGCAGCCCCTCGGCGTCCGGGTCGAGGATCTGGAAATCGAGCTCCACGTTCGCCATGTCGAACGGCACGTGCTGCTCGGCCTCCCAGCGGATCACCTCCCGGGCGTCCGCTTCCTTCATCCGGTCCATCTGGATCTTCTTCACGATCACGTCCCGGCCGCCCACCGCTGTCACCACGGACCGCTGCTTGACCCCCGCGGCCGAGAACAACCCCCGGATCGCCTCCGACACGATCCCGGGGTCCATGACCTCCCCCTCCACGATGGCGTCGGCGGCGACTTCCGTGGTGGCGACTTTGACGAGCTCCGGCTCGCTGCCGGAATGGTCGATCACCGCCAGCTTGATGATGCCGGAGCCGATATCGAGGCCCACCGAGGTTTTTTTGCCGCCCAACAACCCGAATAGGGCCATAATTGCCTGGGTTAAAAGACAAGAGGGGGCGAGGGCAAACTACAGTAAGCCCCGCCCCTTATCCTGTCAAGCCTCGAACCTACTTGAGGCCGAACCAACAAGTACTTTACTGGCCTAGAGTTAGGTCATTTTAGAACAGCTGGACCCACCCCCGCGACCGCATCGTCACACCCACTCCGGTCTTGTCTAACGCCTTCAAAACAGCGCACTTAGAGTACAGCAAGTTGGCGTTACCGGAGATGTTGTTGGTCGTGTCGGTGAACGCGACCGTGTCCTGCGCCATGACCATGCCCCAGAAGTGCGCCGGCGTGCCGCCGCCACCAGCAGTCTTGATCGAGCCCTTGACGATCACGACCCCGAAGAACTGGAACCCGCCCTGGACATTCATGCTGCCATCCACCAGCAGCATGCCCTGGCCCTCCTGGCCATTCATCGTCACGTCCCCGGTGATGTGAACGATCGGGAAATAGTTGCCGCACGCCCCGGCCGGGGCGGTCGGGCTGCCCCAGTTGTGGGTGTTCGTCGTTTCGCACTGCCCGTTGACTGTCGTGGGGGCGATGCCGTTCGCGAAATTCTGCCCGCCCGCCAGGGTGATCGTGGCCCGCGCCGCCAGCTGGGCGTAGGTCACGTCTCCGAAGGTGTTGAACGTGCTGTCCGCCACCGTCGGGTCCTTCAAGACCGGCGGGTTGCCGGTGATGGTCGGATGCCCGCTGAGCGACACGGTCGCGTCGTCCTGGATCCGCACACCGGCGCGCGCGGTGTCGAGCGGTCCGCAGCCCGACCAGCCGGCGGGCGTGTGATCGTTGCCGTCGATGCTCGCGGTACCGGCGACTACGTTGCTGCCACCCGCCGTGATCGCGGCCCGCGTGTTGATCTTGAGCGGCTTGATACGAGCCAGCAGCCCGATGCGCTGACTGGCCCCGCCGCCCCGGATCCGGCCCGCCAGGCTCATCGTGTCCTGGCCGGTCATGTCGACCAGGAACAACTCGTCGTTGAACTTGTACAGGGTGCCGCTGTAGCTCCCCGTCTTGGTCGCATCCGTCTTCCGGACGATCGCGAGCTGGCTCACCGGATTGGTGGACGGATAAACGGCCAAGCCGGCGTACGTCTGCTGGGTGGTCGGCGACGCGCTCCAATCCCGGATGATCTCGTACACCCCTTGCTCGGCGACCCCGAAGGACGCCTGCACGCGGCGCACGTTCTCGGCCACCCGCTGCTCCTGAGTGCCGGAGAACAGGGCGCCGGCGATGAACGCGCCGACCAGCACCAGCGCCACGATGGCGATGGCGAGCGCCATACCGCGCTCGTTCCGCAGGACCTGCTTCATAGACCGCTCCTTGGTGTGCATGGGATAGCTCCGTCGCCCGTCACTTACACACGACGACCGGGAACGACCCGGTGCCGCAGCGCGGGTTGTTGCGCAGCGCCACGCTCGTAACGACGCTGTCGACCTTGTAGTTCAAGACACCGCTCACGTCCCGAATCGGCGACGTGGTGCGTGCGCGCAGCGTGATGTCGATCCGTGCCACGCGCGTGCGGTCCGTCGTAACATTTCCCTGAGCGTCGAAATACCCGAAGGTCACGCCGTTCGACCCGATCAGCGGCCCGACCAGCGGCTGGATCGTGCCCGTACTCCCCGGGTTCCTGATGCCCAAGTACCAGTTGCCGTCGGAAGACTGATAGACGCGGTATACCACCTTGTCGAATCCCAGCACCGGCGATCCGTTGGTGATCGCGCCGGCGGTGTTGGCCTGAGTCCCCGCGATCCAGGTCGGATCCAGTGTGATGACGAACGCGTTGGCGGCCGGCGGACCGGCGCACCCATTGGCCAGTGTGGTCGACGTCTTGACCTGACCGCGTAGCCAGCCGTCGTCGCTGCGGTCGGTCGCGTCGCCCTCGTAGTAGATGAGCAGCGAGTCGTTGACCGTGAACGTGGTCCGCGTCCCATAGATGGGTGCCTGCCGGAGCGTGAGCGTGATCTGGCCCACGCCGCCGCCCAGGGGCGGCGTGACGCACAGGAACGCGAGCTGCCGGATCACGCGGGTGCGGATCGAGTCCGGGCCCATGGCCACGATGTCCGAGTCGCCCGCGTCGATCTGCCGGAACTCGGCCGGGAGGATGCTCGCGGCCGCGCGGATGTTCTGCTGCAGGTCGATCTGCTGGGTCTGCGCCAGGTAGACCCGCTGGTTGTTAACGAGCACCTTGTAGATGGCCGCCGACACCACGCCCAGGAGCACCAGCGCGATCATCAGCTCGATGAGGGTGAACCCACGACGCGCTAGAAGATGCATGAGATCTCCGTCCCGAGGCTGTCCGTGCGCCACTTGCCAAGTGCCGTCTGGTACTTGGAGCGCAGCACGACCCCCCAGTGATTGCTGCCGAGGTTGACGAAGCGCCAGCTGAGCGAATCCAGGGGCTGGCTGCCGCGCATCAAGCGTTCGCTGCCCGAGGCTTGCGAGGTGCAGCCCGACACGCGCAGCATCTCGAGCCGGCGCGAGGCGTACTGCGCCGCCGCCCCGGAGCGCTGCCCGCGGCCGATCATCCGCGTCACGAGCCCGGCCGTCGTCACGAGTCCCAGCAGCCCGACCGTGAGCACCAGGATGGCGATGATCACTTCGACGATCGTGAAACCCTGTTCCTGTTTCATCAGTGCACCACCTTGCCCATTGGACTGACGATCACCGAGTCCACGCTCGAGGCGACGCTGCCCGTGAGCCGGATGATGGTGCTGCTCGAGCCCAGGTTGTCCATGCTCAAGCCGCGGGGATCGAACCGCAGCGAATCCCGCGTCGCGACCAGCGCGACGTTGAACCGCGTCGCGAGCTTTTCCACCCCAGCCACCGTGTCGACCTTGGCCGGGCACGACGTGGTCACCCACACCGTGGCGTTGGTCGCCGCGAAGTGGACCACACCCACACAGCCACGCTGAATCGCGGCCGCCCGCGCCGTCGCGACCAGGGTCGCAACCGCGGTGCGCGCCGAGCGCACGTTGGTCTTGTCGAGCGTCCGCCGGATCTTCGGGAAGCCGATCAAGACGATGATCCCGATGATGGCCAGCACGATCGCCAGTTCGATTGTCGAGAAGCCGGAACGCTTCATAGCAGTATTCCCCCGATTCCACCCGTTCTCATATCACACGGCATGCCACTGGCTAAAGCATTGTGGGAGTGTATGTTACGTTACTTAGTAGGAGCGATTGTTACTGCAAATTGCTGCATAGCTGCAGGATATTGCACTACTCGACTCCGTAGCGGTCCATCTTGTAGAACAGCGTTCGCAAGCTCACACCGAGCTGTTTCGCCGCCTCGCGGCGGTTGCCGCCGCACGCCTCGAGGGCGGCGCTGATGGCCTGCCGCTCGGCGGTCTCAACGGCATCACGGAGCGTACCGCTCCCCGCTCCCCGCTCCCCGTTCCCCGGGGGGGACGCAGCTGAGGTAGGTTGCTTCCGAAAATCCTCCAGCTCCAACACTTCCCGGTCCGACAGCACTGCCGCCCGCTCGATCGCGTGCTCCAACGACCGCACGTTGCCCGGCCACGACTGCCCGCCGAGCCACGCCAGGGCGGCATCACTCAGCGCCACCCGCCGGCCCAGCCGCCCGCTGAGCTGCGCCGCAAAATGCCGCGCCAGGGGCGTGATGTCTTCGCGCCGCTCGGCGAGGGGAGGCAAGTGGATGGTGACGACGTTCAGGCGATCGAACAGATCGTGCCGGAACCGGCCGGCTGCGGCCTCGGAGGCGAGGTCCTTGGCCGTCGCAGCAAGGAGCCGCAAGTCGACCCGCCGGGTGCGCTGGTCACCCACCCGGCGGACCTCGCTCTCCTGCAGGACCCGCAACAGCTTCGCCTGCAGCGGGAGCGGCAGCTCGCCGATCTCGTCCAGGAGCAGCGTGCCCCCGTTCGCCTGCTCGAACAGGCCGGGCCGATCGCCCGCCGCTCCGGTGAACGCGCCCTTCACGTAGCCGAACAGCTCCGATTCGAGCAGCGTGTCGGGGATGGCCGCGCAGTTCACCGCCACGAACGGGCCGGCCGCGCGGGCGCTGGCCCGGTGGATCGCCCGGGCGATGACTTCCTTGCCGGTGCCGCGCTCCCCGGTAATGAGCACGGTGGTGGAATGCCCCGCCACCCGCGCGACCAGCTCGAGGGCCTGGCGCATGGCCGGGCTTTCCGCGATGAGCGCCCGCGCGGCGGGACTGCTGTCCAACTGTGCTCTCAGTGTCGCGATGGTGTGGCCGAGTCGCTCCCGCTCTTCGGCCTTGCGGAGGGTGAGCACGACCTCGTCGGGGCGGAACGGCTTGGGGATGTAGTCGTACGCGCCCTCCTTCATGGCGGCGAGCGCCGCCTCCTCCCCCCCGTACGCGCTCATCATGATGACCAGGGCCGAGCCGCCGCTGCTCTTGTAGCCGCGCAGAAACGCCAGCCCGTCCATGTCCGGCATCCGCACGTCGCACAGCACGAGGTCGAACGGTTCGGCCAGAGCGCGCTCGAGCGCGCGGGCGCCATTCCCCTCCGCCGCCACGTCGTAGCCCGCGTCGGCGAGCAACAGCCCGAGCGATTGGCGCAGGCCCGGCTCATCGTCCACCACGAGCACCCGCCTCACGGCGCCGCCGGAAAGAACATCTTGAACGCCGCCCCACCCTCGCGCGCCGTGTCGACCCACACCACGCCGCCCATGTCGTATACGGCGCGGGCGACGATGGCGAGGCCCAGGCCCGTCCCGCGGCCGGGCTCTTTTGTCGTGTAGAACGGCTCGAAGATCCGGTCGCGGTCGGCCTCCGGCACGCCGGCACCGGAGTCCGCCACATACAGGAGTGCGCCCGGCTGGCCGGCGGCGAAATCCGTCCGGAACGGGCGACGCTCGATGCGGCGGAGGAAGGTCGCCTGCTGCGGGTCGCCGGCGCGCTTCGGTGCCGCACGGCGCGGCTCATAGGCCCACGCCTGAGCGCCGAGCAACACGACTCCGCCGGGCGCGGCGTCAACGGCATTCAGGACCAGGTTTACGACCGCCTGCTCCAGGAAATGGGCCCGCCCGAGGATCCGCGGCACGTCCGGCGCGACGTCGAGGCGGGGACGCATGCGCTTCAGCGCCCCTTGCGCGTCGAGCAGCCCGTAAGCGCTCCGCATCACCTCGCCGGGATCGAGCGGGGCGAGCGCCTCGTCCTGGGGGCGGGCGTAGTCGAGCAGGCCGCGCACGATCTGGTCGATGCGCTCAAGCTCGCGGGTCACGCCGGCCACCACTTCCGGGTCGGCACCGCGGCGCCGCAGCACTTCGATGTACGTCCCGATCGCACCGAGCGGGTTGCCCACCTCGTGGGCGACTCCAGCCGCGAGGCGGCCGATGCTCGCCAGCTTTTCCGAGCGGACCAGCTGGCTCTGGGCGTCGAGCAGGTGATCGGTCATGCGGTTGAGCCGCTCGGCGAGGGTCGAGAAGTCCTGCGTTTCGGCGTCGGGCGCGCGGCGCCCGAGATCGCCGTCCGCCACCGCGTCGGCCGTCGCGACCACGCGCTCGAGCGGCCACAGCACCAGCCGATTCACCAGGTAACGGCCGAACACGACGAAGACGCCCACCTCGAGGGCCACGAGGAGCATCACCAGCACGAAGGTGCGCTGCGGCGCGAAGGTGCTCGCGACGAGCACCGTCGCCACCCCCACCAGCAGCGCGGCGGCGGCGAGGAACGTGAGGTGAAACACGAGCTCCGTGCGGAGCCACGGCTTCGAGGCCATGGGCGGATCAAAGGTATAGAAAAAAAGAGCGGCGGGGTGAACCCCGCCGCTCCCTGTTGCCACTGCAGATCGAGAAGCTTACTGGCAGACCGGAGCGCCTTCCGAGTTGGCCGAAGTCGCCGGAGCCGTCGGAGTCACTGCGCCTACGTAAATCGCGCAGCTCTTGGACGTGTTCAGGTTGGTGATGCTGCCCGTCCAACCCGCCTGCGTCCCGGTACCCGTGGTGATTGCGCCGAGCGTGTTGCCCTGGGTGGGGCAGAACGACACGTTACCCGCCGGTGCCGGATTGGTGCAGCTGGTCGCCGTCTGGTACTTGATCGAGTCGGCGAAGTATGCCTCTTCCGCCGTAACCAGGTTACGGAGGTCGGACTTCATCGAAGCGATGTACGCCTT
>JBGPDL010000033.1:0-28684 GCA_041482275.1 Gemmatimonadota bacterium | reverse complement strand
TGAGGGCCGGCTGCATGGCGAGTTCGTGATGTGCCCCTGGCACGCCTGGGAGTACAGCGTGATCACGGGAAAGGGGCCCGCAGGCTACGACGAGGAGCAGGTGCCGGTGTTCGGAGTCGAGGAGCGCGCGGACGGCGTGTACGTGCAGACGCCGCCAGTGATGCCCCGCAAGCTCGTGAAACACTAGCCGTCCCACCTGCTCGCGGAGCACGTCAAGCCCGCCGGCGCGCCGCCCCGGGTGCTCGTGATCTCGACGACCGCGATGGACGACGTCAATCCCCGCTTCTCCACCTCCGACGCCTTGCTCGAGCACGCCCTCGACGAGGCGAAGCGCCGCGGGGCCGACACGCAGTACATCAAGCTCCGCGACTTGAAGTTCCGCCATTGCGAGGGGAACTACTCCAAGGCCGCCCGCGCGTGCACGTGGCCCTGCGCTATCACCGAGCGCGGCCCCGAGGATCAGCTCACCGCCGTCTACGAGGGACTGGTGCACTGGGCGGACGTGGTTGTGATCGGCACGCCCATCCGCTGGGGCAACGCGTCGTCGCTCTACTACAAGATGATCGAGCGCCTGAACTGCGTGCAAAACCAGGTCACCATTCACAACAACGTCCTGATCAAGCACAAGGTCGCGGCCTTCATCATCACGGGCGGTCAGGACAACATCCAGGCCGTTGCCGGCTCGATGTTCACATTCTGGTCGGAGCTCGGGTTCGTGTTCCCGCCGTTTCCGTTCATCGCGCACTCGCGCGGCTGGGACGCGGAGGACATGCAGAACAACGTGCGGCAGGTGCGGATGAGCGATACGCTGAAGGAAGGTGCCTACGAGCTGCTCGGCCGCGCGCTCGATTTCTGGACGATCATCGACCGGCACAAGGCCGAGTTGGACAAGCCGATGCAGCGGGCCGGCCGCAAGGCAAGCGCGCTTCCCGAGCCCGATGAGATCGAGGAGATGACGGCATGAGCCGCCTGGAGATCGCCAAGATGTACGAGAAGGCTCTGTTCGCGGGCGACCGCACGGCGGTCGGCAAGCTGTTCCACGACGACATCGTGTACTGGGTGGCCGGCACGACTCGGATCGGCGGCGAGTGGCGCGGGCGCGAGCGCGCGCTCGACGCGCTGTGGCCACCGGAGCGAACTGCCCAAGTTCAAGCAGGGCTAGCGTCTGTCTATGTGACCGGGGTCACGTTGTTAACATCTGGTCCGGTGCCGGGGTCTCATCTGCGACCTCAACCGGGAAAACGCATGCGACGTCATATCGCCCTCTTCGCCGTGCTGGCGCTCGCCGTGAGCGTGCCCGCGGTGCTATCCGCCCAGGACTCGAGCGACGTGAAGCGAGACCGCAAGGAAGTCCGTCACGACCGTCGCGAGCTCCGCCGCGATCGCCGGGACGTCCGCCACGACACCAAGGACATCCGGCAGGACCGTCGGGACGTTCATCAGGACCTGAAGAACGGCGACACGACGGACGCGCGGCGCGACCGCCGGGACCTGCGGCAGGACCGCCGCGATCGACGCCATCATGTGCGGGACGCGCGGGGCGATCGCAGGGATCTGCGGCACGACCGGAAGGACGTGCACGAGGACCAGAAGAAGGACAGCACTCGGTAAGGCAGGAAAGGCAACGACTAGACGCAGAGACGCACAGCGGTGAACAGCCAGAGTGAGCAGGTAGTCCCAGTCACTGCCTACTGTTCCCCCCTGTGCGTCGGTGCGTCTGTGCGTCCGTCTGTGCGTCTGAGCGTCTAGCCTATCGCGTCCAGCTTCCCGTCGCTGCGCCGCGCCATCCAATACAGCGGGATGCCGAACAAGAGCGTCACCCCGCTCCACGCCCACGCCGTGCCGATCGAGCGTGTCCGCGCGAGCCAGCCCCACACCGACTGTCCCACCACGCCGCCGCTGCTCACAAACATGGAGTCGAGCGAGATGATCGTGGCCCGCTGGGCCGACGGGATATGGGCGTTCAGGTACGCCTGCTTCACGGGCATCGCGAGCCCGACGGCCGCGCCGTAGAGCAGATAGAGCGACACCACGGCGTAGAAGTTCGTCAGCAGACCGCACGTGACCGCGAGCACCGCCTGTGCGCCCACCGAAAGCATCAACATTCCGGTCCGCGTCCGCACGACGCGCGAGAGCGGAGCCGCGAGCGCGTTTCCCCCGATCAGGCTCAACCCCACGAGCGAGCTGATCACGCCGTCCACCCACACGAGATCCTTGCCCAGCAGATCGAGGAAATAGCGTTGCCAGCTGTAGAAGCCGAAGATCATGAAGCTCATCGAGACGAGCGACGCCAGCATCACGGGACGAACCACGGGATGCTTGAGACCGTAGCGCATCCCCTCCACGAAGACGCGCCGCAGTTCTGCGGGCACGCGGCGCAGCTCGAGGGCTCGCCGCGTGTAGCCCAGCTCCGGCATACGGCGCCACGCCAGAGCGAACAGCGGTACCACGATCGCGGCGCGCACCAAGTACGGGATGTACAGGTGAACCTGCCCCAGCAGCCCGCCCCCGATGGTGCCCACGAGCATGCCGGCGCCGAAGAACATCTGACCTTTCGCGAACACGGGCTCGAGCGGCTCGCTGTAACCCGTCGCCTTGAGGGCATCGACCAGCCAGGCATCGACGGCGCCCGTATAAAACGTGTACCCCAGGCCCAGGAACACCGAGATCCACATGAACGCCCAGAAGCCCCACCCCCGCCAGGCGCAAGCGACGTACAACAACGTCGTGATGAACAGGGTGGCGAGACACAATAGCAGCGACACCCGCCGGCCCACGGTGTCCGCTATGACGCCGGTGGGGATCTCGAAGACCATCGAGCCGAGGGTGAACGCGGCGTTGGTGAGCAGGACGTGCTGGATGTCGAGTCCGGCGCTCATCTTGAACAGAGTATCGATGCCCCAGATGAGCGACATCGCGAGGTTGAAGAGTCCCGTGATGGCGAAATAGGCGCGGATGATCCGGTCGCTCACGCGGCCACCACGGGCGTGTCGCGCCACGACCTGACCGCCGTCGCGGTCAGGATGACCGCGCCCCCGACCAACGCCAGCGGTCCCGGCGTTTCGCCGTGCACCCACCACGCCCAGACGGGGCTCAGCACCGGCTCGACCAGCAGGAACAGCGAGGCCTCGAGCGCCGGCACCCGGGTGATGGCGCGCGACAGGAACACGTAGGCCAACCCCAGCTGGAACACGCCGAGGTAGATCACCGCGAGCCAGTCGCCGGCGCGGCCCGCCGCGAGCGGCAGCGCGCCAGGCAAACCGACGAGGAAGACAAACAGGTTGCCGCACGCCGCGGCGCTCGCGACGGGTCCGTGATCTCCGGCCTGCCGCGCCAGCCAGCGGTACCCCATCACCGTGAACGCCCAGGCCACGGCGCTCCCGGCGGCCAGCACGTTGCCGAACACGGGATCCGGCGCGGTGGCGAAATGGCGGTCCCCGCCGACGAACAACAGCGCCAGGCCGGCGCCGAGCACGACCATGAACGCCAGGTCCGCCGGGCGCACCCGCTCGCGCAGCAGCCACGGTGCGAGCGCGACGACGAACAGGGGGTTCGTCGCCATGAGGAACACAGTATTCGCGGCGGTCGTGAGCTTGTTGGCGAAGACGAATAGCAGACCCGCGGCCGCATACGCCATGCCCACGAGACCCACCCGCCACGTCCAGCGGCGGCGCGCTTCGGGGATCAGCACGACGATCGCCAGCATGGCCACCAGCGCGCGGAAGGCGGCGATCTGCCAGGCGCCGAACGCGCACCACTTGATGGCGGCGCCCGCCGTCGAGAAGCAGACCGCGGCGAGCATCAGTTGGAAGCGCGCCTTCACGGCAGGTTGATCTTCAGCCAGTCGCGCGCGATGCTCGCGATGTCGCGATGCTCAACGTCCGCGAGGGCATTGAGCCGCCGCATCTCGGCGTCGGAGATCTTCCCCGCGAGCTCGGCGAGTGCGCGAGCAGCCTCGGGATGGCGCGCGAGCAGCTGCGCGCGGCTGACCACGGCCGCCTGGTAGGGCGGGAAGTAGTGCCGGTCGTCCTCCAGCGCCATCAGATCGAGCGCCGCGATCTGCCCGTCAGTCGAGTTGCCGGCGATGACATCCACGTTGCCTTGGGCAAGGGCGCGGTAGGTGAGCCCCAGATCCATGGCCGTCGGCGGCGCGGCGAACCGCAGCCCGTACGCCCGCGCGAGCCCGGGGAAACCGTCGGTGCGCTCGAGGAACTCGTAGCCGAACCCGGCATGCCAGCGCGGGACGATCGGCGCGAGATCCGAGATCCGCTTGAGCCCGTAGCGCTCCGCGTCCGTCCGGCGCACCAGAATCGCGAACGTATTGTCGAACCCCAGCGGCGGCCCCCACGCCAAGCCAAAGCGCCGCGCGTACTCCCCGGCGACCGCCCGGTACACGCTGTCGGGGTCGAGCAGTGGGGGCAGCTTCAACACCGCCGTGTACGCCGTGCCCGTGTACTCGACGTACGCGTCGATCTGTCCCGCCTTGATCGCCTCATGGCACACGAACGTGCCGCCCAAATGGAAGCGCCGCTCCACGGGCAGCGCCGCGCGCCGCTCGAGCTGCTGCGCCACGATCTCACCCAGCAGGTCGGACTCGGTGAAGTTCTTGGAGCCGATCACGATGCGATCGCGACGGGCGCACGACGCCAGCAGCAGCGCGCCCGCGAGGAGCAACCGTCCGGCCGTCATTTGGTGCGCCATGCGAGCCGCCGCTCGGCAAGGCCCAGCAGCCCATCCGCGGCGAGCGCCATCAGCGCGGCCGGCAGCGCGCCGGCGAGGATGAGCGTGTCGTCCACCGTGGCCACACCGCGAAAGATGTAGACGCCCAGCCCGCCGGCTCCGATCGCCGCCGCGATCGTCGCGGTGCCCACGCTCACCACGGTCGCGACGCGCACTCCCGCCAGAATCACGCTCAAGCCGAGCGGCAGCTCGACCTGCGTGAGCAGGTCCCAGTCGGTCATCCCCATCCCGCGTCCCGCCTCGCGCACGGCCGGATCCACGCCCGCGATCCCGGTGTAGGTGTTCCGGACGATGGGGAGCAGCGCGTACAGGATGAGCGCCACGATGGCCGTGCGCGCACCGATGCCGCCGATGAACGGCAAGGGGATGAGGAACCCGAACAGCGCGAGGCTCGGCACCGTCTGGAACACGTTCGCGACGCCGAGCACGGTACCGCGCAGCGCCGGGCGGCGGGTGAGCAGCACACCCAGCGGCACGCCGATGAGAATCGCCACCACCGTGGCGATCGCGACGAGGTACACGTGCTGCCACGCGAGCGCCAGCACCTCGTCCACGTTGCGGCCGTAAAAGGCGACCAGTCTCACGCCGCCTCCATGAACGCGCGGCACTCGGGGTGCTCCGAGCGCCGGAACTGGTCCGGCGTTCCGAGAAACACGAGCCGGCCCAGGTGCATGAGGCCGATGCGCGTGCCGAGCAGCAGCCCCTCGCGCACGTCGTGCGTGACGAATACCATCGCCTTGCCGAGCCGTCCTTCGAGCTCCTGGAACTCGCGCTGCAGCTCTACGCGGGTGATGGGATCGAGCGCGCCGAACGGCTCGTCCAGGAGCAGGAGCGGCGGGTCGGCGGCGAGGGCGCGCGCCACGCCCACACGCTGGCGCTGTCCGCCGGATAGCTCGTGCGGGTATCTCCGCGCGAACGTATCCGCTTCAAGACCCACGAGCGCCAGTAGCTCGCGCACGCGCGCCGCGGTGCGCTGCGGCGGCCAGCCTTCGAGCTGCGGCACCAGTCCCACGTTTCGCTCCACCGTGAAATGCGGGAACAGGCCCACTTCCTGGATCACATAGCCGATGCGGCGTCGCAGCCGGTTCGCCGGCAAATCGGCCGCGCGCGCTCCCGCGACTCGCACCTCGCCCGTGGTCGGCTCGAGCAGGCGATTGATGAGCTTGAGCGTGGTCGTCTTCCCGGAGCCGCTCCGACCGAGCAGAACCAGCGTCTCGCCGGCCCCGACGGCGAAGGAGACATCCTGAACGAGGAAGCGACCCGGTCCCCCATCTCCCTTCCCTTTTCCCGGCAGGAGGTAGCCGAGCCCGCGCACTTCCAAGGCCGGAATCATGCGCGTGCCGCGAGCACCATGAGGAAGCGCTCGTCATCGCTCCGCCCCTCCCACCGGGCGGCCAGGCCGGCGCCCGAGACAATCCGGAGGAAGGTGTCCGCGGCATACTTATAGGAATGGTTCATCCCGAGCCGCTCGCCGCGCGCCAGGCGCAGCACCTCGCCGCCCATGAAGGGCGCCACGTCCCGGCTCGCCCGGAAATGCTTGGCGATCAGGTGCAATCCCGGGAGCCGGGCGTCATCCGCGGTCTCGAACACCAGCTCGCCGTCCGAGTCTTGAATGCCGACGGCGTGGAGCGGCGCCCAGGCGAAGCGCCGGTTCAGCGGATTGTCGTAGCCCGCGACGGTGGTTTCGCCGGCGTAGATCTCGCCGTCGACCAGGAGCGCGTCACCCGGGCGCAGCAAGCGCCCGAGCTCGCTCGCTTCGGCGATGGGATCGAACGCCCCGAGCGTATTGCCGAGCAGCAGCACGAGCCGGGGCGGCGTTTCGGGCTCGGCGGCGAGCGCGGCCAGATGGGCCGGCGTCGTGAAGTCGGCCTTGATTCCGTGAGCGGGGAAGCCCGCAGAGAGCGCCCCGCCGCACGCCATCTCGAGCAGCGCCTGGCTCGTGTCCACGGGCACGTAGGACGCGCGCACCCCGCGCTCGCGCAGCGCGAGCAGTAGCAGCAAGTCCTTGTCCCCCTGCCCCGACCCGAGGCTCAGCACCTCGAGCGGAGCGGGAGCGAACAACCGCGCTAGCTCCGCGCCCGAGCGCGCGATCAACGAGCGGGAGCGCATGAAGTTGCGGTACGCGCCGTCCGAGCACAGGGCGAGCCACGCGCGCACCGACAGCGGGAACCAGTAGAAGAACTTCTCGGGCAGCCGTCGGGCATGAAACGCGGAAACGAATTCGTCCGCGAGATCGTTCTCGGTGACGAGCACGTGAATCGGAATCATGAGGGGTTGAGAATTACCGGTTGACGGGTGCGACGGCAACCCGTAGGATTCCCTGACCGGCCGTCTTCCCTGATTCTCTCCTTGCAAAGGAGGATGTATGCAGATCGTCGAGATGCAGGAGCTCGTGCCCAGCTGTCATCGTCCCGAGATCGTCGAGACGGCGGAGCTGGTCCCCACCTGCCACTCCTAAAGGGAGCGGTTCAGATGCGCCCGGGGGCCCGGACTGACGTCGGGCCCCCTCCGCGTTTCTTGACGTCCGGATCCCGTCTCGGGTTCGGGGCCTGGGCGGTGGGAGGGAAGGGATGGGGCGGAGCGGAACCCGAAGCGGACCGCCTCGCCACGGTGAGACGCGCGCTCGCGGGCGGCATCACCTGCTACGATACCGCCCCGACGTACGGCGACGGCGCGTCCGAGGTTTTGCTCGGCCGCGCGCTCAAGGCCGACCGCGAGCGCGTCGCCATCGCCACCAAGGTCAGCCCCCGCGACGACCCTCGCAGCTCGCTCGAGGCGTCCCTGCGGCGCCTCGACACGGACTACGTGGATCTGGTGCAGCTGCACGAAGCGCTCGAGGGTTGGGAGCGGCGGCTCGACGAGCTCCACCTGCTGCAGCGGGAAGGCAAGACGCTGGCCGTCGGCCTGTGCAACGCCACCCATCGGCAGCTCGCCCGGGCGCTCGAGATCGCGCCGCTCGCGGCCTATCAGGGACCCTACAATCTGTTCGACCGGGACGTGGAGCAGCGGGAGCTGCCCCTGTGCCGGGAGCGGCACATCGCGTTCCTGGCGTACCGGCCCCTCGCCGCGGGCCTCCTGAGCGGCAGCTACGCAACCGCCCCCGAGTTCCCCGCAACCGACCACCGGCGCAACATCTACTGGTTCAAGGGCAGGGAGTTCGAGCGTCGGCAGGCCGTGGTGGACCGGCTCCGCCCGATCGCGCGGCGGCTCGACATGCCGCTGGCGGGACTCGCGCTCGCCTGGGTCCTCGCGCAGCCGGGCGTGAGCATCGTGCTGGCGGGAGCGCGCAGCGCTGCACAGGTCGACCAGAACCTCACCGGCACCCGCCCCCTCCCACCCGAGACGGTATCCGAGATCACCGGGATCGTGACGGGTGTGTTCCGGCCGCCACGCGCCTCGGACGAGCTCAAGCAGCGAGCGGCGGCTTGGGGAGAGCGCGAGCGCTTCATCGTCGCGCGTCTGGACGGCAAGACGAGCGCGGAGACGATCGCCGCCACGTGGACCGACGGTGCCGCGGCGCCCATGGTCGCGGCGCAGGTCAAGGTGTTCTGTGACCAACTGGCCGAGCAGGGGTTACTAGTAACGGACAACGGATGACGGGTGACAGGTGACGCCGGTGAGTGTCGGCGCGTTCTACAATCCCCACCTCGGGCGCGAGCTCGCGGCGGCGTCGGACATCGATCATCTCGCGATGGCAGATCCGCCGACCGCGGCGGACCCGTGGTGGCCCGCAATCCGCCAGCGCTACACGCTGCTGCTCCACGACTACCTGGGCCAGCTCTCCGAGCCGTTGGACGAGCGCTCCATCGCGCGCGCGCGCGCTCTCGCCGAGCTGTACGGATCGCCCTGGGTCGCGGAGCATTTTCAGTGCCTCCACACCGAGGACGGCGGCTACAACCTGAATTACGTGTTTCCGCCCCTCTACACGGAAGACTTCCTCGACCGCTTCATTCGTAACGCCGGCGCGCTCCGGGCGCGGCTCGACCAACCGCTCGTCATGGAGAACATCCCCGGGTTTTTCGACGTCCAGGCGAGCCAGATGCCAGAGCCGGTGTGGCTGCGCCGCTTCTTCGAAGCGACCGAGGTCGGCTTCCTGCTCGATCTGCCGCACGTGTGGCTCCAGGCGCATTATCATGATATGAAGCCGGAGCGCTGGCTCGCCGAATTCCCCCTCGAGCACGTGGTGGAGCTGCACGTCGCGGGCGTGGAGAACGACGCCGATCTCGGCGGGCCGTGGATCGCGCCAGCCGAGCCCTCGGACGAAATGCTGGCCTTCACCGCGCACGCGGTGAGCCGCTGCCCCCAGGCCCGGGCCATCACGTTCGACGCGTTTTCGCCCTCCCTGACGGCGGACGTGCTGTTCCGAAGCGTGCAGCGGATTCGGGGGGCGTTGTGAAGGCGCTCCCGCTCGCCCTGCTCGCACTGCTGTCGACTGACGTCGTCATCCCCGTGGGCACGCGCATTCCGATCCGGTTCGTGCAACGGATTACCAGCGGCAGGGACACGGTCGGGACCGCGGTGCTGGTGCAGACGATGGCAGCGCTGGTGCGGGAGTCCTGCGTCGTGATCCCGCCGTATGTACGGGCGAAAGGGCGAATCGTCGTCTCTAGGGGCGGCGGCCGGTTCGGCCGGCACGGCCGGTTGGGGCTGCAGTTCGACTCACTGGAGGCGCACACCGGGCGCTGGGTGGCGATCGCGGGTGTGCTCGACACGCTCGAGTACGCCAAGCCAGGAGCGCTCACCGACTCCGGACTCCTATCGAGTGGAAAGACGTCGATCGTCGGCGTCGGCAAGAAGCTCGTGCCGGCCGGCATCGCAGCCGCGGCCGACCTGGATGCCGTCCCGGCGGCCCTGCTCGGCGGCTTTTCGCTCATCCATCGGGGGCCGCCGGTGCGGATCTTCGCCGGGGAGATCGGGGGCTTGCGGCTGATCGAGCCCCTCGTCCTCCCGGACGACGGCCGGTGCGTGTCCGTGACGGCCCACCGCGAGCTCATCGATCCGCCGGTGCTGCCCAGGTTCGTCCCGCGCTCGGAGAACCGTACCGGGACCGTTCTCGGCGATCCGTTCAACGTGCTGCTGCTCGGCACGACGAGCGAGATCGACAGCGCGTTTCGAGCTGCCGGTTGGCTCCGCGCGCAGAAGCGGTCCGTCCTCACCGTCACGAGAGAGATAACGGCTGCGATCGCGAGCCGACCCGCCATCACCGCCCCCGTAAGCACGCAGTACTTCGAGGGACGGCCCCAGGACCTCGCGTACGAGCTGGCAGGACCGAATGTCCGGATTCGTCACCACATCCGGATCTGGCTGCTCGACAGTCTCTCGCTCGTCTGGGTCGGCGCCGCGAACAAGGATGTCGGGGTGATCTTCAAGCCGTGGGAACCGCAGGCGACGCATCGGATCGAGTCGCACATCGATTGGGAGCGAGACCGGGTCGTACACGATCTCGAGGCGAGCGGGTGTGGCGATCTGCTGGACTACATGAGCCTTCCCGGCGCGGTCACCGCGGCGCGCAACGTCTCCGGCCAAAAGGTCGTGTCCGACGGCCGAACCGCCGTGGTGCGGTTGCGATCTTGCGGCTCGGGGGCCGCGCCATGACCCTGCCGAGCGATCGAGCCCTGCAGGACGAGGTGATCCGCGCGCTCGCCGACGCACCGTACCGCGCCTCCGCCGCTTGGCGGGACCGGAGGCTCGCCGACCCCGATCGCATGGAGCGCTACGCGCGGTTCCTGGCGCGGCATTTCTACTACGAGCGGATCGTTCACTTCTTCAAGTACTCGCGCGCCCTCGCCCGGGTGACGGGTCGACGGCCCGAGGCCGTTCTCAGGACTCCGGGGTTCGATGCGCTGCTCTCCACCCTCGTGCTCGGCAGCCGGGAGACCGCCGCGGCGGTGGCGCACCTGGTGACGGCGCACGTCGCGCCCGGCACGCAGTCCATTCGCTACCTGGCCGATCTCCTCCGGTACGAGGCGGCGATGATGGTGGTCGAGGCGGGGGCGCGAGTGTGGCGAGATAGTGAGGTTCGGGGAGCGGGGAGCGGGGAGCGGTACCGTCCGGAGACCGTCGCAGGGACGGTCCTGTTGGAGTTGGACTTCGATCTCCCGGCAGTCTTGCCCAAGCTGCTCCAGCCTTGGACCGATGTGCCGCAGGCGCCCGAGCGACCCACGAAGCTCCTCATCGCACGGTCGCCGCACGGCCGCGTCGCCGTGGCGCGGAGCGACGAGGGTGTGGCGGCGGTGGTCGGTCTCGCCGACGGCAAGCGGACGCTCGCGGAGCTGGTGGCCGGCACCGGCCTCGAGGTCGCGATGCTGCAGCAGACGCTGCGAGACCTCGTGGACCTGGGCGCGGTGCGGTTCTCGACGGGGAGCTGACCAGGGATGGGGATCCAGATCTTCGGAGTGAAGAAGAGCAGCGACACCCGCACGGCGCTCCGGTTCTTCGCCGAGCGCCGCATCACGACTCATTTCGTCGACTTGAACGAGCGCGCCGCCTCGCCGGGCGAGCTGCGCCGCTTCGCGCAGACGTTCGGCACGCAAGCCCTGATCGACCGGGACGCGAAGCGCTTCACGGAGCTGGGCCTCAAGTCGGCGCTGCTCTCGGACGAGCGCTGGCTCGAGAAGCTCGCCCTGGAGCCGCTGCTGCTCCGCATGCCCCTGGTCCGTTACCAGCAACAGTTGACCATCGGGGCGGCGGAAGAGACCTGGCGCGCCTGGGTCGCCGCCGCCCGGGAGTCCGCGTAGCTTCCCATGACCGCCAAGCCATCGGAGCCGCCTGTGACCACGAAATACGAAAGCGCCGATCTGCTGCTCAAGCTGTACGACCTGCGTCGCGAGCCGGTGATGCGCAAGGCGCGCGCCTGGTTCCGCGAGCAATTCGCCCCGGCGAGCGCCGAGGAGATCCTCACCGTGTACCGCGGCAAAGCCAGCGCTCCATATCGCATGGTGACGACGTACTGGAGCATGGCTGCCGTGCTCGTGCTGCACGGTGCCATCGACGAGCAGATGTTCGCCGACGTGAACGGCGAGCACATCATGGTGTACGCCAAGCTCCAGCCGTTCCTCACGGAGCTGCGCACCCGGCTCAACAACCCCGCCTACCTCGATAAGCTGGAGCAGGTGATCCTGCGGATGCCCGACGCGCAGGCGCGGATCGCCCGGTTCCGCCGCCCCGCCCCAACCGGCAAGGCCAGGTCGCCCAAGCGCCCGCGGAGGGCCGCATGACGGCCGCCGTCATTCCCCGCCCCGACGCCGCGGAGTACGCACCGTACTACGGCACGTACATCGGCAAGGTCCCCGAAGGCGACCTGCTGCGGATGCTCGAGGATCAACGACGCGAGACGCAGCAGCTGCTCGCCGGCCTGTCGGAGACCAAGGCGTTGCACCGCTACGCTCCGGGGAAATGGAGCATCAAGGAGGTGATCGGGCACGTGGCGGACGCCGAGCGCGTGTTCTCCTACCGCGCGCTGCGGTTCGCCCGCGCCGACGACACGGCGCTCCCGGGCTTCGACGAGAAGACCTGGGTGCCCGCCGGCAAGTTCGACGCGCGATCCCTCAAGGATCTTGCCGCCGAACTCGACGCCGTGCGGCGGGCGACCATCGCCCTGTTCCGCGGGCTCGACGCCGCCGCGCTGGCGCGCCGCGGGACGGCGAGCAACAACGCGGTCACCGTGCGCGCGATCGCTTGGATCATCGCCGGCCACGAGCGCCACCACGTGGCCCTGCTGCGCGAGCGCTACCTCGTATGAGCCCGGCTCTCTTCCTGCTCCTCGCCACCGCAGCGCAGGGAGACACCGGCAGCTTCGTCATCAAGAGCTTCCGCTTCCAAAGCGGCGAGACGCTGCCCGAGCTGCGGCTTCACTACCGGACCCTCGGCAGCCCGCGGCGCGATGCCGCAGGAGTCGATGGGGTGCATGCACAGCTGGCTGTGGGGCGAGCGCCACCCGGGCTTCATGGACGGCCTCGTGCCGCTCACCTGCATTCCCACGCAGATCGCAGGCCGGAACCGGATGTGGCGCAAGCTGATGGGCGTCGCCGTGGGGCGGAGAGACCGTGCTCGAGGGGGAGGCGTGGTGCGACGTGTCGCGCCTAGCGATACCCCGCCGCCTGTAGGCTGAACAGTTCCGCGTACAAGCCGCTCCGGGCGACCAGCTCCTCGTGTGTCCCCTGGTCCACCAGCTCGCCGCCCCGGAGCACCAGGATCCGGTCGGCCATCCGCACCGTGGAGAAGCGATGCGAGATGAGCACCGCCATCCGCCCCTTCGTAAGCTCGGCGAACCGCAGGAACACCTCGTACTCGGCTCGCGCGTCGAGCGACGCGGTCGGCTCATCGAGGATCAACACCTGCGCGTCGCGCATATAGGCCCGCCCCAGGGCGACCTTCTGCCATTCCCCGCCCGACAGTTCGACGCCACCGTCGAACCGGCGGCCCAGCATTTGGTCGTACCCCTTCTCGAGCCGGGAGGCGACCGAATCCGCCTGACTGCGGCGCGCCGCCTCGCGTACCCGCGCGTGGTCGTCGAGCGCGTCGACCTGGCTCACGCCGATGTTCTCCTTCAGCACGAAGTCGTAGCGCACGAAGTCCTGGAAGATCACGCCGATGTTCTTCCGGAGGCTGGTCAGGTCATACTCCCGCAGGTCCACGCCGTCGAGCAGGATGCACCCCTCGTCCGGGTCGTACAGCCGCGCCAACAGCTTCACGAGCGTGGTCTTCCCCGCTCCGTTCTCGCCCACGAGCGCGACGCGCTCCTCCGGCTCGAGCGTGAATGTGAGGTGCCGCACCGCCCAGCGGTCCGAGCCCGGATAGCGGAACCCGACGTCCTGAAACTCGAACCCCCGCCTGATGGGCACCGGCACGGGGCGAGCGCCAGGCCTGGATGTCACCCGCGGCTGTACGTCGAAGAAGGTGAACAGGTCGGAGAGATACAGGCTCTGTTCGAACACCTGCGAGAGCGACAGCAGGATGCGCTGGATCAGGTCACGGCTCTGGCGGAACGAGCCCGCGAGAAACGTCAGTGCGCCGATGGTGAACCGCCCGAGCACGGTGAGATAGATGGTGACCGCATACGCGCCGTAGTATCCCAGCGTGCCGATCGTGACGAACACGGTGGACACCGCATTGCGCTTGATCGCGAGCCGCTTGTTGGCGTCGTAGAACTCGTCGGATAGCTTGGCGTACCGGCCGACGAGGAAGTCCGACAGGTTGAATAGCTTCACTTCCTTCGCCATTTCGTCCGATGCACCCGCATAGCGCAGGTAGTCGAGCAGCCGCCGCTCCGGCGTCCACGAGAACAGCAGCGAATAGCCGAGCGCCGCATAGTGGGTCTCGCCCAGGAACGACGGCACCACGGCGATCACCAGCAGCAGGAGGAGCCACGGGAGCTGTACGAGCAGCACGGCCGCGAGCGACACCAGCGTCACCAAGTCCTGCGCCGTCGAAAGCAGCAGCGCCACGAGACCGATCCGGCCCACCGTCTGGCGGCGCGCGCGTTCCAAGTGATCGTAGGTCTCCGCGTCCTCATATTGCGCCAAGTCGAGTGTGGCCGCGTGTTGCATCAGCCGCACGCTGATCCGGTTGGAGAACAAGTCGCCGAGCAGGCTCTCGAAGAGCGACGAGAGCCGCGCGAGGCCCTCGCCCCCCACCGCGATGCCGAGCTCGAGCCCCACCAAGGTGCCCAGCGACCACCAGTCCATCACCCCGCCGATCGCGCGCAGGCGCACCGCTTCAATCACGCCGTCAATGATGAGCTTCCCGATCCATAGCACGGCGAGCGGTATGAACGAGCGCACCGCCCGGAGCGCGAGGATCGCCACCGTGTAGCCGCGGTGTGTCTGGTACACCAGCGTGAGGAGGGGCGGGATGTATTTCAGCGCCTGAAGCCGCTCCGACCAGGTCGGCGGCTTGTCATCGGACCCCGAGAGCGGGCTACGGGCGCGCGGCAGCATGCCGTGCGAGATGAAGCGGTGGGGAGGTGCCGTCAAAGCCTTAACTTCTCCGAGGGGCGGTGCGTCAATATAACCGCATGAGAATCCGCATCGTGTCGCCCGTGCTCGCGCTGCTGCTGCCGCTGAACGCCCGGGCGCAGCACCCGGCCCTCACGCCGCACGACTCCGCGTTCCACGCCTTGAACCGGCTCGCCTACGGACCGCGGCCCGGCGAGGTCGATCGCGTGGCCGCGCAGGGCGTGATGTCCTGGATCGACCGCCAGCTCGTTCCGGACCGGATCGCCGACGAGCGTCTCACCCAGCGGGAGCGCGGGCTCACGATCCTCGACGACGATCGCAGCGACCTCGCCGCCATGTATGTCGCGGCGCAGCGGGCGCGGCGCGGGCGCAAACGCGCAGACAGCGCGGCCGACACGCTCGACGACAATCCCGTGGTGCAACGAGGCCGCCGCCTGGCGGCACAGTTCCAGGAGCTGGCCGTGGTCCGTGCCGCGCTGTCCGAACGGCAGATGTACCAAGTGATGGTGGACTTCTGGACCAACCATTTCAACGTCTACCTGGCGAAGGGTGCCGACCGCTTTCTCACGTCCGACTACGTCGAGCACACGATCCGCCCCCACGCGCTGGGGAGGTTCGAGGATCTCCTGATCGCCACCGCCCAGAGCCCGGCGATGCTGTTCTACCTCGACAACTGGCAGAGCGTCGCGCCGGGGTCCTCACCACGTGGCCGCCGCTCCGCGTGGCGGACAGCGGAAACGCAGGCCAGGAAGCGCACACCGCAAGGGATCAACGAGAACTACGCCCGCGAGCTGCTCGAGCTCCACACGCTGGGAGTCGACGGCGGCTACACGCAGCAGGACGTGATCGCAGTCGCGCGAATTCTCACCGGTTGGGGCATCAGGCGGCCGCAGCATGGTGGCGACTTCGAGTTCCACGACTGGGCGCACGATACCGGGGAAAAGCAGGTGCTGGGTGTGAGATTTCCGGCGGGTCACGGGAGGGACGAGGGCGTCCGCCTCCTCACGCTCCTGGCCAACCACCCAGCCACCCTGCAGCACGTGAGCCAGGAGCTATGCCAACGGCTTGTGAGCGACGATCCGCCGGACGGCTGCGTGGACGACGCCCTCGCCGTGTGGCGGCAATCGAACGGCGACATTCGCGAAGTGCTGCGTGCGATTCTCCACGGTCCGGCCTTTTGGTCGCCCGTAAGCGTGGGCGCGAAAGTCAAGACGCCGCTCGAGTTCGTGGTGAGTGCCATGCGCGCGGTGTCGGCGGAGCCCGATACCACCCCCCGGCTCGCCCGGGTCGTGGCGCGCCTCGGGCAGCCGCTCTACCTCCACGTGGCTCCGGACGGCTATCCTGAGAGGGAGGCGGCGTGGGTGAACAGCGGCGCGCTGCTCGACCGCATGAACACGGCCGTGGCGCTAGCGGCGGGCAGGCTGCCGGGCGTCACAATGGCGCTCGATTCGATTGCGCTTGTTGCCGATGCCGAGCAGCTGATCGCCGCGGTCAACGATAAGATTCTGGGTGGGATGATGTCTGAGAATACCAAGGCCGTCATCCGGCGCCAGATCGCGGACGTGCGTGACCCCAAGCAGGCGACCGCCCTGGCGATTGGATTGGCGTTGGGCGGGCCCGAGTTCCAGAGGCAGTAGCCATGACCATCTCGAGACGGGTGTTCGTGAAGTCCGGCGGCCTCGCGCTGTTCAGTCTGGGCCTGGATCCTCTCTTCCTCGCCCGGGCCGCCCTCGCCGTCCGCCCCTCCGCCGGTCCGCCTGACCGCCGCATCCTGGTTTGTCTGTTCCAGCGCGGCGCCGTGGACGGGCTGAACATGGTCGTGCCACACGGCGATCCGATCTATTACCGTGAGCGGCCGCGGATCGCCGTGCCGGAGCGGGACGTGGTGGACCTGGACGGTTACTTCGGCCTGCACCCGCGCCTTGCAGCGCTGAAGGCGCTGTGGGACGCGAAGAGCCTCGCTGCGATCCACGCCGTCGGCTCCCCGGACGCGACCCGGAGTCACTTCGACGCCCAGGACTACATGGAGTCGGGCACCCCCGGAGTGAAGGCGACGCCGGACGGCTGGCTCAACCGCTATTGCCAGCACGACCGCGAGCACCAGGACACCCCGTTCCGCGCCGTCGCCTTCGGCCCGCAACTCCCCCGTATCCTCGCGGGCTCGGCGCCCACCCTCGCGATCGACGACCTGCAAGCGTTTGGCTTAAAGGGCCCGCAGCCAGCCGCACGCGACCGGCTCACCCGGGCGTTCGAAGAGCTGTACGCCGGCTCCGCCACGGGGCTGCTCTCGACCACGTCGCAGGAAGCGTTCGAGGCGGTGCAGACGCTCAAACGTGTCGACCCCGCGCACTATCAACCCGCGGACGGAGCCGAGTATCCGCGCGGCCGACTCGGCAGGGCGATGCTCGAGATCGCTCAGCTCATCAAGGCCGACGTCGGGTTGCAGGTAGCCTTCGCGGATGTCACCGGCTGGGACACGCACGTCAACCAGGGCGCGAGCGAGGGACAGTTGGCGACACGGTTGGGCGAGCTGGGGCAGGCGCTGGCGGCGTTCACGCGGGACTTGGGCGAGCGCATGCGCGACGTGGTGGTGCTCACGATGTCCGAGTTCGGCCGCACGGTGCGGGAGAACGGCAACGCAGGCACGGACCACGGTCACGCGACCGCGATGCTGGTGCTCGGGGGCCCCGTGAACGGCGGCCGGGTGCTCGGGAAGTGGCCCGGGCTCGATCCGGCCCGGCGGTTCGAGGGTCGGGACGTGGCGGTCACCACCGATTTCCGCGACCTGTTCGCCGAGCTCCTGGCGCGTCATCTGGGGGCGGGCGATCTCAGCGCGACCTTCCCGGGCTTCACGCCCGACCCCGCGCGGTTCCCGGGAGCGATCAGGGCGTAGCCGCCGACCGCTCGAGCGCCGCCAGCAGCGGCTCCACGTCCCACGCGTCGTCGTGGCGCACGCCGTTGATGAAGAACGTGGGGGTACCGTTCACGCCACTCATGACCCCGCTTCGGAAGTCTTCCCGCACCCGGGGTGCGTACACACCCTCCAGGAGGTCTTTCCGGAAGCGCACGACGTCGAGGCCCAGGTCGCCGGCATACTCGATCAGATTGTCGTCCTCCAGGGCGAACTGCCGCTCGAACAGCAGGTCATGCATCTCCCAGAACTTGCCTTGCGCGCCCGCCGCCTCGGCCGCCTCGGCGGCATGCTGCGCGTGGGGGTGACTCTCCCGCAACGGGAAGTTGCGGAACACGAAGCGCAATCGCCGGCCCATGTGCCGCTGGATCTCCTTGACGATCGGGTATGCGCGCTTGCAGTGGGGACACTCGTAGTCGCCGTACTCGACCAGCGTCACCGGCGCGCCAGCCGGGGCCTGGATGTGGTCCCGCTTGCCGACGGGGAGCGTGAGCGCGGCCGCCGAATCGCGCCTGCTCATGCGGGCGTCCGCTCGCCGGCGAGCGCTTCGAGCGCCCGCAGGATGCCGTCGGCGCCGGGGTTCACGCCGACCGGCGAAACGTAGCTCCAGCGGATGATCCCGTCCCTGTCGATCACGAACAGCGCCCGCTCGGTGAATCCGTCACCCTCGCGATACACGCCGTAGCGGCGCGCGACCTCCCCCTTGGGCTCGAAGTCCGAAAGCAGCGTGAAGTGGAGACGGCGGTGCTCCGCAAACGCGGCGTGACACCACACCCCGTCGACCGAAATGCCCAAGAGCTCCGCATGGTAGCCCCGGAATTCGGGGAGCACCTCGTTGTACAGCGCCATCTGATCGCCGCACACCGGACTCCAGTCGGCCGGATAGAACGCGAGGATCACCGGCCGGCCTCGGAACTGCCGCAGGGTGATCGCCTGCCCGGGTGCGCTCGCCAGCGTGAAGTCGGGCGCCGGCGTCCCCGCGGCAAGCGGTCCTCCCGGACCGCGGTTCATTGCAGCCATCTGTCGTCCCTCCATGAAGAGGCGTGGCGCTCAGTCTGCGCCGACGCGCTCCAGATACCGGGAGGCCGAGCGCGCCAAGGCCTCCTGAGCGCCCGCGAGGACGTTCCGCCCCCACCATGCGCCGAAGATCTGATCGCAGCGGTACGGCTCGAGCGTCGCCAGGATGCGACGCACCGCGCCGGCCCCGAGCGGAATGTAGTTGGGATAGCTGTACATGAAGCTGACGTGGCGGCGATCCTGCGCGACCTGGACCACGTCGCCCGTCAGGAGCGAGCCACGTCCCCCCGATCCGCCGGCCCAGTGCAGCACCGTTCCCCCGTCGAAGTGCCCGCCGCACCGCACGAGCGTCAGGCCGGGCGCCAGTGCCATGTATTCTCCGTCCCACAACCGGATCGCCGGATCGGGGCGCATGATCCACTGCCGGTCGGCGGCGTGCAGGTACACCGGCACGTGGCCGAAGCTGTGGCTCCACTCGATCATGGCACTGTAATAGTGCGGGTGCGAGACGGCGATCGCCCGAATCCCGCCGAGCGCGCCGACGGACTCCACGACGGCCGCGTCGATCAGGGGGATGCAGTCCCACAGGACGTTGCCCCCGGTGGCCCGCACGAGCAGCGCCCGCTGGCCGATGGCGAACGATGGCTCGATCCCGATCCCTTCGAGGCCGGGCGCCTCCCGCTTGCAAGCGACGCGATGCGTGGCGCGCAGCCGATCGAGCGTGGTCCAGGCCTGCCCCTCCCAATTCACGAATTGGCGCTCGTCTTCGCACACCGGACAACCGGCGGGCGGCGCGGCTGAATCCGCGAACTGCGTGCCGCACGTGGTGCAGATGTAGTGCGCCATCACCCGCGTGCCGACTCAACGCTCGTGATCGGCAGCTCCAGGCGCTCGGCTCCCCGCAGGACGACGACGGTCGTCGGGACGCCGACGCGCTCGGGGGTGAGCAGCCTGTGCAGATCGTCGATCCCCGCCACCGTCTTCCCGTCGAATCCCACGATGATGTCCCCGGCCGTGACGCCCGCGCGCGCCGCGGGACTGTCGGGCTCAACGCCGGTCACGAGAACCGCGCTCTCCGCCTCGAGCCCGTGCGCCCGCCGGGCGAGGCGCAGCAGCGGGACATGCTGCCCCGCCACGCCGATATGCCCGCGGCGGATCCTCCCGTGACGGATCAACTGGCCCGTCACGAACTTCGCCGTATTGATGCCCACCGCGAAGCAGATCCCCTGCGCCGGCAGGATCACCGCGGTGTTGACGCCCACCACGCGGCCGCGCGCGTCCACCAGCGGCCCGCCCGAATTGCCGGGATTGAGCGCGGCATCGGTCTGCACTACGTCGTCAATCAGCCGCCCGGTGACCGACCGGAACGAGCGACCCAAGGCGCTCACCACGCCCGCGGTCACGGTGCTCTGGAAGCCGAGCGGGTTGCCGATTGCCACCACCAGCTGGCCGACCCGCAGCCGCCCCGAGTCGCCCAGCTCGGCGACCGTGGCCGACCCGGGCTCCGCGCGTACGACGGCGAGATCGGTATCGGGATCGTCGCCCACGAGCTCCGCGTGGACACGGCGCCCGTCGGCGAAGGCGGCGTCGATCCGGGTTGCGTCGTGGACCACATGGCTGTTGGTGAGGATGAATCCGTCGGGCGTGAACACGAAGCCCGATCCGTGTCCCGGCAGATCGCGCGGGGCGCGTCCCCGCCGCTCCACCCGGCGCCGCACCTCCACGCTCACCACAGCCGGGCCGACCCGTTCCGCGGCCCCGGTCACGGCCCGGGAATAGGCGTCGAGGACGTCTGCGTCGGCGATCAACGTGAGTTCCTGGCTCATCCTTGCGCCCCCTTCCGGTCGTCTCGTCTGAAAACACCACCCGGTTCCCGAGCGGCGCCTGGGCCCGGCGGGCATCATATATTGCCTCCTATGAAGGTGGCCGGCTCGCTCGCCGTCGTCACGGGCGCGACCGAAGGGATCGGCCGCGCCACGGCATTCGCCCTCGGCGCCGCCGGAGCCCGCGTCGCGGTGTGCGCGCGCACGGAGGCCAACGTGCACGCCACCGTGCGTGACCTGCGAACCGAAGGCATCGACGCCATCGGCATGGCGTGCGATGTCTCGGACCCCGGCCCCGTCGAGGCATTCGCCAAGTTCGTGACGCACGAGCGGGGGGTGCCGCACGTGCTGGTCAACAACGCTGGGATCGGCCGCTTCAAGCCTCTCGTGGAGCTCTCCCTGGAGGACTGGGACGCGACCATGGGCGTGAACGTCCGCTCCCTGTACCTCGTCACCCGCGCGTTCCTCCCGGGGATGCGCGAGGCGGGGCGCGGGACGATCGTGAACATCGCGTCGCTCGCGGGCAGGAACGGCATCGAAGGCGGAACGGCGTACTGCGCCTCGAAACACGCGGTGCTCGGCTTCTCGAAGAGTCTGATGCTCGAGGTGCGCAAGCAGGGCGTGCGGGTCGTGGCGATCTGCCCCGGCTCCGTGGCCACGCCGTTCATGGACAAACGGGAGCGCCCGCATGGCAATCGCGACCGGGTGCTCGCCGCCGGAGACGTCGCCCACGCCGTGCTCGCCGCGGTCACCGCCGACGATCGAGCGATGATCAGTGAACTCGACGTGCGGCCCACAAATCCTTGAAACGGCGTCGCGGGGAGTGATGCTCGATCCGATCCGGAAGCTCCTCACCGAGGCCGGCAAGGCCAAACAGACGCGAGGCTTCTGGCAGGCCGCCAGCGACATACTGAGCGAGTGGGCCGGCGGCGCGCGGGTCGAGCTGACCTACAAGGGGCTGATCGAAACGGGCAGCGTCGCGGCGGGCGTTGCCGGGAAAGACGGCGAGCCGCTGCTCACGGACTTCCACGACGCCGAGGGACGGCACGTCAGCGCGCGGTTCCAGGGGCTCCCGGCGGGCTTTCCGGCGGAGGCGCTGCGCTCCACCATCGAGATCGCGACCCACCTCGCCGTGATGGTGGCCCGCCGCTCGGGCCTCGAGCGCGAACGCCGGCTCGGGACTTTCCTGGTCGAGCTGTCGCGCTGGCTGTTGGCCGCCCCGGAGCGCGAACTGCTGCTGCGCTATACGCTGCAGAGCGTCACGAGCCTGGTGGAGGCGCAGGGCGCCTACGTGGCGCTGCGCGGCACCGACCCCCGCACGCTGCGCATCGCCGCGACCGTCGGACAATGCGTGGAGACAGACGGCGCGGAGATCGTGCTCGACGCCAGCGTGACGGGCCGCGTGGTCCGGACAGGCGAGCCGTTCCTCACCGACCGTATCTTGAGCGAAGCCGAGGCGCAGCGATCGCTCTCGCCCTCGGGAACGGCCCGAGCCGCAATGATCGCGCCGCTACGCACATCGAGCGGCGTGGTGGGCGCGGTCGGGGTGGTGCGCTACCAGCGCCCGGGATCGGACGAGCCGTTGCCCTTCGGGCTCATGGAGCTGCAGTACCTCACGGCGGTGGCGGCGTACATCGCGGGCGGGCTCGAGCTGTCGGAGGCCGTGAGCGGCGCGCGCGCCGCCGCCGAGCGGGCGTACGCCATGGTGGACGGCAGCCCGCTGCCCATGGCGCTGGTCGATCGCGACGGGCGCGTCCAGCAGCTGAACCAGGCCGGCTGCCGGTTGCTCGGGATCGCGACCGAAGCGCAGGCGCTGGGCAGGCACCTGGAGGCGCTGGGTCTCTCCCCGAGCGAGATCTCGCTGCACCTGGTGCTTGCCCGGCCGCGGGACGGCACCCCGTGGCACGGGCGCGTGCTGGTGACGCAACCGTCTGGGGACCGCCGTATCTGCGACTGCACGATCACCGGCCTGTCGGGGGTGGGACCGGACAGCCTGCTGGTCGCGCTGTACGACCGGACCGAAGAGCTGCGCGCCCAACGCGAGCTGATCGCCCGCGAGAAGCTGGCGACGGTGGGCGAGATCGCGAGCGGCGTGGCGCACGAGGTTAACAATCCGCTCGCGGCGATCCGCATGGAAGCGGAGCTCTTGGGCCGGGCGAGCAAGGATCCCGAGACGAGTACCACCGCCGCCACGATCACCCGCGAGGTGGACCGGGCCGCGCGGATCGTGCGCAGCCTGTTGCGGCTCGCCCGGCGCGCCGACACGACACCCACCCGCGTGCAGATCAACGACCTGGTGCACGACGTCGCGGAGATCCGCCAGCGCGTGCTGCGCACCGAAAACGTCGAGTTCCGCACCCAGCTCGACCAGTCGGCCCCGGCCGTGCTCGGTCTCGGTCAGGAGCTGCAGCAGGTGGTGATCAACCTCGTCACCAACGCGGAATATGTGGTGCGTGGCCGTCATCCCGCGATTGTGCAGCTCCGCACCCATGCCCGGGAGGGGTGGGTCCGGCTGACGGTGGAAGATTCGGGGCCAGGCGTCCCACGCGACATCCGCGGTCGCGTGTTCGATCCCTTTTTCACCACCAAGAGCCCGGACGAGGGGACGGGCCTCGGGCTCGCCATCTGTCAGCGGGTCGTGACCGAGGTGGGCGGCAAGATCTGGATCGAAGACTCGGAGTTCGGGGGAGCGCGGTTCGTGGTGGAGCTGCCCGCCGCCCCGGAGCACGTGGAGACGAGGTCGATCGGCTGAGCGGCGGGCTCAGTGCTCCAGGATGTGTGTGCGGTACAGCCCGAGCGCAATCAAGCCGTAGCCGCCGAGCCCGACGAGCAGCGCGGTGAGCCGCCAATCGAACCCGAAGCGGGCGGCTCCCACGGCGGCCGCGACCAGCCAGGCGGCGCTCGTGAGGAAGCCGAGCAGCACCACTTCCTTGCGCGCCATCAGAATGCCGAACACGTAGCCCCAGCTGAATCCGCACAGCGCGAGGAACATCAGGCCGTGCGGGATCTTGACCGGGTCGATCAGGTTGAGCCCGCCGGCGAAGAGGCAGAACAGGCCGAGCACCGTGTAGCTCGCGAGGTGCAGGGCGAGCGGCAGCGGAACCGTTCCCATCCGGTTGAAGGTCATGGCAGGAAGATAGAGACGCCCAGGAGAGACGTGCAAGCCACGCGGACCTACCTCGAGCTGGTGGAACCCGGTCAGTTTCGCTCGGCGTTGGGCGACTTTCCCGGCCTCGTCGTCGGTCGGGTGGAGCACCCCGCGCCCGAGCTGTATCGCCAGTGTTACCGCAGGGTGGGGGAGGCCTACCACTGGCGCGACCGCTGGGACTGGACGGACGAGGAGATCCGCCGTCACCTCGCCCAGCCCGAGATCACGCTGCACGTCGCGCGGCGCGACCGGGCGCTCGCGGGATGGTACGAGCTGCGGCGCGTGCCGGAAGAACGCTCCGTCGAGATCGCCTACTTCGGTCTCTGCCCGGGCGCGATCGGCCACGGCCTGGGCAAGCATCTGCTGTCGTGCGCCGTGCGCGACGCCTGGGCGCTCGGACCAGCGCGCGTGTGGCTCCATACCTGCACCCTGGATCATCCCGCCGCGCTGCCGAACTACAAGAAGCGGGGGTTCGTGCCGTACAAGACGGAGACGTACGAGGTTAACTTCCCCACGTGACCTTCACCCTCTCGCGCACGCACAAGCTCATCATCGCTGCCGTGCTGCTCGTGCCGCTCGTGGCATTCGGGCTGTACACCTGGACGGCGCTGACGTGGAGCTACTCCACCGGCGAGCGGGCGGGGTACGTTCAGAAGTTCTCGAAGAAGGGCTGGATCTGTAAGACGTGGGAAGGCGAGCTGGCCATGGTATCCATCCCGGGGACAATGTCCGAGAAGTTCTACTTCACCGTGCGGGACGACTCGATCGCCGCGCGCATCAACCAGACCATGGGCAAGCGCGTCGCGCTCACCTACGAACAGCACAAGGGCATCCCGACCAGCTGCTTCGGAGAGACGGAGTACTTCGTCGCGGACGTCAAGGCCGTGGAATGACGACGTCGAACAGTCTTGGGGCCCGGGCGTCCCTCAAGACCGCCGGCGGTACCTTCGAGATCTTCCGCTTGGATGCGCTCGAGCGGCGCGGCTTCCCCGTCGCCCACCTCCCGTATTCGCTGTGCATCCTGCTCGAAAACCTGCTGCGGCGCGAGGACGGGCGCACGGTGCGCCTCGAGGAGATCGAGAAGCTCGCGCGCTGGGATCCCAAAAAGACTCCCGATGCCGAGATCGCGTTCATGCCGGCGCGGGTCCTGATGCAGGATTTCACCGGCGTCCCGGCCGTGGTGGACCTCGCGGCCATGCGAGACGCGATGCAGGCGATGGGCGGCGACCCGAAGAAGGTCAACCCGCTGCTCCCTGCGGAGCTCGTGATCGACCACTCGGTGATCGTGGACGAGTTCGGCACACCCACGGCGTTCCGGGTGAACGCGGACCTCGAGTTTCAGCGCAACCGGGAGCGCTACGCGCTGCTGCGCTGGGCGCAGCAGACGTTCCAGGGCTTCCGCGTCGTGCCCCCCGATACCGGCATCGTGCACCAGGTGAACCTCGAGTACCTCGCACGCGTGGTGTTCACCACCACGGGCAAGGCGCCGCAGGCGTACCCCGACACGCTCGTCGGCACCGACTCACACACCACGATGATCAACGGGCTCGGCGTGCTGGGCTGGGGTGTGGGGGGGATCGAGGCCGAGGCCGCGATGCTGGGGCAGCCGGTCTCGATGCTGATCCCACAGGTCGTGGGCTTCCGGCTCACCGGCCGGCTCGCCGAAGGCGCCACCGCCACCGACCTCGTGCTCACCGTCACGGAGATGCTCCGCAAGAAGGGCGTGGTGGGAAAATTCGTGGAGTTTTGCGGTCCGGGGATCGCCACGCTACCCCTCGCCGACCGCGCGACCATCGGCAACATGGCGCCCGAGTACGGCGCCACCGTGGGGATTTTCCCGGTGGACGCCGAGACGCTCCGCTACCTCGAGTTCACCGGCCGGCCCAAGGAGCAGGTGCAGCTCGTCGAGGCGTATATGAAGGAGCAGGGTCTGTTCCATTCGGCGGGAGCGCCGGAGCCCGTGTATTCCGATACCCTGTCGCTCGACCTCTCCACCGTGGAGCCGAGCCTCGCCGGCCCGCGGCGGCCGCAGGACCGGGTGTCGTTGCGCGATTTGCCGCGGAGCTTCCAGCTCGCGCTCCCGGCGCTCGTCAAGCCGACATCGCCAGTCGCGCCAGCCACGAACGCGAGCGGGTGGGAAGCCGAGGGCGGCCACGTCGCCACGGCGGTGGAGGCGCCGCCCCAGCGCCGGACCCACGTCGATCTCACTATCGAGGGCGTCAACTGCAAGCTGCAACACGGCTCCGTCGTGATCGCCGCAATCACGAGCTGCACCAACACCTCGAATCCGTCGGTGATGATCGCCGCGGGGCTCGTCGCGAAGAAGGCAGTAGAGAAGGGCCTCGGCACGCAGCCGTGGGTCAAGACCAGTCTCGCGCCGGGCTCGAAGGTCGTGACGGACTATCTCGCGCAGGCGGGCCTCATGTCGTATCTCGAGCGGCTGCGGTTTCACCTCGTGGGCTACGGCTGTACGACCTGCATCGGCAACTCGGGGCCCCTTCCCGAGGGTGTCTCCGCCGCGGTCGCCGAGGGAGAGCTGGTGGTGTGCGCGGTGCTGTCGGGGAACCGCAACTTCGAGGGCCGGATCCAGCAGGAGGTGCGGGCGAACTACCTCGCGTCACCGCCGTTGGTCGTCGCCTACGCGCTCGCGGGGCGGATCGATCTCGATCTCCAGTCGGAACCCCTGGGCAAAGGGAAGGACGGCACGCCAGTCTATCTGCGCGACATTTGGCCGTCCGCCAAGGAAGTGGATGACGTGATCCGCTCTTCCATCAAGTCGGCGATGTTCCACAAGGAGTACGGCGAGGTCTTCAAGGGCGACGAGCGCTGGCGCGGTCTTCCGGTCCCCGGGGGCGATCGGTTCGCCTGGGAACCCGACTCGACCTACATCCAGCGGGCGCCGTACTTCGATGGAATGCCAAAGACACCGGGGCTGATCACGGACATCCGCGGCGCGCGGGTCCTGTGCCTGTTGGGCGACAGCATCACCACGGATCACATCTCTCCGGCCGGCTCCATCCGGCAGACGAGCCCGGCCGGCCAGTACCTGATGAGCCAGGGCGTGCAGCCCGTGGACTTCAACTCCTACGGCTCGCGCCGCGGCAACCACGAGGTCATGGTGCGCGGCACGTTCGCCAACGTCCGCCTGAAGAACCTGCTCGCCCCGGGCACCGAGGGGCCGGTCACCCTGCACCTCCCCGATGGCGAGCAGATGACGATCTACGACGCCTCGGTGAAATACCAGGCCGGGGGCGTGCCGCTCGTTGTGATCGCGGGGAAGGAGTACGGCTCAGGCTCGTCGCGCGACTGGGCGGCGAAAGGGCCGCGGCTGCTCGGCGTGCGCGCGGTGATCGCGCAGAGCTATGAGCGCATCCACCGGTCGAACCTGGTGGGGATGGGGATCCTGCCGCTCCAATTCCTGCGCGACGAGACGCCGGGGACGTTGAACCTGAACGGCGCAGAGGTCTTCGAGATCGCCGGGCTCGCTGCCGTACTCGCGGAGGGGTTCCCGCGCGGCAAGGAGCTGGTGGTCAAGGCGACCCGGCCCGACGGCTCGAGTGCGCAGTTCGGGGCGACCGTGCGGATCGACACACCGCAGGAGCTCCAGTACTACCGCCACGGCGGAATCCTCGAATACGTGCTGCGGCACCTGCTGCACCCCGTCGCCTAGGGGCCGGTCGGGCCTACGAGGCCGATGCGGGCGCGAACGACAACGGCTCCAGGACGAGCGTCGGGAAGCACTCGCGCTCACACGTGAATACGCCATCCGGAGCATGCTCGCACCGCACGACCGCGAGCTGGGTGTCGTCGTGGTCGAAGCCGATCTCCACGCGCGCGATGGCTCCCGTTTCGGGACACAGCACACGCGCCGGCAGAATGCGCCTCTTGCCGTCCGCAGGCGACCCTGCACGAGCAAGCGAGAACGCCACCGCGACGAAGGCGGCGACGGTCGCGGCGGTGATCGCGAGCAGCAGCACGACGGTTTCCATCATGACCCCCCTTGCGGCTCCTCCGGGAGGGTAGCGGCCCGCGCATGAGGCGGCGATGAAGCCCGCGTGAAGTCGGTCAGCGAGCGGAGGGCGGGCTTACGCGCCCGCACGAATGCCCCCATGATGCGCCCCCCGATTTCGCGTGCCAGGAGGTCGGCGTCGAGCCCGGCACCCGTGAGCACGGCTCGTGCGTCCTCGAACTCGTAGATCCGTGTTGGCTCGAGGCCCACATCGGTGAAGCCCGCTGCGGTCAAGAGTCGCCGGTACTCCTGCTCCTCTAGCGCCCCTGCCACGCAACCGACCCACAGCTCCATGCTACGTCGCACCTGGGCCGGGATCTCACCCCGCACCACTACGTCCGACACGGCAAAGCGGCCGCCCGGCTTGAGCACCCGGAACGCCTCACGCAGCACCTGGGCCTTGTCGGCCGAAAGGTTGATGACGCAGTTCGAGATGATCACATCCACCGAGCTGTCCGGCAGCGGAACGTGCTCGATCTCCCCTTTCAGGAATTCGACGTTCGTAACGCCTGCCTTGCGCTGGTTCTCACGTGCCAGAGCGAGCATGGCGTCCGTCATGTCGAGTCCGTACGCCTTTCCAGTAGCTCCCACACGCTTGGCCGACAGTAGGACGTCGATCCCACCACCGGACCCCAGGTCGAGGACCACTTCCCCTTCGTGCAGCTCGGCCAGCGCGGTGGGATTGCCGCAGCCGAGCGAGGCGAGGACCGCTCCCTCCGGAAGGGTCGCGGTCTCCGCGGCATCGTAGAGATTCGAGCTGACAGGGTCGCAGCCGCAAGTGCCCCGCGTTCCCGTCCCGCCGCAGCTCCCGCGCTCGCCGTCAAGGACCCGCAGCGCAGCCTGGCCGTACTTTTCCCGCACCGTCTCTTTGATCTCCCGGCTGTCCATGTGTTCATCACTCCTTATCAATAAATCTTGATGTATTAAGGACAAAAGACCGCTCAGGTGCAGCATGCCTGGGCGCAGCTCCCGGCATGCTTCCCCGGCTTGACCGCCCCCGCGAATGCGGCGACGGCTTCGAGTGCCTCGCGATCGAGCGAGTAGTACACCCAGCGGCCCTCGCGCCGGTTCGTGACCACC
>JBGPDL010000032.1:0-29120 GCA_041482275.1 Gemmatimonadota bacterium | reverse complement strand
CGAGGCCGCCTTGAAGCTCGCCCGGCAATACTGGATCGAGGCCGGAAAACCCGGCAAGCACCGGATCATCGCGCTCGCCCCCTCCTACCACGGCAACACGCTGCTCGCGCTTTCGGCCTCGGCGCGCGAGCAGTACAAGCTACCGTTCCGCGAGTGGCTGGTCGACGTCGAGCGCGTTCCCGCCCCCTACGCCTATCGCTGCAGCTGTCGAGGCGACGACCCGGCGTGCCCGAGCTGCAGCGGCGCCGCGCTCGACGACGCGATCCGACGGGCCGGTCCCGAGACCGTGGCCGCCTTCATCGCGGAGCCCGTCGGCGGCTCGTCCACCGGGGCGTCCACTCCCCGCCCGGAGTACTTCCGGACGATCCGGGAGATCTGCGACCGCCACCAGGTATTGTTCGTGGCCGACGAGATCCTGTGCGGGGCGGGCCGCACCGGCACGTGGTGGGCGATCGAGCCGTACGGCGTCGCCCCCGATCTGATGACGCTGGGCAAGGGGATCTCGGGGGGGTATGCCCCCTTATCGGCGGTCGCCGCGCCCGAGCGGATTGTCGACGTCATCGCCGACGGGTCGGGGAGCTTCCTGCACGCCCAGACGTTCTCGTTCCACCCTGTGGCGTGCGCCGCGGGGCTCGCGGCGGTTCGACTGATCAAACGCGATCGCCTCGTGGCGCGGTGCGCCACGCTCGGGCGGGTGCTCGAGCGGCGACTCGCCACGCTCACCGCGCTGCCCCACGTGGGGGACGTGCGCGGCCGTGGCTTGCTCGCCGGGATCGAGTTTGTGGAGGACAAGGGCACCCGGGCGCCGTTCCCACGCGCCGCGAAGTTCGTCGAGGCCTTCATCGAGGCCGCCCTGGACGCCGGGCTCGTGGTATGGCCCAACGTCGGTCATGCCGATGGCGTGAACGGCGATCTGGTGGTCGTGGCGCCGCCGTTCATCATCACGGAGCAGGAGATTGACGAGATCGTGACACGCTTTGCGGTGGCGTTGGAAGCGACGGTGCGGACCGTCGCCAGTCGCCAATCCTCCGAGCACGCATGACCGTCACCGCACCGCAGCAATCCAAAGTCACCTACACGTCGGCTGACGTCGACTGGGAGCTGTTCCATCGGCAGTTCGACGACGGCTTGGCACGCGCCCGGGGCCAGCTGGGGCGGGACTACCCGCTGTACGTCGGGGGCGATGCCGCGACGTCGGCGGCGCCGCCGATCGTCGCCACGTCCCCCATCGACACGAGCCTGGTGCTCGGCCGGTTCGCGAGCGCCACACCGGAGCACGTCCACCGCGCCGTGGCCGCCGCGCGGCAGGCGCAGCGCGCCTGGGCCGGGATGCCATGGCGCGAGCGCGTGGCGACGCTGCGTCGCGCGGCGGGCCTCGTTCGCGAGCGCAAGTTCGAGCTGGCGGCGATCATGAGTCTCGAGGTCGGGAAGAGCCGGCTCGAATCGATGGGGGACGCCGAGGAATCGGCCGACTTGATCGATTACTACTGCCGGCAGATGGAGGAGGCCGACGGCTTCATCCGGTCGATGGCGAAAGTGACGCCCATCGAGCGGAACACCGACGTGCTCCGCCCGTACGGGGTGTTCGCCTGCATCGCGCCGTTCAATTTCCCGCTCGCGTTGTCCACGGGCATGTCGGCGGCGGCGCTCGTCGCCGGCAACGCCGTCGTCTACAAGCCTGCCGAGGACACGTCCTGGACCGGCATCAAGCTGTACGAGGTGTACCGCGACGCCGGCGTGCCGCCGGGCGTGTTCAGCTACCTGTCCGGTTCGGGCGAAGAGACCGGCGAGGCGTTGTGGCGACACCCCGGCGTGGACGGCGTCGTGTTCACGGGCTCGAAGGCGGTGGGGATGCGCATCTACCAGGGTCTGTCGCGGCGGTGGATCAAGCCGTGCCTGCTCGAGATGGGCGGCAAGAATGCCGCGATCGTGCTGGACTCGGCGGACCTGGACGCCGCGGCCGAGGGCGTGACCCGCTCCGCGTTCGGGCTGCAGAACCAGAAGTGCAGCGCCACGTCGCGCGTGTACGTGCACACCCAGGTGGCGCAGCAGTTCATGACCAGGCTGGTCGAGCGGACCCGGGCGCTGAAGCTCGGGGACCCTACCGTGCGGGACGTGTACTTCGGCCCCGTGATCAACGCGGCAGCGGTCGAGCGGTTCATGCGCGCGGTGGCGCAGGCGCGTCGCGAGGGGACGATCGTGCTGGGCGGGGAGCGGCTGCGAGGCGGCAGCTTCGACCGCGGCCATTTCGTCGCTCCCACCATCGCGGCGCTGCCGCTCGCATCTTCGCTGTTCTTCGAAGAGCTGTTCGTGCCCATCCTGGCGGTGGGCCAGGTGACAGGACTCGACCAGGCGCTGGCGGAGGCCAACAAGGCGGAGTACGGACTGACGGCGGGGATCTTCTCGAACCGGCCCGAGGAGATCGAGCGTTTCTTCGACGAGATCGAGGCCGGGGTGTGCTACGCGAACAAGCGCACCGGCGCCACGACCGGTGCGTGGCCCGGAGCGCAGCCGTTCACCGGATGGAAGGGATCGGGCTCGACGGGGAAGGGCGGATGCGGGCCGTACTACGTCGCGCAGTTCCTGCGGGAGCAGAGCCGGACCGTGATCGAGGAGGGGCGATGACGCGGGACTATCCCCGGATCGTGGTGCCGCCGCCGGGCCCCAAGGCCAAGGCGATCGTGGAGCGGCAGAACCGCTGGTCGTCGACGTCATATCTGAAGGAGTACCCGCTCGCCATCGCGCGCGGGGAGCGGGCCATGGTCGAAGACGTGGACGGCAACCGCTACCTCGACTTCATGGCGGGCATCGCGGTCGCCTCGACCGGCTACGGTCATCCCAAGGTGGTCCAGGCGATCCAGGAGGCGGCGGGCCGGTTCCTGCACATCTGCGGCAGTGACTTCTACTTCGAGAGCTTCGCGGCGCTGTGCGAGCGGCTGGCGCAGCTCGCTCCGGGCGCCGGCAAGAAGCGCGTGTTCCTGAGCAATTCGGGAACCGAAGCGGTCGAGGGCGCGATCAAGCTGGCGCGTCACTCCACCGGGCGGCCGGCCATCGTGGCGTTCACGGGTGCGTTCCACGGCCGCACCTACGGAGGATTGAGCCTCACGGCGAGCAAGCGAGTGCAGCGCGCCGGCTTCGGGCCGTTCCTGCCGGAGGTGTATCACGTCCCCTACGGCTACCGCTACCACTGTGATTTCTGCCGCGGCGAGCCGGCGTGCACCATGCGCTGCGTCTCGTCCATCGAGGACGACTTGTTCGCCAAGCGGCTCGACCCCAAGAGTGTGGCCGCCGTCTTTGTCGAGCCGATCCAGGGGGAGGGCGGGTACGTGGTGCCGCCTCCCGGCTATCTGCAGGCGCTGCGGGAGCTGTGCGATCGGCACGGCATCCTGCTGGTGTGCGACGAGGTACAGTGCGGCGTGGGGCGGACGGGCAAGATGTGGGCGTGCGAGCACGAGGGGATCGAGCCCGACGTGTTGCTCACGGCGAAGGGGCTCGGCAGCGGCATGCCGATCGGCGCGATCATCGCGAAGGAATCGATCATGAAATGGCCGGCGGGGGCGCACGGCAGCACGTTCGGAGGGAATCCCGTCTGCTGCGCCGCGGCGCTCGCCACACTCGACGTGGTCGAACGCGAGCTGCTGCCGAACGTGCCGCGCCTGGGAGAACGGTTGTTCGCCGGCGCGCAGCGGCTGCAGGAGAAGTACGCGGGCGTAGGCGATGTGCGGGGGCGGGGCCTCATGATCGGGGTCGAGTTCGTGAAGGATCGCGCCACCCGAGAGCCCGCCCCCGAGATTCCGCACGAGCTGGTGGAGCGGGCGTTCGGGAAGGGCGTGCTGCTGTTGGGCGCGGGAAAGAGCGCCCTGCGGCTGGCGCCGCCCCTGGTCGTGGACGAGTACGACGTGGACACCGCGTTGCGCATCATCGACGAGTGCCTCCGCGAGATGACGGACTAGCCGCCGTCCGTCATGGAGAGCACGTTCAAGGTGATGTCCATGCGCGACGCGATTTCCCGCTTCGTGCACGACGGCGACACGGTGGTCATCGAGGGATTCACCCACCTCATCTGTTTCGCCGCGGGCCACGAGATCATCCGCCAACAGCGGCGCGACCTGACGCTCGCACGCCTCACGCCCGACCTGATCTACGACCAGATGATCGCCGCCGGTTGCGCCCGGAAGCTCGTGTTCTCGTGGGCCGGCAATCCCGGTGTGGGCTCGCTGCACGCGTTCCGGCGCGCCGTCGAAGGGAAGGCCGCCCCGGGCGCGGCGCTCGAGATCGAGGAGTACTCGCACTTCGGCATGGTGGCGCGCTTCTCGGCGGGCGCCGCGCGCCTGCCCTTCTGGCCGCTCCGCAACTATGCCGGGACCGACCTGCCGCGTGTCAACCCGCGCATCAAGACGGTGGCATGCCCCTATACGGGCGAAACGCTCGCGACCGTGCCCGCGTTGAACCCCGACGTCACCATCGTGCACGCGCAGCGGGCCGATGCGGCGGGCAACACCCAGATGTGGGGTCTCGTCGGGGTGCAGAAGGAGGCGGCGTTCGCTTCGGCGCGGGTGATCGTGGTGGCCGAGGACGTGGTCGAGGAGTCCGTCATCCGCTCGGATCCCAACCGCACGGTGATTCCGGGGATGATCGTGCACGCCGTGGTGCGCGAGCCGTGGGGCGCCCACCCCTCCTACGCCCAGGGCTATTACGACCGCGACAACGACTTCTACGTCGCGTGGGAAGGCATCTCGCGCGACGCCGAGAAACTGCAGCGCTACCTGGACGATTTCGTTTACGGGGTCTCCGACCGCGCGGCCTATCTGGCGAAGCACCCGGGCCTCACGCAGCGCCTCGCCGCCGACGAGCGTTTCTCGAGCGGAGTGAACTACGGCTTCTAGCTCCGCGTACTCACCGAGCGAAATGATGGCCGCCGTCGCGGCGCGCGAGCTGTCGGACGGAGAGGTCGTGTTCGTCGGCATCGGCCTTCCCAATCTGGCGTGCAATTTGGCGCGCGCGACGCACGCGCCCCGTCTCGTGCTGATCTACGAATCGGGCGCGGTCGGGGCGGTGCCGGAGCGCCTGCCGGTGTCGATCGGCGACCCGGCGCTCGTCACCGGATCGCTCATGGTGTGCGGCATGGCGGACGTGTTCCAGCTGTTCCTGCAGAACGGCCGGATCGAAGTCGGGTTCCTGGGCGGCGCGCAGGTGGACCGCTACGGCAACATCAACACGACGGTGATCGGACCATACGAACGCCCTACGGTGCGGCTGCCGGGATCGGGCGGCGCGCCGGAGATCGCGGTGCACGCGCGGCGGACGCTCATCGTCGCCCAGCTCAACGCGCGGGCGTTTCCCGAGCGGGTGGATTTCGTCACGAGTCCCGGACAGCGCTGTGCCGGCAGGACGCGCCGCGAGCTCGGCATGCCGGGCGCGGGGCCGGTGAAGGTCATCACCGACAAGGCGATCCTCGAGGCCGACGAGGCGACGGGCGAGATGGTGCTGGCGGCGCTCTATCCCGGTGTCTCGGCGGACGACGTGCAGGGCGGCGTGGGCTGGCCCCTCGCCCGCCGGGCGCGGCTCGCCGCCGTGGCGCCCCCGAGCGGGACCGAGCTGCGGCTGTTGCGGGAGGTGCTCGACCCGAGAAAGCTGTACCTCAAGGGATGAACGCCGTCGTGGCGGTGGTGCTCGTCCTCGCGCAGGAGCGCGGTACCGATTCGCTCGCGGCCCGCGTGCGCGGGCTCGCCGACACCTACCTCGCGGCCTACTTCCAGCGTCACCCCGACGAAGCGACGCTCGACGGCGTGGCCGGCGGCCCCCACGACCGCCTGCTCGACGACTCACCCCTCGCGCTCGCTCACTGGCAGGCCCGCGAGGACGCCTGGCTGGCAGAGCTCCGCGCCATCGATCCGACGCCGCTGGGGGAGCGCCCGGAGGCTGTGGCATACGGCGTAATGCGCGACGCGCTCGAGGGTGCGATCGGGACCCGGGTCTGCCGTTATGAGCTCTGGAACGTGGGCCACACGGGAAACGGAGCGGTCGCGGTCGTCACGGCCCTCGCGGCGCTGCAACCGGTCGGGACGGAGGCGGCGCGGCGGGAGACTCTGGCGCGGTGGCGGGCGATTCCCGGCTACCTCGCCACCCAAACGGCGAATCAGCGCACGGGCCTGCGCCTGGGATTCCGCGCGCCGCGGGGCAACGTCCGCATCACCCTCACCCAGCTCGACACCCTGCTCGGCACGCCCCTCGAGCACTCGCCGCTCTTTGATCCCGCCCGGCGCGATACGACACCCGCGTTCCGGGGCGAGTTGGAACGGGTGCTCACGGCCGAGGCGTTGCCGGCGCTGCGCCGCTACCGCGCCTTTCTCGCGCGCGACTATCTGCCGCGGGCCCGCACGGCGATCGGCGTTTCCGCCAATCCCCACGGCGCCGCGTGCTACCGCGCGAGCATTCGCGCGACCACCGGGCTCGACCTTTCCCCCGATTCCGTTCACCGGCTCGGGATCGCCACCGTGGCGGCGCTCGAGCGGGAGATGCGGGCTATCGCCCAGCGTTCGTTCGGGACGACGGAGGTCGGCGCGCTGCTCGAGCGGCTGCGGACCGAGCCTGCCTTCACGTTCCGCTCGCGCGCCGAGATGCTCGACGCCGCGCGGGGCGCCGTGCTCCGGGCCAAGGCCGCGATGCCGGCCTGGTTCGGACGCCGCCCCCGGGCCGACGTCGTGGTCGAGCCCTATCCGGCGTTTCGCGAGCGGGAAAGCGTGGGCGAATGGAATCCGCCGGCCGAAGACGGCAGCCGGCCCGGCATCTACTTCCTCAGCACGTACGATCCGGCGCGCAAGTCGCGGGCCGATCTCGAGGCCCTGACCTTTCACGAGACGGTCCCCGGCCATCACCTCCAGGGATCGATCGCCCTCGAGCGAGGGCCAGCGATCCCCGCGATCGCGCGCTACTTCTGGTCTCCGGGGTTCGGTGAGGGATGGGCCGAATATGCCGAGCAGCTGGCCGACGAGATGGGGCTCTACTCTTCCGACACCGCGCGGCTCGGCGCCCTCGCCGACGTCACACTGTCCGCCACGCTACTCGTCGTGGACACCGGCATCAACGCCTTCGGGTGGTCGCGCGAGCGGGCGATCGCTTACATCCGCGCGCATACGCGCGTCCCGCGGCTGCGCGCCGAGGTGCCGGTGGACCGGTATCCGATCTGGCCCGCTCAGGGGCTGTCGTACGGGCTCGGCCGACTCGAGATTCGGCGAATGCGGGCCTTGGCGGAGTCCACGCTGGGCCCGAAGTTCGACGTGAAAGAGTTCCACGACCGCGTGCTGGCGAACGGCGCGGTGCCCTTGCCCCTGTTACGGGAGCAGATCGAGCGATGGATCGCCACCGCGCGCTGACCCTCTTCTGCGTCGCTTCGTGCGCCGCCACGCCGGCGCTCGCCCAGCGCGAGCCGGTGCTGCCGCAGGTCGGCGTGCCGCATGCTTACTACTGGCGCGAGATGTACGTTCCGCAGGTGACGAGCGGCCCCAGCGCGGTCACGTGGTCCCCCGACGGCACCGAGCTGATCTACTCGATGCAGGGATCCCTGTGGCGTCAGCGGATCGGCTCCCGCGTGGCTGAGCAGCTCACCGGGGAAGAGGGATACGACTACCAGCCCGATTGGTCGCCCGACGGGCGCTACGTCGCGTTCGTTCGCTACGCGCGGGACGCCATTGAGCTCGAGCTGCTCGAGCTCGCCTCGAAAGCGGTACGGCCCGTCACCGCCACTGGGGCCGTCACCCTCGAGCCGCGCTGGTCGCCCGACGGAACCCGGATCGCGTTCGTCTCCACGGCCTACAACCGGCGCTGGCACATCTTCACGGCCGCGCTGGAGAACGGTGTGCCGGGCGCCGTCACGCGTCTCACCGAGGACAACGACAGCAAGCTGCCCCGGTATTACTACAGCGTGTGGGATCATTACCTCTCGCCCACCTGGTCGCCCGACGGTCGGGAGCTGCTCCTCGTCTCGAACCGCGGGCACATTCACGGGACCGGCGGGATGTGGCGCATGACCGCGACGCCCGGCGCGCCCATGCGGGAGATCCACTATGAGGAAACCACATGGAAGGCCCGGCCCGACTGGTCCCCGGACGGCAAGCGGGTGGTCTACAGCTCCTACCTCGGCCGCGAGTGGAATCAGCTGTGGCTCATGACCAGCGACGGGGGCGACGCGTTTCCGCTGACGTACGGCGAGTTCGACGCGACGGCGCCTCGCTGGTCGCGCGACGGCTCCCACATCGCCTACATCTCTAATGAAGGCGGTAACACCGCCCTCTGGGTGCTCGACCTGCCCGGCGCGCGCCGCCGCCCGGTTATCGCCGCCGAGCGACGCTACCGCACCACCGTGGGCCAGCTCGGAATTCTTGTGGTGGATCGGGGCGGCCGCCCGCTCGGGGCCCGAGTGTCGGTGACCCGGTCTGACGGCCGGGCCTACGCCCCCGACGACGCCTGGCGGCACGCCGATGAAGCCTTCGACCGCACGGAACGCGGGTTCGAATATGGCTACTTCCACACCGCCGGAACGTCCGAGCTGACGCTGCCGGCGGGCCGGGCGCGGGTGGAGGTGTGGCACGGCCCGGAATACCGGGTGGCGCGCGCGGACGTCGTCGTTCCGGCCGGGCGGAAGCTCACCCAACGCTTCGTGCTCGAGCGGATCGCGGACCTGCCGGGGCAGGGGTGGTGGAGCGGCGACCTTCACGTGCACATGAACTACGGCGGCGCGTACCGCAACACGCCGGCGCACCTCGCGTTCCAGGCCCGCGCCGAGGACCTGCACGTGGTCGAGAACCTGGTGGTGAACAAGGAGCAGCGGATCCCCGACATCGCCTATTTCCGCACCGATCCCGACCCCGTTTCGGTTCCGGGCTTCGTGCTGATGCACGCACAGGAGTATCACACGAGCGTCTGGGGGCACACCGGTTTGTTGGGCTTGGGGGATCACTACGTCCTGCCCGAATACGTGGGCTATCCCAACACCGCCGCCGCGAGTCTGTACCCGGCCAACGCCGACGTGGCGGATCTGGCGCACGCGCAGGGCGCATTGTTCGGCTACGTCCACCCATTCGATGCTGCCCCGGATCCGGGAGACACGACTCGCCCGCTCACCTACGAGCTGCCCGTGGACGCAGGCCTCGGCAAGGTGGACTATCTCGAGGTGATGGGGTACAGCGATCACCGCATCACCTCGAGTATCTGGTATCGCCTGTTGAACTGCGGCTTCCGCCTGCCGGCAGGGGCGGGCACCGACGCGTTCCCGAACTTCGCCTCGTTACGGGGTCCGCCGGGACTGGTGCGGGTGTTCGTGCGGGCGGGCGCGACGCTCGAGCACCGGCGCTGGCTCGCGGCGCTCAAGGCGGGCCGCACCTTCGTCACCAACGGCCCGCTGCTCGAGTTCACGCTCGGGGGCCGGGGCATCGGGGAAGAGATCCGGTTGCCCGCAGGCGGGCGGCTCACGGCTCGGGTGCGGCTCCGCTCGAGCGTTCCCGTGGATCATCTCGAGCTGATCGGCAACGGCCGCCTGGTCGCGTCCATCGCGCTCGACGCCGACCGCACGGCCGCGAGCGACACGGTCTCCGTCCGCGTCGAGCGCAGCGGCTGGTATGTCCTGCGTGCCTGGAGCGACCGCGCGGAGCTGCCGGTGCTCGATCTCTATCCGTTCGCCTCGACGAGCCCGATCTACGTGCGCGTGGCGGGCGAGCCGGTGCGTTCGCCGGAGGACGCGGCGTTCTTCGTACGGTGGATCGACCGGCTGGACCAGGCCGCGCAGGCGCATGAAGGATGGAACACCCCGGAGGAGCAGGAACACGTGCTGCGGCTGCTGGCGCAGGCGCGTGCCGTGTACGCGGGCCAGGCGGGGGCCGCTGCGCCCTAGCGTCGCTCGATTGCAACCTCACGCCGTGCCGTCAGCGTCTCGCCGCTTGCGGGGGTGACGGAGACCTCGATCACATAGCGTCCCGGCGCGAGGCCCGAGAGGTCGACGGCGAGTGCCCGCGGCGTGACCAGCGGGACTTCGGGCACCTCCTCCCACCGCAACTGGACGTCGCGGCGCGGCGCCGCCAGCCCCAGCGATTCCACGGTGCGGCGCAGCCACCCGCTACCCTGCCGCGTCATCGTCAGGGACACGGTGACCGCACCCTGCGCGGGATCCAGCCCGTACAGCTCCCAGAACACGCCGAGCGTGCGAGCGGCGAGACCGCGCGTCGATCCGAGTGCGTGCGGGATGGCTGCGTCGAGGCTCGTGGGGAGAGAGTCGGGAGGGTCGAACAGCAAGAGGTCGGACAGCGCCGGGCGCCCGTCTGGGCGTGGCGGCGTCATGCCGTACCGCGCCCTGGCCGCGTGCCGCTCGCGGCGAGCCGTCGCCTCGAGCGAGACCACGAGTGGGCCGCACGGTGCCGTTGCGGCGAGCGTGCGCGCACCGGCGGCGAGTCCCGAGTCTCGGGCGAGGGCAATGACGCGCTCGTCGGCGGCGAGCGCGAGGGCGGTTGTGACCGGACGGTCGGCGAACAGCGTGTCGTCCGAGAGGTCGTACGCCGCGACCACCACGCAGGTGTCGCCCCGCCGGAACACGGCCGCTTGGTGGTCCAGATACCCGAAGGCGGTCGCGTAAGGGGGCGCGTAGCGCTCGCGTGCGTTCCGTGTGTCGAGACTCCAATCTTCGGGCTGCGCGCTTCCGGGATCGTCGAGCGCACGCGCTCCGGGAACGAAATGGAACGCCGGCGAGGCTTCATGTCCGGTGACGACGGGGTCTGACCCGGCCAGGAGCGACGTCGGCGGATTCCGCGTCCAAAACGTAGGCCAGCCATAGCGCAGCAGCACGTCGCGCAGATCATCGTCCCAGTACAGGCCGAAGGGCGTGCGGCGGCCCTGCTCGATCCGGACCATCGTGCGACGCGCGAAGTGCTCCGTGCGGCGGTCGTTCCCGCCGAGGGAATAGAGCGGTTGGGCGAGCCACCACCACCGCGCCTCGAAGGCCGCCCGCCCGGCGCAGTCGAGCTGGCGGTAGCGCCCCGCGACTTGGCCCTCGAGCAGGGGCGAGATGTCGCTCCAGCCGCACCGCTCGTCGTCCGGCATATCGGCGAGGGCTGCCGCGTACAGGCTGTCGGCCGCGGCGAAGTCGCCACCGACGTGCCGCACCATTCCCTGGAGCGCCTCGCACCACCACCGGGCGGCGCGGCATTGCTCCGCCGCGCGAGCGGCCAGGTCCGGCTGGCCGTTCTCGATCAGGTAGCGCACCCGCTGGCCGGCGATCCACTCGTCTCCCGGAACGGCCGCACCCGCGCCGTCGAGTGCGGCGAGGAGCCGTGCGCGCGCCTGGCGAATCCGCGGAGGCTCTTCGGGCGCGGTGTCGACGCCGCCGTCGTACCAGTAGCACATCCGGCCGATGCGCTGGCCGCACACGCCGCTCCAGCCGCCCGGGCGCTCGGGAAGACTCGCGCGCCGCGTGGCCTCGAACGTCTCCTGCGCCCGGCGCGCCGACCGGAGAACGCCGAGCGAGTCGGTCGCGCCGGATTGCCACCCGCCGGCGATAAGAAGGAAGAGTCCAGGCACCAGGCTCACGGTCGCGCTCCTCCAGGGAACATACGCCGCTCCCCGGCGCGTCGCGAGCTTGACTCCGGGGGCGGCGGGCGTAATGTCGGCGCGGTGATCCCGCGCGACCTGAACGCCGCCCGCTGGTTCGTCGACCGGCACGTCGAGGAGGGCCGGGACGGCCGGCTCGCGATCATCCACGAGGGCCGCCGTCTCACCTACGGTGACGTGTATGGCGGCGCCAACCGGCTCGGCAACGCGCTGCGGCGGCTGGGCGTGGCCATGGAGCAGCGGGTGGTGCTGCTGCTGCACGATTCGCCCGAGTTCGTGTGGAGCTTCTGGGGCGCGATCAAGATCGGCGCCGTGCCCATCCCCACCAACACGCTGCTCAAGCCGCACGACTTCGCTTACATCCTGAACGACAGCCGGGCGGAGGTCGTGATCGTGAGCGCGCCGCTCGCCACCGCCGTCGACGAGGTCCGGGCCCAATTGCCCTACCTGAAGCACGTCGTGGTGGCAGGTGGTGCGGCGGCCCCTCAGCTCGCCTACGAGGAGCTGGTGGCGCAGGAGCGCGCCGAGCTCGGGGCCGCGGCCACGACCAAGGACGACGTCGCCTTCTGGCTTTACACGTCGGGCACGACGGGCACTCCTAAAGCGGCGATCCACCTCCATCACGACATGCTCGTGTGCTGCGAGGCATTCGGCCGTCACGTGCTCGAGATTGGACCGGAGGATCGCACCTTCTCGGTCGCGAAGTTGTTCTTCGCGTACGGCCTCGGTAACGCGCTGTACTTCCCGTTCCACGTGGCAGCGTCCACGGTCCTTTATCCCGCCCGACCCGAGCCCGCGAAAGTATTCGAGCTGATCGCGCGGGAGCGCCCGACCATTTTCTACGCAGTTCCTACCGCCTATGCGGCGATGCTGCAGGTCCCGGACGCAGAGCGCCGCTACGACCTGACGTCGCTCAGGATCTGCAGCTCGGCGGGCGAGCCGTTGCCCAAGGCGCTCTACGAGCGCTGGCTCGAGCGGTTCGGCATCGAGATCCTCGACGGGATCGGCTCGACCGAGATGTGCCACACCTTCATCGCGAACCGCCGCGGCCGGGTGCGGCCCGGATCGAGCGGGACGCTCGTGCCGGGGTACGACGCCAAGCTGGTGGATGACGAGGGGCGCGATGTGCCCACGGGGGAGGTGGGCAACCTGTTCGTAAAGGGGGATAGCGCGTGCGCCTGCTACTGGAACCAGCACGAGCGCACCATGCAGACGATCCATGGTGAGTGGGTGCGGACGGGGGACAAGTACACCCGCGATGCGGACGGCTACTTCTGGTACGCCGGGCGGGCCGACGACATGATCAAGGCAAGCGGGATGTGGGTGTCCCCCGCCGAGGTCGAAGCGGCGCTCGCCGGACACCCGGCCGTCGTGGAGGCGGGAGTCGTGGGCGCCGAGGACGGGGACGAGCTGGTCAAGCCGCTGGCGTTCGTGGTGCTGGCGCGGGGTCAGGCGGCCGGCCCGGCGCTCGAGCGCGAGCTGCAGGCGTTCGTGAAGGAACAGCTCGCTCCCTACAAATACCCGCGCTGGATCGTGTTCGTCGATGAGCTGCCGAAGACGGCGACGGGGAAGATTCAAAGATTCAGGCTGCGGGAAATAGCGAACAGACGCACCGAAGAGGCAAGAGCTAGACGCACAGACGCACAGCAGTAAACAGGGTGCAGGAGCCAGGAAGGCCCCTCCTGATCCCCGCCATCTGTTCACCGCTGTGCGCCCGTGCGTCTAGCCGTCGCTTGTACCGTCCGTCTATGAACTGTCTACTGCATCACTAGGAGTAGAACGTCGTACAGCGCATGCGTCCACGCTGTGATCCCGAACCCGCGCGCGAGGTACAGCGCCGAGAAGAACACCCCCGCCACCATGCGGAACACGAAGGAATACAGCTGCAGCCGGTCGCCGTAGGGGCCGATGTAATGGAAGGCCGAGAAAATCGCGGCGCCGAGGAGCGTCGCGGCGACGCCCGCGGGCACGGGACGCCAGCCGAGCAGCGCGCGGGCCGCGGCGGCGATCGCGCCGACGAGCAGCACGCGAAACAGCAGCTCCTCGTAGATCCCAGCGCCGAGCGACACCATGAGATGGGTCCATGGGTCGAGCCCGCCCGTGGGCGCCAGGGCGAGCGTCTGGAGCAGGCCGAGCACGCCGGACGTGACGCCGCCCACGCCCAGCCCGAACACGGCGGCGAGCACGATGGACTCGCCCAGCATCGCCAGGAACACGACTCCCCGGAGTCGGGCACCGTGGGCCCGCATGTCGCGCGCCACGAGCCATAGTCCCGCGGCGATGAGGCAGGCCATGAAGAGCGGGGGACCCCAGGCGCCCGCTACCGCCGTGAACAGGCTCTGCAGGATGACGTCCGCCCCGTTTCGAATCGAGCGCTCGTCGTGGGACAGTAGCACGGCGAGTACCTGGTAGAAGACCAGGAGCGGCAATGCGAACAGCAGGCTGTAGCGCGGGGCGCGGCTCGCCCGCCAGTAGGAGCTCGGGGAGGAAACGGATGTGAACCCGGTGCCGGTCATAGGCTCATGAATCTAGCGCGGGTCGATTCGCCCCCGCGCTTGCCACCGTCCGCCGGCGCCCGTATCCTACCGCACCTCACACGAGATCCCCCGAGATTCCCGTGAAGCTCGCCTCGCTGCTCATCATTTGTGTGTTCGCGGGCCTGGATGCCGCCCACGGTCAACGGCCGGAGCGCGGACGCGATCTGGGCATCCCCTTCGACGGCGCTCCTGGACCTCTCGACGCCATCACCGACGTGGCGGGAGTCGAGGTGGGCCACCGGACCCTGATCGCCGGGAGCGGCAAGCTGGTGGTGGGGAAGGGGCCCGTCCGCACCGGCGTCACCGCGGTCTTCCCCCGCGGCCGGACCGCGCTTGACCCGGTATTTGCCGGCTGGTTCACGATGAACGGCAACGGCGAGATGACCGGAACCACCTGGGTCGAGGAATCCGGCTTCCTGTGGGGTCCGGTCCTGATCACCAATACGCACTCGGTGGGCGTCGTACGGGACGCGGTGATCGAATGGATCGTGCGGACGGGGCGCATGCTGCACGACGAGTGGTCGCTTCCCGTGGTGGCCGAGACGTGGGACGGCGGGCTCAACGACATCAACGGCTTCCACGTCACGAAACAGGACGCGTGGGCGGCGCTGGACAGCGCGCGCGGCGGTCCCGTCGCGGAAGGCAGCGTGGGAGGCGGCACGGGGATGGTGTGCAACCGCTTCAAGGGCGGCATCGGCACGGCCTCGCGGCGGCTCGACGCCAAGGACGGCGGGTACTTGGTCGGCGTCTTGGTGCAGTGCAACTATGGCGGGCGCGGGCCGCTCCGGATCGCCGGGGTGCCTGTGGGACGCGAGATCACCGACCTGATGCCTTGCCACGAGCCATGCAGCGGCCCGCGCTCCGAGGCGGACGCGCGGCTCGGCCAGGACCTGGGCTCGATCATCATCGTGGTCGCGACCGACGCGCCGCTGTTGCCGCACCAGCTCAAGCGCATCGCCAAACGGGCCGCCCTCGGCGTGGGCCGGCTGGGTGGCCTCGCGTCGAACTCGTCCGGAGACATCTTCATCGCGTTCTCCACCGCCAACCCGCAGGCGTCCCGCGACTCCGGGCTCGCCCGGGTGTCCATGGTTTCGAACGAGCAGATCACCCCGCTGTTCGAGGCGACGGTGCAGGCGACCGAGGAAGCGATCGTGAACGCCATGCTCGCCGCCCGGACCATGACCGGTGCCGACGACCTCACGGTGTACGCGCTTCCGCACGACCGACTGCGGGAGGTGCTCAGGAAATACAACCGGTTGAGCCCATGAGCCCCGACAACGGCGGCTTGCCCCGTCTCAAGGCGGCGGACCTGCGGGTCCGTCCGCTGGCGCGGGCCGAAACCATCCCGTCGGCCTGGTACACGGACCCGAAGTTTCACGCGCTCGACCGCGCGGCGATCTTCGCCGTCACCTGGCAGCACGTGGCCGACGTCCACCAGCTTGCCCATCCCGGCGATCACGTGGTGAGCGACGTCGCGGGCGAGCCGATCATCGTGGTGCGAGGGCAGGACGGAGCGCTGCGCGCGTTCTACAATGTGTGCCGCCACCGCGGCGGACCGCTCGCCATGAAGGACGGCAGCGCCGACATGCTGATCTGCAAGTATCACGGCTGGACCTATCGGCTCGACGGCATGCTGCGCGGCGTGCCGCACTTCAACAGCGTGGAGCTGTTCGACAAACGGGACTATGGCCTCACCCCCCTGCACCTGGCCGAGTGGGAAGGGCTGGTGTTCGTGAATCTGCGCAGCGTCCCAAACCGCTCGAGACGTATCTCCGGGGCATCCGTGAGCGCATCGTGCCTACCCGAATCGGCGCGCTCCAGTTCGCGCGCCGGATCGAGTACGACGTGCACGCGAACTGGAAGGTGTACGTCGACAACTACCTCGAGGGCTATCACGTGCCCTACGTGCACCCCGAGCTGTTCACGCTGTACGATTACGAGGGCTACGTCACCGAGGTGCACGACTGGTACTCGGTGCAGGTGGGACCGCTCACGGGCGAGAGCAACGTCTACACCGCGGGGGGCGGGGAAGCGCTGTACTATCAGGTCTTTCCGAACCTGATGCTCAACGTGGTGCCGGGGAGGCTGCAGTCGAACCTGGTGATTCCGGTGGCCCCGGATCGCTGCAAGGTGATCTTCCGCTACTACTACGACGACGTCGCGTCCGCCGCGGCGCGGGCGCGGATCGAGGCGGACATCGGCTTCTCCGACAAGGTGCAGCACGAAGACGCGGAGATCTGCGCGCGAGTGCAGCAAGGGCTCGGCTCCCGGGCGTATGACAAAGGCCGCTTCTCCGTGCGGTTCGAGGCAGGCGTCTACCACTTCCAGAAGCTCCTGAAGCAGGCCTACCGGACCCGGCGCTCGCGCTGATGGCGGAGCTCAAGCGCCAGCTCGGGTTGCTCGACTCGACGATGATCAACGTCGGGACGATCATCGCCTCCGCCATTTTCATCGTTCCGAGCGTCATCGCCCTCGACCTGGGCGCTTCACTGCCCACGATACTCGTCTGGGTGGTAGGCGGTGTGGTCTCACTGCTGGGCGCCCTCTCGGTTGCCGAGCTCGGCGCCGCGATGCCCAAGGCGGGCGGGATCTATGTGTACCTGAGCGAGGCCTACGGCCCGCTGTGGGGATATCTCTATGGCTGGACGAGCGGCGTCGTCATCAACCCGGCGTCGATCGCGGCGATCGCGCTGGGATTCGCCACGTACTTGGGCTTCTTCGTTCCGCTCGGCGACACAGGAATCAGGGCCGTCGCGGTCGTCTCGATCATCGGACTCACCGTGCTCAACTCGCTGGGCGTCAGGCTCGGAGCCGTAACCCAGAACGTCCTGACGCTGATCAAGATGGGCCTGGTGGTCGTGTTGATCGTGGTCGGGTTCGTGCTGCCGGGAGGCGGCGTCGCGAACTTCGCCCCGCTCTGGTCCGACGTCCCGCTGGGGAAGCAGATCGCCTCGTTTGGCGTCGCGCTCGTGGCGGTGCTGTGGGCGTACGACGGATGGATCGAGATCACGTACGTCGGGAGCGAGGTCAAGGATCCGGAGCGCAACCTGCCGCGCTCCATCATCCTATCGACGTTCATCGCCATCGCACTGTATTGCCTCGTGACCGCATCGTTCGCCTACGTGCTCTCGCCGGCGAAAATGGCCGCGTCGTCGCTCGTGGCCTCCGACGCGGCGCAGGTCACGCTCGGTCGCGCTGGGGCGGCGCTCGTCGCCGTGGCGATTATGACGGCCACCCTCGGATCGAACAACGGCATCGTGCTCACGGCGGCGCGGGTGCCGTACGCGATGGCGCGCGACGGCCTGCTGCCGCGCTGGCTGGCCGGCGTGCACCCGCGCTTCCTGACGCCGATCCCATCGCTCGGCGTGCAGGCGCTCGTGTCGATCGCGCTGACCTTGATCTCCAGCGATCCGTCGTGGAAGACGACGTACAATCATCTCTTCACGTACGTGGTGCTCGCCGAGTTCGTGGCCTACGCCATGTCGTGCGGAGCAGTGATCCTGCTGCGGCGTAAGGCACCCGACATGGTGCGCCCATACAGGGCCTGGGGCTATCCGATCACGCCCATTGTCTTCATTCTGTTCGCGCTCTGGCTCCTGTACAACACCGCGCGCGAACAGCCGATGGACGTGGCCATGAGCACGCTGCTGGTGCTTGCTGGACTGCCGCTCTATTGGTGGCAGCGCCGGGCCGCGTCGCGGGTCGCGGCGGGTCGGTAGCGCCCGCTACTCGTCGTCCGACGCCGGCTTCTCGAGCTGCTGCAACGCCGCTTCCACAGCCTTCCTCGTATCCGCGTACTTGAGCTCCGCCACGACGGCCCGCAAGCGCGGCACGCCGAGCTGGCGCGGCAGCGTGAACCGGAACGCCTCGATCACCCAGCCCCGCACGGCCTGGCGCTCGTCGTCCAGGTGGGCGACGAGCACGTCGAGCGCGTGGGTGCTGCCCTGGGCCGCGAGCGCCGCGAGCACGTGTGCGGGGTAGCGACTGCTCGCCAGGAGCGCCTCGATCTGGGGAATGGCGGCCGTGTCCCCCGTCTGGGCGACCAGACGGTAGGCGGCCTCCTGGATCACGTCCTGGTAGGACGGCGTGGCGAGCCCCCAGGCGACGGCGCTGTCGCGAGCGCTGGAGTCGGCGCGGACGAGTGCGGTGAGCGCCGCGGCGCGCACCGCGTAGCTCGCGTCGTAGCGTGCCGCGGCGCGCGCGAGCTCGGCGGCGCGCGGCCCGCCGAGCTGCCCGAGCGCGGTGACCGCGGCGCGGCGCACCTGGGCCGACGTGTCGCGCAATGCGGCGGAGAGCGGCGCCGCGGCGCCCGCTTCCGGGAAGCGCGCGAGCGCCTCGGCCGCCCCGGCGCGCGTGAGGAAGTAATCCGCCGAGGTCGCGGCCCAGCCGAGCGCGGCAGCCGCCGCCGTGTCCGCGGTGCGCTTCGCGAGTTCCTCGATCACCCATTGGCGGTTCCACAGATCGCGATCCCGCTTGAGCGCGGTGGCGAGCCAGGCGGTGGGCTGGTCGAAGGCCAGCTCCTTGAGGATCGTGTTGCCGTCGTCGAACACCACCATCGTCGGCGCGCCCGCGAGCCCCCCGATCTCGATGGCCTGCTCGCGCGCCGCGAGCTCCGCTCGCTGCACCACGTCTCCGTCCGGCGTCCCGACGCGGATCGTCACGGGCATGCGGAACACCGCCGGCGTCTCGAACCGGACTCCCACGCTGTCCGGCTTCGCGGAATCCGTCTGGGTCTGTTTCACCGCCAGCGTGAGCTTCCGGGCCGCGGTGTCGTATGCCGCGGTCACTGTGAAAGCCGGGTGCCCGGCACCGTACATCCACTGCCGCCAGAACCAGTCGAGGTTCTCCCCGGTGGCGTCGACCACCGCCTGACGCAGGTCGTCGGTGGTCGCGTTGGAGAGCGCGTGGCGCGCGAGGTACGCGTGGAGCGACGCCCAGAACCGCTCGGGGCCCAGGTAGCGGAGCAGCATGTGCAGCACCAGGGCGCCCTTGGGGTAGACATTGTTGGAGCCGAGCGCCGCGAGCGGCATGCGGCTCCGCCGGTCGATCTTGAGATACTGGCGATACTCATCGAGATAGTAGTCGTCTTCGGCCCGTGCCCCGAGCTTCTCGCGCCAGTATTGCCCGGGCATGAACTCGGCGAACCCTTCGTTGAGCCACATGTTCGCCCAGTTCTCCGTGGTGACGTAGTCGCCGAACCATTGGTGGGCGAGCTCGTGGGGGATCAGGATCCACTGGTACCACGGCCGGTCGAGGTACGCGCGCTCGTCGGGCAGCCAGTCGACGAGCGTGGTGGCGCTCACGTTTTCCATTCCCCCGAAGAAGTCAGCGACGGTCGACTGCGCGTACTTGGGCCACGGGTAGGGGATCCCCGTGAGCCGGGAGTAGACCTCGATCATGTCCGGCGTGACACCGAAGAGGCGTCGGGCGAGCCCGGAGTCGGCGGGATAGACGTAGTAGTCCACCGGCACTCCGTGCCACCGGTCGCCGAGCTTCACCAGCGGGGCGACGATCAGCGAGACGAGATACGTCGCGCCCGGCCGGTCCTGGCGCCACGTGACCGAGTGCGTCCCGCCCGGGTTCCTCCGGTCCGCCACCAGGCGGCCATTCGAGACCACGGTGTACGCTTGGGGCACGGTGGCCTCGAGCTCCCATGTCAGCTTGTCGTTCGGAAAGTCGTAGGTCGGAAACCACAGGTGGTTGTCATGCTCTTCACCCTGGCTCCAGATCTGCTGTGGGCGGTGCGCGCGCCCCTCGGGCTCGATGAACGTCAGTCCGCGCCCGTTGTCGACGACCCCGTGGTACTCGATGGCGAAGCGCAGGGTATCGCGAAACGCGACCGGCCGCGCGGGGTAGACGACGAGGGTATCACCGTGCCTCGCGCTCCTGAGCGCCGCTCCGCGGGGGCTCGCCACCCGGGTGATCCCGAGCTGCTGGCCCGCGTCGAGGATCACCGAGTCGAGCCCCGGCCGCAGCGCCACGAGAGTCGTGGTCACGCGGCCGTCGAACGAGGTGTGTTCCCAGTCGAAGTTCTGGACCTCGATGCGCTGGTGCACGAGGTCGTAGTCGTGCGACCGGGTGTAGGCGTCGTTCGCCATCCGCGCGGCGTTCGATTGGGCCGTGGCGGTCAGGGGAACGAGGAGCAGGGCAGCGGCGAGCGGTAGGCGCATCCTCTAATCTAGTCTGGACGGGAGGCGCTTTCCGCTGCAGAATTCGGCGGCCGCCACCACGCCTTTCACAGGAGAATCGGCATGAGAGTCACACTCGGTACCACCCTGCTCGTCGTCTGCGCCCTCCCCCTCTCGATCGCCGCCGCGCAGAATCCGGTCACCAACGGCTTTCGTTTCATCGAGCAGCGCCAGGCCAAGAACATCGTGGACGCCGCGGAGGAGATGCCGGCCGACAAGTACGGCTTCAAGCCCACGCCTGCCCAGATGAGCTTCGGCGACGTGGTCGCCCACCTTGTCCGGGAGGGGAATGACTACCTCTGCGGCGCGGCATCCGGCCAGAAGGCCCCGGACCGCGGCAAGGTCGCAGGGAGCGACACCAAGGACAAACTGGTGGCGGGTCTCAAGGCGTCGTTTGAGTTCTGCCAGACCGTGCTCGCGCCGATGCAGGACGCGCAGCTCGGCGACAGCATCGACTTCTTCGGCGGCCGCAAGGTGACCAAGGCAGCGGCGGTGCTGATCACCGTCGGCGACTGGGCGGACCACTACAGCCAGATGGCGATCTACCTGCGCTTGAACGGGCTGTTGCCGCCCACGGCGAAAAAGGCGAGCGACTAGCGGTCCCTGAGAATCTCGCGGGCGGCGTTGTAGCCGCACGCCCCCATGACGCCGCCGCCCGGATGCGTCGCCGATCCGCACAGATACAGCCCCTTGATGGGCGAGCGGTAGTCGGCGTATCCGGGCAGCGGCCGCAGGAAGAACAGCTGCGACAGCGTCATCGCGCCCTGGAAGATGTTCCCGCCCGTAAGACCGAAGCGACGCTCCAGGTCGAGCGGCGAGAGCACCTGCCGGTCGATCACCGACCGCTTGAAGTTGGGGGCGTACTGGTCGAGGATGTCGAAACAGCGGTCGGCGAACCGGTCTTTCACCTCGTCCCACGTGGCGCCACGCAACCGGTAGGGCGCGTACTGCACGAAGAACGACATCACGTGCTTCCCGGACGGCGCGACCGTCGTGTCCACGACCGACGGGATGGTGCACTCGAGGATCGGGTCGGCGGAGGGGCGGCCGTACTTGGCGTCGTCGTACGCCCGCTCCATGTACTCGAGCGTCGGCGCGACGTGAATCGTGCCCCGCAGGTGTGTGCTGGGCGCGAGCCCGCTGCCGCGCACGGCGGTGAAGTCCGGGAGCTCGGACAGCGCGACGTTGATCTTGAGCGAGGCACTCGAGTAGTCGATGCCCTTCACGCCGGCGACGAATTCGGCGGGCAGATCACCTGCGTCTAAGAGCTGCAGGAACGTCACGTGCGCGTCGACGTTGGAGGCGACCTTCTTCGCGTGGAATTCGGTGCCGTCCTCGAGCGCCACCCCTTTCACCCGGCCGCGGCGCGTCGTGATCTTGGCGACCGGACTGTTCACCCGGATCTCGGCGCCGTGTGCCCGCGCGGCCGAAGCGAGCGCTTGGGTGATCCCGCCCATTCCCCCGCGCACGTAGCCCCACATCCCGCGCACGCCGTTGCACTCCCCCATCACGTGGTGGAACAACACGTACGCCGTGCCGGGAACCGTCGGGGACGCCATGGCGCCGATGATCGCGTCGGTGGCGAGCGCAATTTTCAATTGCTCCGACTCGAACCAGCGGTCGAGAATCGGCAGCGCCGCACCCGTGAGGATCTCGAGCGCGCCCGGGCCGTCTTTTCCGAGCTTCAAGAAGCGCCAGCCGAGCCCGGCGAGCTGAGCCAGGTTCTTGGGCCGGAATGACCACGGGTTGGGCGGCGTCTGGAGCAGGGTGGGCTCGATGAAGTCCGCCACGCGCTCGAGCATCGCTTCGTAACGCGGCAGCGCTTCGGCATCCTTGGCGGAGAACTTCGCCACCTGCTGCCGGGTGAGCTCCTTGTCCGGCCCCATCAAGAGGAAGCGCCCGTCGGGGAAGGGCGTGAACGACGAGGGGCTGCGCGGCAGCAGCTCGAAGCCGTGACGCCGGAGATCCAGGTCGCGGATGACCTCGGGGCGGAGCAGGCTGTTCACGTAGGCGGCGGTGGACACCTTGAATCCCGGCCACAGCTCTTCCGTGACGCAGGCGCCCCCCACGACCTCCCGGCGCTCGAGCACCAGCACGCGCATGCCGGCGCGCGCGAGGTAGGCCGCGGTGACGAGGCCGTTGTGGCCGCCGCCCACGATGATGATGTCATACGACCCGGACATGACGATCCCTTCTGTGATGCGGTGTGGTGCAGTATGTTACGGCTAGGGTAGCGACTGTAGCGACGGGAGCGACCCGATGGCGCAGGCTCCGATCAAGTTGGCGCGGCTGCTCGCGATCGCCTGGTGTGCAGCTCATCCGCTCGCGACCGGTGCGTGCGCCCGCCACCAACCTTCTTCCGACGCCGCTGCTTCCACTCCCGCTCCCGAAACACGCGTCCCGGTCACTCTGCGCGTCACCAACAGCAACTGGTCGGACGTGAGAATCTACATCGTCCGCGGCGCCATGTGGACACGTCTCGGCATGGTGACCACCAATAGCACCATCGAGTTCACCATCCCGGTGGACCTGCTGAGCGGTGCCACGAGCGTCACGCTCGTCGCCGACCCCGTCGCCGGAGTGGGCTCGTGGACCACCGCGCTGCCGGTTGTCTCACCGGGCGACGAATTCGAGCTCGTGGTCGAGAACTTCCTGCAGTACTCGCACCTCGTGGTGCGGTGAGCGCCCGGCCTCAGGGCCGGCGCTGCAGCCGCTCGAGCAAGGCGCCCAGCTCGGGCGACACCTGAAGCCCGAAGATCTCCCTGGCGGGCGCGGTCACGACGATGGATCGCGGCCCCGGCGCCCCCTGGCTGCCGGTGGAGCCGGCGTTGCCGGCCTGGCCCGGCGCCCCGTCCGCCGCATCGGCGCAGCGTCGGTTGGCGTCCATCCCCCCCTTGCCGCCCTTGCCTCCTTTGCCTCCCGCTCCCCCGGGACCCCCGGGGCCACCGGCGCCGCCGGTGCTGTTGCCGGTCACGATCCCTGCGAGGAACGGATTGTCCACCGGTACCACGACGTTGATGCGCCCGCCGCGCCCGCCGGAGCCTCCGGGCCCGCCGTTGCCGCCGTTCCCGCCCGGGCCTCCGGCTTGTGCCGGGCAGCCCGCGGCTCCCGCCGCGCCGTCGTTGCCGATCACGCCTGCCACGCCCGCGCCACCCCGCCCGCCGCGCGAGTCAATCACCAGCCAGTCAGCCGGCGGCACGACGCTCGCGTCCTGCAGCACGTAAAACGGCGGCGCCAGGCCCACCTGGATGCCCGCGACGAACAACCGGTCGTAGAACGGCGAGCGCAGGATGGCCAGACGCACCGACACGTCCGGCCCGTTGCCCCCCGACTGTCCCGGCCCCCCTGGCTCGCCCGAGAACGCGAACGCGTGCGGCATGCAGCTGTAGTCGGGCGGCACCACGACGGTGTTGGTGACGCTCGGCTTCGCCTGCAGCGTGGCGGTCAGGCGGAACCCCGTCGTCGCGGTGAGGAGCGGGTTCGCCTCCGTCACCCAGTCGCCATCCTGCTGCGTGACCGCCTCGGGGCTCGAGCGGTCGAGAAAGATCACGTGCAGCCGCGGCGGGTGCTTCTTGTCGTAGGAGCGCGAAAACGGCACCCGCGCGCCGTCCGTCAGCACCGCCTCGTAGTTCGTGGGGATCGTGGCGCCGGGGCAGGCCCGCGCGTACGCCGTCACGATGCGGATGTCGCGGATCTGCGCTACCAGGCCGGGATCGGGAGCGAAGCCTTCGGGGGGGCCGTGGGAGCAGCCAAGGGCAAACAGCGTTGCACAGAAACACGTCACGCCAAGACGTAGCACGGAGACGTCGCGCATGGAGATCCTTTGATGGTCAGCGGGCCGGGTAGCAACATGTGAAACGCGGTTCCAATAGGCAACTTGCCGGGGCGGGTGCGGTCACCTATTGTAGGGTCGTATGCCGGCTTTCACGCGTCGTGCCTTCCTGCAGTGGTCCGGTCTCGCCTGCTTCATCCTCACCGCGCGTCGCCTGCTGGCGCTCGCCCCGCTCCGTCCGCGCGACGATGTGCCGTGGAAGGTGCAGCAGGTTCTGCAGCAGCTGTTCGGCGATCGGCCGATGCAGCCGGGCCACGTGCAGTTGGACGTGCCCACCGTCGCGGCCGACGGGCGGGTTGTCCCGGTGATGATCGAATCCGATCTGCCGATGACCGCGAACGCGTACGTGAAGGCCATCCACGTGCTGGTGGACAACAACCCGGACATTCACCTCGCGGAGTTCCGGCTCACGCCGGAGGTCGGCCAGGCGTTCGTGAGCACCCGCATCAAGATGCGGATGACCTCGCCGGTGCGGGCCATCATCGAAACGTCGGACGGTGCCGTGTGGGGGACCGCGGCCGACGTCCGCGTCACCATCAACGGTTGCGGCTGAGATGCGGCTCGACGTGGGAGCGGCGCGGATTCTCGTCCCGACGACCATTCGCCGGGGGGACGTCATCGACGTGCGCGCGCTGATCGAGCATCCCATGGCCACGGGACTGTTCCGCGACTCCGAAGGCCACCCCATCCCCGCCCATTTCATCAACGACGTGCGCGTGACGTACGGCGATCGCGAAGTGGCGCATTTCGTGTGGACGTCCGGCCTGAGCCGTGATCCGTTCGTGGAGTTCTCGCTCGTGGCCGATCGCGAGGCGCCGCTCAAGTTTGTCTGGAAGGACAACAGGGGCGGCGTTTTTACTCAGCAGGTCGACGTCAAATTCGTCGCGTAGCGCCGTCGCGGAGAGGCGTCACGTAATGACGTGAGAGGCACCCGCCCGCGGCTTCCCGCGATGTCGTTTCGTGACGTTTCTTTGCGACGTCTTTTCGTGACGCTATTCGCGACTTCCGGCTGCGCCCATCAGCGTTCCAGCGCCGCGACTCTCCTGCCGGATCGTCTGCCGGTCAGGGCGCTTGCTCCCGACGTCTATGCCGTCATGGGCGATACGGGAAGGGGTTCTGAAGGCCGTCCGAACGCCGGCTTCGCCGTGACGGACGACGGCGTGGTCGTGATTGACGCACTCGCGAGTCCCGCACAGGGCGAGCAGCTGGTTCGCACGATCGCTGCGGTGACCCGCCAGCCGATCCGCTGGCTGGTACTGACGCACCACCATCCCGATCATCACTTCGGCGCCATCGTGCTGCGCCGGGCCGGCGCCCGGGTGATCGCGCATCCCGACGTCTCGACCGGAGTGGACGAGCAGAGCCGGGAGGCGGCCGAATCGGCCTGGGCGCTCGTGGTCGGCAAGGCACACATGGCAGGTTTCACCTACGCCGACGTCCCGGACGTCGCCGTCACGACGGCGGACACGCTGCGGCTGAGGGGGAAGACGATCGTGATCGCGCATCCGTGGCGCGGCGCGGCACACACCGCTGGCGACCTGATCGTGTGGCTCCCGGCTGAGCGGGTGGTGTTCGCGGGGGACCTGCTGATCGAGGACGGGGTGACGATGGTGGTGGACGGCAGCTCGCAGGGGCTCCTCGGGGCGCTCGCTGCGCTCGACGCGCTCCACGCTCGGGTCGCCGTGCCCGGCCACGGGGCCGTACCCGCGGCCCCCCGCGCGCTGATCGCCCGGACGCGCGACTACATCACGCGACTCCGGGTCGCGATGCGTGGGGCCATCGAGCACCATCGCTCGCTCAACCGGGCGCTCGACTCGCTGCCGCCGGCCGACGAGGGGCGCCCCGTGTCGCTGCACTCGCGCGAGCGCCGCAACGCGAACCGCGTCTATCTCGAGGTCGAAAAGGAACTGATGGGACTCGAACCATGAACCGGAACCGTTGTCTCTTCGTGCTCTTGGTATGCGTAGCTGCCGGTGCGGCCCCGGCACGTCTGGTCTCGACCGGAGAGCTCGCCGAGCTCCTCGCCCAGCGCGATTCCGCTGTCAGCGTGATTGACGTGCGCAACGATCACACGCTGTATCTCGAAGGGCACATTCCGCGGGCCGTGTATCTGAACGTCGAGGAGCTGCGCGCCGCCGACCGCGGCGTTCCCAACAAGATCCTCGGTCTGCCGTCGTACGCGGCGCTGTTCTCGCGGCTGGGGATCAGCGCCGACCGGCCCGTGGTGATCTACAGCGCCGGGGAGACCCGCGACAACGACGCGACGTATCTCGCCTGGATACTCCAGGGCCTGGGGCATCCGTCGGTCTCTCTCCTCGAAGGCGGGTTCGGGAAGTGGACCCTCGAAAACCGAGTCGTCACGCGACGCTACCCTGCGGTTGAGCCGACGGCGTTCGCGCCCGGTGCGTTCACTCCGGACCGCGCGGCGCTCGCGGACGTGAAGGTCGCCGTGAGCGGGCGCGACGTCGTCCTCGTGGACGCGCGCAACCCGGACCAGTACGCCGGGCGGGCGGGGGCCCAGCTCAGGCGCGGGCACATCCCCGGGGCGATCAACCACTTCTGGCAGGGCGACCTGACCAAGGTAAACTTCGCGACGGTGTGGAAGCCGCGCGACGAGCTCCGGGCGGGCTACGGGGCGCAGGGGATCACCCCGGACAAAACGGTCATCGCCTACTGCAACGGCGGCCTGGAGTCGAGCCATGTGTATTTCGCGCTCCACAACCTCCTGGGCTATCCGCATGTGCGCGTGTACGACGGATCGTTCACGGAGTGGAGCGAGCGGACGGAGTTACCGGTTGTGGTCGGGGAGCAACCGTAGCACAGCACGGGGACGGGGGACGGGGCAACGGTACGGCATGGATCAGGCGGGCTACGGTCTCATCGAGACCATGCGCGTGCGGGAGGGGCGTATCCCGTTTCTCGCACGCCATCTCTCCCGGCTCGAGCGCTCGCTCCAACAGCTCGGTCTCTCGCAGCCGTCGCAGGATGTGGCCGCGTTGGTGCAGCCCTTCGCCGAGACCGGGGATGCGGTGCTCCGGGTGGAGGTTCGGGACGGCAGGGCGAGCGTGACGGTGCGCGAGCTCCCCGGGCTTGGGGCCCCGGCGGTGATCACCGTCTCCCAACTCCACCAGCCGTATTCTCACAAGACCACCGAGCGCGCCTGCTTCGTGAACGCCGCCGAGCAGGCGGAGCAGGCGGGTGGGGATGATGCTCTGCTCCTGACGCCCGACGGACTGGTGGCCGAGGGGACGGTGTGGACGCTGGGCTGGTGGCAGGGCGACCGGCTGCGCACGCCGACGCTCGAGCTCGGGATTCTGCCGGGCATCGGAAGGGCACGGGTGCTCGAGCTCGTGCCGCAAGTAATAGAGGAAGGGCGTTACCCGCGCGCTGGGCTTGCCGGGAAGAGCCTGTTCCTCACGAACGCCGTACGTGGCGTGGTGCCGATCGCCACGCTCGATGGAGCGCCGGTGCCCGCGCATGCCGGCACCGCCGAGCTTGCCCGCCGCTTCTGGCCCGAGGGGTGAAGGATTAGATTCTGTGTGTCTCGTCGTCTGGTGGCTGTAGCTCAATCGGTTAGAGCGCTGGACTGTGGCTCCAGAGGTTGCGGGTTCGATTCCCGTCAGCCACCCTGAACGACCAGACGGCAAGACGTCCAGGCGGCCAGACGTCTCGCCTCTTAGGTCCGTAGCTCAATTGGTAGAGCACCGGTCTCCAAAACCGGGGGTTGCAGGTTCGATTCCTGCCGGGCCTGTTCGTAGCAGATGAAGCCTCGCGGCGGACGTCAAGGCCGGAGCCTCGACAGCCGCATCGGGGTGACCCCTCCGGCTGACCCATTCGCCTGCACCCAAAGAGCTAGCCCATCCGACTCCACGCAGATCGGCGCGCCCGCCCACAATCGTTAAGCCGATTTTCATCCCGCCGACCGATGGTCGCCGGCGTCGAGCACCGGCAAGTTGTGTACTGTGGGCGAGCGAGGTCTGACACCGACGTGGATCCCGGAACGCGCCTGCGTTTCACACCAACAGCTGGGAGGAACCATGTTTACTCTGCCTCGCCTGACGGCGCGACTGGCCGTCGTTGCATCGTTCGCCGTGCTCTTTGCCGCGGCGTGTAACACCGATTCCAACGGACCATCGAGCCCGGCCTTGCTCGCGCACCGCGACGGTGGCGGTGGCGGCGGTGGCGCCGCGGCGTCGGGCTTCACGGTGCTCGGCCAGGCTGCCGTAAGCTGCACCGACGGGAGCATCATCGGGGACGTGGGCACCTTCCAGGCCACCCCTCCCGGCGCGATCACCCTGGTCCGTTGCCCGGTTACGGGGTCGACTCATATCGGGGACGGAGCCGCGAAGGCGGCCTTCAATGCCTTCGTCGCCCAGTACGACGCGCTCGCGCCCCAGACGGGGGACTGCGACCTCGCCCATACCTTGCTGAGTACGATCCCGGCTAGCACGACGCTGTCTCCCGGTGTCTACTGCACCGGTGCGGCATTGACGGCGACGGATGTTACGTTGACCCTCGACGCGAGTGGCAACGCCAACGCGACCTGGCTGTTCAAGATCGGGACCCCTGGCCCCGCCGGCACGGGCGCCCTCACGGGAACCAACTTCGCGGTGCTCTTGGCTAACGGCGCGCAGGCATGCAATGTGACGTGGTGGGTCTCCCAGGCCGCGACAATCGGGACAACGACGACTCCGGGCTCGGCCTTTCAGGGCAACATCCTGGCCGGGGCGGCTATCACCATGACCGGTGGCACCTTGAACGGGAACGCGTGGGCGGGAGCCAAAGCTGGAGTTACTGGAGTTAGAGTTGGAGACGTGACGCTTACCGGCACCGCGGTCGTCGGCTGCGCGAGCAGCAACGGCAACGGCAAGGATAAGGACAAGGATAAGGACAAGGACAAGTGCAACCAGGGCGTCGGCAACGGCCCCGAGGGTTGCGATCCGGGCGACTCGAATCACCACCATGGGT